>CANBOV010000188.1 GCA_947371275.1 Flavobacteriaceae bacterium | reverse complement strand
TTTAAATTGTCGCAAGCCGGTGTAGTGGTGGATTACGGCATAACGTATACTATTAGAGTTGCCGCTTTAGTCAATGGTGTGTATGGCGATTATGGTGCTACTTGTTCTGTTGCAACTCCTGTTTTAGCTACAAGTAGCGTCCCAACCACACAAGTCCATCCTAACTATTGTGGTGCTACTTTAGCAGCATTAGACACAAAAATTCCAGCTTCACCGGTTTCAGGAGCTACTGGCTATCGTTTTGAAATCACAACTGGTGGCGTTACTACGGTTTACGATTCTTCAACTTATAATTTCAAATTGTCGCAAGCGGGAGTTGTGGTAGCTAATGGGACTACTTATGCGATCCGTGTGGCGGCTAAAATAAACGGATTTTACGGCAACTATGGTGCTTCGTGCAACATTTATACACCGGGAGCAACTGCAAGAGAAATTGTTGCTACTACCGAATTTGCTGTTTCGGTTTATCCAAATCCGTTTGCAACCGTTTTCAATTTAAACTTAGAAACGCCGAGCAAAGAAGATGTAACCATTGCAGTTTATGACATGATGGGTAAATTGGTAGAAACGCACCAAGTAAGCCCTACAGAAGTTACCAATTTACAGATTGGTAGTACTTTTTCAAAAGGTATTTACAACATAATAGTTTCTCAAGCCAACGAAATGAAAGCCATTCGTTTGGTTAGAAACTAGTGATTATAGTGTATAACACACCCTCGCAGGATTCAACACTGCGAGGGTTAAAATAAACAACAAAACAATGAAAAAAACTATTCTTACACTAGCCTTTGCGCTAGCACAAATTGTAACTTTTGCCCAAGCCCCAGCTATTCAGTGGCAGAAAACCATCCCAGGAGATATTTATACCTATGAAACGTGCATGAAACAAACCACCGATGGAGGGTATGTTTTTGCGGGCTATAACTATCCAACTAGTTATGCAAATTTTAAAGTAGTAAAAGTAGACTCTAGTGGATTGATTCAGTGGCAAATATCGCTGGGAGGGTCTGGAGATGACATGGCAAACAGCATTCAGCAAACCACAGATGGCGGCTACATAGTAGCTGGATCGACCACATCAACCAATGGGGACGTGACCGGAAATCATGGAGGGGCCGATTATTGGATTGTCAAACTCAGTGCAAGCGGCGTGCTGCAATGGCAAAAAACCTATGGAGGTTCTTTTTATGATTATGCAAAATGTATCCAACAAACCTCCGATGGCGGTTATATCGTTGCAGGTCAGTCGGACTCTATCAATGGGGATGTAACTGGAAATCATGGAAATCAAGATGCTTGGGTAGTCAAACTTAATAGCAGTGGTGTCATACAATGGCAGAAAAGCCTAGGAGGGACTAATATAGACCGGCCTACAAGCTTGCAACAAACTTCTGATGGTGGCTTTATCATGGTAAGCTACACCCTCTCTACCGATGGCGATGTTGCAGGAAACAATGTAGGGGGATATTGGGTAGTAAAACTTAATGCGAGCGGTGTATTGCAATGGCAAAATACCTATGGTGGAACAGGTACAGGTTATGACTTTGCAACCAGTATTCAACAAACTTCCGACGGGGGATATGTTGTAGGTGGACACACAAATTCTTCTACGGGTGATGTCACTGGATTTCACGGTGGCTATGGTGACGATTTTTGGATAGTAAAAATCAGCAACAGCGGCGTTTTACAATGGCAAAAAACCCTTGGAGGAATCAATGATGACTGGGCACAAAGCACCCAGCAAACCGCCGACGGGGGCTATATCGTGGCAGGACTAACTTACTCGAACGATGGCGATGTGACAGGATTTCATGGCGGCAATGGAGCTGATTTTTGGATTGTAAAACTCAATTCGAATGGGGCTCTTCAGTGGCAAAAAACACTTGGAGGCACTGACGATGACCAAGCAATTAGCATCTTGCAAACCATCGATGGAGGCTATGTCGTTTCGGGGGGAAGTTCATCCATTGATGGTGATATAACCAGTGGGCAAACTGGTTGGTGGTTAGTCAAACTGGGCCCAGACCTCGCCACAACCGATTTTCAACAACAAAACATCACGTTATTCCCAAACCCTGCAACAAACAAACTGCATCTGCAAACCGCAAACAATATTAGCTTAGACAAAATTACCATCACCGACCTTACAGGCAAAGTTGTTTTAACCCAAACTAGCAATACAACCCAAGTTAATGTAGAACTTTTAGCTAGCGGAATGTACATCATCGAAGCGGTTTCAGGAGATGAAAAGTTAATAAGTAAATTTTTAAAAGATTAATTAAAACCCAACCCTCACAGGTTTCAACACTGCGAGGGTTTAAATAAAACCCAAAGTGTAATTTTAAAATCAATATAAAATGGCAATTAAGTATTATTTACAGAACAATCCCATTACGCCGGACCCTAACGACTGTTCGGCTCGTGTGGTGGCAAACCAAACCCACACCGTAGAAAGCATTATTAAAGAAATGTTGCGTCGTGGCAGCACCATTACTGAGGCAGACTGCCAAGCGGTGCTTAAAGTATTTTTTGATGTAGTGGCAGACGAAGTAGCTGAGGGCAACAGTGTCAACTTGCCGTTGGTTAACATTCGCCCTGCAGTGAATGGCGTGTTTACGAGTGCAACAGATAGTTTTGACCCATCACGTCACATCAAGAAAGCTACCGTTTCTTCAGGTACTTTGCTTACTCAAAAAATGAATGCCGCATTGGTAGAAAAAATCTTGCAAGTGCAAACCACTCCTGCTTTGGTTGAATATACCGACATCAACTCGCAAACTACTAACAGCATTGTAACCGCTGGAGGTATTGGTCAAATTGTAGGCGAAGAATTGAAGTTTAACCCGGCCAATGCCGCCGAAGGTATTTTCTTTACTGCCGCTAATGGCACAGCTACCAAAGTAACGGTTATTGCCAGTCGTACTGAGGGGAAATTGATGTTTAGCATCCCAGCTCTTGCCCCGGGAAGTTATACACTGGAAGTTCGCAAAGGGTATGGAACTACCAACATTGTGGTGCGTAGTGGAAGTTTGCAAGACGCTTTGCAGGTGAGTTAGTTCAAACCTGACAGGTTTTAAAAACCTGTCAGGTTTTGCGTGAAGATAGTAATATCCCGTTAACCATTGGTTAGCGGGATATTTTTTTGTTACTAATATGGTGGACAAAAAAAGTACCGCTTAGGAAATAAAAAAGATATCGGTTGGAAAACAAAAAAAGTACCGCTTCTATTTTTTGTAACTACCGACAGTATCGTTGGTGATTATAA
>CANBOV010000187.1 GCA_947371275.1 Flavobacteriaceae bacterium | reverse complement strand
GTTATGTTTATTTTTAATAATAAGAAAATACTCTCACAAAATATCCGATTAAAAACACAAATATTCGATTAAATAAATCTAACAGGTTAGTTAACGATTAGTTAATATCAACTTATGGAATTTACTATTCTTATGACTTAGATTTGCCTTCTCAATTTAATATTAATTTATGAAAAACAATTTACTATCTAAAAAAGTGAACTCCCTTTTATTTCTGAGTTTTGCTTTAATGTTTTTACTGATCTCTGGGAAGGGCTATGGACAAATAAGTGTAACTACATCAGGAGTAGCAGTGACTCAAAATTTTGATTCAATGTTAGGTACTTCTGCAACAGCTGCACTTACTACAAATCAATGGAAAGCTGGAGATACCGGTAGCCCTTTAACTTGGACGGGTGCCAATAGAACCGCAACAACTCAACTAGGAGGAACAGCAGCAGCTGTTTCATCGGGAGGTATTTACAATTATGGAGATGGAGTTGCAGCAAGTGCTACAGATCGATGTGTTGGATTCTTAGCAAGTGGTACTTCACCATTTACGGCTACAGCAGCGGCACCAATGCATTTATTTGCTCAATATGTAAATTCAACAGGGTCACCAATTACTAAATTGGATGGTTCTTTTAGTGTAGAAAAATATAGAAACGGATCTAATGCTTCTGGTTTTGGTATATTATTCTTTTATTCAACAGATGGTAGTACATGGACTGCCGTGTCTTCAGGAAATCAATCTTTTGCTGCGGATGCTAATAATAATGCTGTTTCACCGGCAGGTTCTACAGCAAAAACATTTTCAATTACAGGGTTGTCAATTGCTAGTGGTTCAAATTTTTATTTACGTTGGGATTATTCGGTTACAACAGGATCTACAGCTACCAACGCACAAGGTTTAGGTGTTGATAATGTTAGTGTGACTGCTACAGCAACAGCTAATGTTAACCCAATTTTTAATACATATAGTGCTGTAACTAAAAATTATGGAGATGCTAATGGATTTACCATGGCTGCTTCTTCAAGCAATAGTACAGGTACGATCACTTATACCAGTTCTGATACAACTGTGGCTACAATCGATAGTTCGACAGCTGCGGTAACCATTAAAAAAGTAGGTACAACAACCATTACGGCTAATATAGCTGCTGTAACGGGCTTCAATGCGGGAAGTACTACAGCTACATTAACTATAAACGCAGCAACTACTGGATTAACCATTACAGCTAATGGCGTCTCTAAAACATATGGAGCAACGTTAACGAACGGTTCTTCTACAGGATTTACAGTTTCGGGTTTATTATATACAGATAGTTTAGGAACAGGAGCTTCAGTTACCAATACTTATGGAACCGGTGGTGCTTCAACAGATTCAGCTACTTTAAGTACTGTCTCACCTGCAGTTTATGTAGGTACTGTTACACCTTCAGCATTAACCAACGGAACAGGAGCAACCTATAATGCTGCCAATTATGCAGCGGTAACTTATGCAAGCGGAAATATTACAGTAAGTAAAGCTAGTCAATCTGTAACTTTTGCTACCACAAATTCAAAAGTTTACGGTAGTGCAGATTATACACCAAGTGCCACATCAGCCACATCAGCTGTAAATGCAATTACCTATTCATCAGATAATGCAGCAGTAGCTACTATTGTTTCTGGAAACGTACATTTAGTAGGGGTAGGTACTGCTGTAATAACAGCATCTCAAGCTAGTGATGCCAACTATACTGCAGCTTCTGCGACGCAAACGTTGACAGTAACCACTAAAAATTTAACGATTTCAGGCATTACTGCCAATAATAAAAATTTTGATGGAACAACAGTTGCCACCTTGAGTGGAACGCCTACTCTAGTAGGTGTTGTTGGGACAGATGATGTAACTTTAATTGGTGCACCGACCGCTACCTTTGCTACTTCAGCAGTAGGCACTGGAATAACAGTAAATGTTACTGGTTATAGTTTAAACGGTACAAGTGTTTCAAATTATACACTTACACAACCAACATTAACAGCAGACATTATTGCAAACACCCCAACTATATTTACTAGTGGTTCTCTATCAGCAGTTAATACTACTTATGGGTCAGCTAGTTCAGCGCCAACTTCTTTCAATGTAAGTGGGCAATCGTTATCAGATGTTATTACAATAGCCGCACCATCAGGATATGAGGTTTCATTGTCAAGTGGAAGTGGGTATGCTACTAGTATTACTGCAGGTGGTACAGGTAGTTTAGCAAGTACACCTGTTTATGTTCGTCTTGCAGCTACAACAGCAGCAGGATCTTACGCTGGTAATGTAACGTTGAGCAGTACTGATGCAACTTCACTAACTGTGGCTACAACATCTAGTACAGTAGTACCAAAAGGATTAACTATCACAGGTCTAACAGGAGTAGATAAATCTTATGATGGGACAACGGCCGCTTCAGTTACGGGTTCAGCCCTATTGAATGGTGTTGTAGGTTCAGATGATGTTATCTTAAACAGTACTTCAGTTACTTATGCGTTTGCTAATGCTACAGCGGGAATCAACAAATCAATTACAGCTTTAGGATTTACATTAAATGGTACTTCAGCTGCTAATTATACAGTAGCACAACCAACAGGATTAACAGCTACAATAAACAAAGCAAGCTCGACAATTGCTGTAACGGGAGCCTTTACATTTACATATAATGGTACTGCTCAAGGACCAAGTACTTCAAACGTTACGGGTTCCACAGGAGCTGTTTCATACAGTTATAATGGAGTTTCTCCAACTATATATGGTTCAAGTGCTACTAGACCAATTAATGCAGGTAGTTATAAAGCGGTTGCTTCAGTAGCTTCGGATGCTAATTATTTAGCTGCTAATTCAGCTGATTTTAATTTTGCAATTGCGAAAGCTGACCAATCAATAACTTTGGCTTCAACGGATACTAGAACTACTTCAACAACAAGTTATACATTAACTCAAAATGCAAGTTCTGGTTTAGCTATTACATACACTTCACCAGATTCATCTGTAATTACCATTAGTGGTAACACAGTAACGATAGTGGGTGCTGGTACAGCCACGATTACTGCCAATCAAGCAGGAAATGATAATTACAACGCTGCACCACAAGTTATTCAATCATTAACTGTTACACAGCCAGCTTGTACTTCGGTTACAGGAACTACGGCATATAGTTTTGGGACTGCATCACCATTTACTGCATCACCTACTACAACACAATCTAATGTTACGGTTAGCGCATTGTCACAAGGAAATAGTTTTGGAGCCTCAACGTTCTTATCTCTAACTTCTGTTTCTTCTGGATACACAGGTGCTTCCGGGACAGGTAATGCTGGGATTGCAGCGGTTAATGGAGCATTTTCTACTTCAACTTCAGCATACTTTGCCTTTACTGTAACACCAACTTCTGGATTCAATTTCACTTTAACTGGAATTAGTTTTGGTTCAAGAAGTACTGGTTCAGGGCCTCAAGCTTACACCTTAAGAAGTAGTTTAGATAATTATACTAGCGATATCGCTACAGGAACTTTAGCTGCAAATTCTGCTTATGCATTAAAAACCAATACCGGTTTATCGATTTCAGGAAATGGAAATACTAATCCTGTTACTTTCCGTATTTATGGATCAGGTGGAACAAGTGCTGCAGCCTCTGGGACTGTCAACTGGAGAATAGATGATTTAGCTTTGTCTTTGTCAACTTCTAATGCACCTTCAAGTGCTACTATTGGTTCAAACCAATCAATATGTGGTTTAAATAGTACTGCTTTAGGAGGTAATGTACCAACAATTGGAATCGGAACTTGGTCTCAAGTGTCTGGTCCTGGTGCTACTTCATTTAGTTCGGTTAATAATGGTTCTTCTACTGCTACGGCTTCTTTGGTAGGTACTTATGTTTACCGTTGGTCTATCAATAATGGATGTGCCACTACTAATACTGCCGATGTAACGGTTGAATTTAAAACTCCAGCTACGGCTTCAATAAGTGCAGATGGACCTACTTCTTTCTGTAGTGGAGCAAGTGTTAATTTAACAGCAAATTCAGGTGCTAGTTATTTATGGTCTAACGGAGCTACTACACAAAGTATAGCTGTTACGACTTCTGGTAGTTATTCAGTTACAGTTACGGCTGTAAACGGTTGTTCTGCAGTTTCTGCTTCTACTTCAGTTACAGTTACTAGTTCAACTTCACATACCACTACTATTTCAGCTTGTGACACCTACACATGGACAGCTGGAGATGGTAACACTTATACATCAAGTGGTAATTATACTTATGTAAACGGATGTCATACAGAAACGTTAGCGTTAACCATTACACCAAGTACAACTTCTCCTGATGTTACTATTTCAGCATGTGATACTTACACATGGACATTCAATGGTCAAACCTATACTACAAGTGGAGATTATACTAGTACTATTAATTGTAATACTACAACTTTACACTTAACTGTTACACCAAGCTCTACATCAGAGACTACTGAATCAGTATGCGATTCTTACACATGGTTTGGAGATGCATTAACAGCTAGTGGTGATTATACTCATGTAACAGGATGTAATACTGAAACATTACACTTGACAATTACACCAAGTACTAACAATACTACTACTTTAACTGAAAACGCTTCTAGCTACACTTGGTCTGTAAATGATCAAACGTATACAGAAAGTGGAACATATACTTCAGTTACAGGTTGTCATACTGAAACTTTAGTTTTAACACTTTCACCTTGTACTACAACAACATCAAGTGAAACGGTTTCGGCTTGTGATACATATACATGGTCAGTCAATGGAGCAACATATACTACAAGTGGTACTTATACACATGTAACTAATCTTGAAGGTG
>CANBOV010000186.1 GCA_947371275.1 Flavobacteriaceae bacterium | reverse complement strand
GATTTCGTAAAATGCCGTGTCGGAAAAGCAGTAGTTACTCTTTATGAAGAATACAGTATCCCGTCCCTGGGCCAGACCTTTGACCCGTGATCCGGTCAGGCTTGCCACGGTGGTGTTGGACAAACTCCAGAAACCACCATGTGCGGTGTCGGAAAACACAACGGAATCGCCCCGGCAGATATGGTGTTGTCCTGTAATTGGGCTAATTCTTACGGTATCCATGAATGTAACCTTGATTTTTGCCGTGTCATGGCAGCCGTGCATGTTGATGCCTGTTATTGTATAGTTTGTTGTGCTTGCAGGGGTTGCGTGAGTCGTGTCACATACAGAACAGGATAGTCCTGTCGCCGGATGCCAGGTATAGCTGCTCGTATCGCCAGTTGCCCACAGGGTGTCAATTGAACCTGCGCACAAGGTGTCATTGGGGGAGACTGACAGCATTGGAGGGTAGACCTCCACAGTATCCGTCCGCGTGTCTTTGCACCCCCAGGCATCCTTTGAAATTAGTATTACCGGGTGTTTGCCAGGTGAGCCGAAGGCATATGTTGCTGTATCTGTGAGCACAGTGTCAGTTGTCGTGAAAGACCAATGGTGTCCTGAAATTACCGAATAGAAACTGGTTGAAGCATCAATAAAAGTAACCGTTGCGTAGGGGCAAACAGGACTATCGGGCACTACAAAATAGGCACCTACTGAATCAACTTTAACGGAATCTGCACCATATATCGGGCTGCCGCAACGGGCACTTGTTCCATGGGCAACGCTGATCATGGTCAGTATGGGCACGTAGGTGCCGGGCCTGTTATAGTGATGAGAGATTATCGTATCAGCTAATGAACCGCTGGTGGGAACAGATGCATCCCCGAAATCCCAGATAATGCTATCTATGTGCGTAGTTGGGGCAGTGAAAAGAGCTGCATCGAATTTGCAAAGTGTGTCGGGATAGAAAAAGGAGCCGGAATAGCCGAATATCTTTATGTGTACATAACCAGTGTCCTTGCAGCCATGACTGTCTGTGGCTATAAGGCTGACCCGGAATATGCCTGTGGTATCATAAGAAAACGTCGGGTTTGTGAGCGAGGTGGAGGGACTACCTAACCCATCGCTCCAAAGAATGCTGACGGCTCCTGTGCTACTGTCATGAAAAATTACTGTGGCGGGCTTGCAGACAAAAATGGAATCATTTACACCAAAATAGGCCGTCGGTTTCACTAAATGTATGACCCTGGTAAAGGAATCAACGCATCCAAGGCTGTCTGTAACAAACAATTTCGCTAAAAAATTGCCTATGGAAAAATAAGGATGCTTTACTACGGCCGTAGATGTAGTGGTGATACTTGCCCCGTCACCGAATTTCCAGGTGTAGGAACTGCCTGTCGTAGTCAGCGATAAGTTTGTAAAGGCAACAGAATCTCCCATACAATGAATGGTGTCATTGACAGTGAATTTGGCATGGGGATGAAAAACAGTTATATATGCTGTATCTGCGGCATGGCACCCGAAACTGTCATAAACTGTTCCTATCATCCGAAACGTGTCCCTGATGGATGAACCTGTATAGTTATAGGTATGCGAAAACGTATCGAGCACAGTCGTGGAATCCAGCCCGTCCCCGGTCTGCCATTCAAAACCGGCTAAGTGGGCACCTATTGACGCAGTGCTCACATCTGTAAACAGCACATGCAGGGGATTGCAGCCCCAGGCCGGAGCCACAGCAACGGCAGCAACGGGTTGCGCAACCACGACACGCCTGTAGGCTGTATCCGGGCAGTTATGTATATCCGTGAAAACACACATTATGGTATCCCTGGCGGGAGGAGAGAACCTGACATAATGAATTGCCTGAAAATAATCAGTAAATAGGATGGTGCGATTAATGTAAAATTGATATCGTTTGTAAATATTGGTGTTGGAATCCGGATAAAATGTTATCGCAGTACCTAAACAAACAGCAGTGTCGGAGCAGTAAAAGGATGCCACGGGGTCAAAAACATGTACAGTGTCAAATGCAGTGTCCCTGCAATGGGTTCTGGCATTATAGGTTGTCAGCTCTACCGGGTAGTCGGTTAACGATAATACTGCCGGGTAATTCTTTGAAACGGTGTCTGCGGCAGATGTTGTAGCGTCATGAAAAATCCATAAATGGGTATCGTCACCGTAAGAGCTGTCACTAAAAAAAACATGAAATGGGTGGATACAGCTATAGGTGATTGCTGCCCGTGCCATCGGAGAATCAACAACAAATGAATCCACCATTACAGATGGTGTGTCGCTACGGCAGCCCCAATGGGAAGCCGTCAGGGTGGCAGTATACACTCCGGGATATGAAAAATGGTGATTTACTGAATCGTTCAGTTCTATGTCAAGCCCTTCCCGACCGTTGAACTGCCAAAAAAAAGTGTCCACTGGCCCACGTATGATGGTTGCCTCCAGCAACATGGAATCCCGGTAACAGACATGCCCCCCATGGGTTATGATCACTCTGGGAGGGGCGGCTACGTAGATGGTCTCGGTATCAACGGCCCAGCAGCCATCAACTGTTCTCAAGGTGTCCCGCACTATAAAGATGCCCGTATCTGAAAAATAATGGCAGGGTGTAGCCAGTGACGAAAAGGTGCCGTCTCCGAAATTCCAGGAATGGGTACACCCTGCCAGGAACGGGTAGGTTACGGCGGTGGTCAAATAGGGGACAGTAGTAGTTGCAACGGTCTTAAAACATACTGTTCTTTTACAGCCATAACGTGATGATGCGGTATCTGCCTTGACATCGAGTATCAGGTTGTAAATTGTATCCTTTTTTGCCCTTTTTACGATGCAGCTACCTGCATAATTTACTGACATGGTGATAGTCTCAATCTTATAAGAATGTACGCCACCAGGCAGCACCGTGTCCAGGGTAGTATAAGTGTGGTAAACGGTGTGACCCGCCCCGGTACCCCCGTCACCAAATGTCCAGGTAACCGTGGAGCCTGCCGGAACGCTGTCGGTGGCCGAAATATCGGCAAAGGGTTCCGGGCATGGGTGTATTGGCGAAAGTGTGAAATTTACGGCTGGAGCTGCCGCCAGGTAGAC
Source organism: Flavobacteriaceae bacterium (assembly GCA_947371275.1). Taxonomy (GTDB): domain Bacteria; phylum Bacteroidota; class Bacteroidia; order Flavobacteriales; family Flavobacteriaceae; genus Flavobacterium. Next base: position 1,480 of record CANBOV010000186.1, on the reverse strand, counting down.
ATTATGGGTACTGGTGTCTGAGCAATTTCGACTGTCGCGTTTGATGAGGATAATCGTTTGCGTGCCGGACGAAGTGTAGAGGTGCGAGTAATAGTAAATAGCAGTTGTAGCACTGTCACTCTTGCCGTCTCCCCAGGAAAGGTGTGTATAGAAATAAGTGCTGCTTGCATCGGTCAGCACTAAAGTATCATTCAGGCATATGGTGTCCGATGCAATTGTAAAGGCCGCCCTTACGCTGTCAATGGAAATATAGCTGGGTTTTATGAGGCTATCTTGACAACCGTTGATATCCGTTACCTTCAATTTAACGGTGAAGTTGCCCGCAAAGATGTAAGTGTGTGTCGGACTATGGCCCCCTGACGTGTTACCATCGCCAAATTCCCAAAGGTGGGTGAACGGCCCATTTCCGGTAACTGTGTCTGTAAAATGGGCTATTGCAGGGGTGTTACATAGGAATGTATCAGAACTTGTAAAATAAGGGAGGGGAGGTGTAAAAATATGAATGAACGAATCAGTGGTCAGTGAGCTGGTGCATCCCATGCTGTTGGTTGCGGTCAACCTCACGTTATAGAATCCAGGATGGGTATATGATGAATATGTCGGGGAAGCTGCGGTATCGGTACCGCCGTCACCGAAAACCCAGAAATATGTTGCGCTGCCTATACCCGGCGTGGAGGTATTGATAAAATGGATGGGTGTGCCTGGGCATACTGACGTATCCGCAACGTTGAAGCCTACAGAGGGATTTGGGTATACCGTTATAAGCATTGTATCGGGGCTGGACGTATAAGTAATTCCCCCTGCAATGCTATCTACCCAAAGTATCACCGTATCTGTTCCGGCAGCAGTGTAGGTGCTTCCTACAACTGATGTGTCACGGGTGGTGTAGTTCCAATGGTAATGGGTAATAAGGGCATTAGTGCAATGAAAAGTAACCGACAATGGCGAACACCCTGCCGTGACACTGGCTGTAAAATGTGCAGTTATCCCTTTTGCAGAGATAGAGGCCAACAATAGCATGAAAATTGTCAGGCAATGGCTGAATTGCTTTTTCATAAAGATGGTTTTGATATGCGTGAGTGGATGAATTTTAATTAATTATTTCTTAAGTAATTTCCAACGCTATAAAGTTCCGACACATCTTGAATTTTCTGTATGGTATTTTCACCCTAATTTTTAGGGTGAAAATACCCTTGATTATGTCGCTATTTTTTTTATCCAAGTTGCTGAATTTGCCTCAACAAGATCACGGCTACCCCGAAAAACTGAAGTAGCCGCTCACTTTGTGGATGTGGTGTTCGTTGAGATTGGGAATGGAGAAGTATTTCGTGCGCCCATAGAATTGCTAATTTTTCGGGTCTGTTTCACGCTAAAAGTTATTAATTACCAAAAACCTGTAATAATAGAATGTCTCGTTTGAATCTGCAAATTCTTTTGTGCTGATTTTTAAAAGAAGGGTTGGGTATGCTTGAGATTTATA
>CANBOV010000185.1 GCA_947371275.1 Flavobacteriaceae bacterium | reverse complement strand
AAATCAAAGATATCAACGTAACCGTCTCCGTTAAGATCCGTTACAACGTAAGTTCCGTCGTAAGCACCTCCACTTTGATTGGCTGCGTCATACGCAGGGAAGTCGAAAATATCAACAAATCCATCTTGATTAAAGTCTCCTGAGTACATAGTGTACACACCGTCAACTAACACTTGGTTATCTCCAAAGGCTCTTGAAGCAGTTGCAGTAAAGTCAAATGATGATGGTGTTGGACCAACAGTCACAGGAGTAGAACTCATAATTTGAACACTATTTCTGTGAGCAACTGATACATAGAACGAACCACTTGGTGCTGTAGAATAAACACATACAGCATCTCCGTTAGTCTGTAACTTAGCAGTAGTAGTGGCTACTACATGATAATCCGTTACATCTCTTAAAGATACGGTAACATCATCAACATTAGTAGTACTAGTACCTACTCCTTGATTAGCCATTACTGGACGCATAGCGTGAGTAGTAATGTCATAGTAACCTTGGATAGCCACTTTCAAGTTCAATGTTGATGAACAAGAAATTGTTAAATGCAATACATCAGTATGACATCCTGTTACATAACTATAGTTACCAGAAGCAGTATAGTCTGAACCATTGATTGACCAATGGTAAGTTCCACAAGCAGTTACTGAGTACTCAGTAGTAGTGCTAGTTTCAACAGTTACAGTAGCACTAGCTGAACTTGAACAACCTACTACAGTAGAAGTAGCAGTAATTGTAGCAGTAGCACTTGGTTTAGCATATACAGTTCCAGAAGTTGCACCAGTATATGGAGTAGTCATAGCAGCATCAGTGAATAATCCACCAGCTGAAGAAGACCAAACTACAGTACTAGGTTTCGGTGTAGCACCAGAAATAGTTACGTTATAATCTTCAAACTCTCCATAGCCAGTATTAGCACAAACATCACTAGTTGCAGGAACAGCACTGTATTTATCTGCAACACGCATACGAGTTGTACCGTTATAAGCGGTAGTTGGAACAGTAATTGTTCCTGTTGAAGTAGTCGTAGAAGCAGCAGTAGATGCGTAAACACTTTCTGTTGTTTCAAAAATACCATTTTGGTTCATATCGATCCAAACTCTAAATCCTTGAGAGAATGCTGTGTTTGGAGTAATAGAGATAGCAGTTGCAGTACCAGCAGTAACAGCAGCACTTGGAGCAGTATAATAATTATAATCTCCAGGACCATCACCAGTAGTATTATTAATACCGGCAAATGTTACATTAGTAATATTATCACCTGTAGCTCCTACTTGCGTTACTGTTGGAATACAGTAAGAAGATGGAGGAACAATTCCACCAGCAGCAGTTAACAATACTGCAGAAGTTGCAGCACTACAAACTGAAGTAGAAGATGGAGTAATAGTAACCGCAGTAGGTGTTTGATTTACTGTATAAGTTACAGTTACTGGAACACCTGTACAACCATTCGCTTTTGGCGTAATGGTAAGCGTAGCAGTACCAGTAACAGCAGTAAACGAAGGAATTGCAGTTACACCTGTTTGATTAGCTAAACCAATAGCTGTTCCACCTGTGATATCAAAAGTAACACCACTTGGCGTACCATTTAATGCAAAGGCACTTTGTACTCCAGAACATAAGGTCTGTGCACTAGGTGCAGTAGCAGTTGGTGTAGGGTTTACTAACAAAGTAGCAAGACCATTACTTACAGCGTCATCACCACATACTGGTTGAACTAACACACTATAGGCTCCATTATCAGCAGGTGTAGTACCTGTTAACGTTAAGGTAGCAGTAGTAGCGGAAGCATTTCCTGTAATCGCTACTCCATTTTTAGACCATTGGTAAGTTAAACCTGGTCCTGTAGCACCTACAGTAAATGAAGCAGTTACACCTTGACAAACTGTTGTTGAAGCAGGTTGTGTAACAACTACAGCGCCCGATTGAGTAGTAATAGTAGTACTTGCAGTAGTAGCACAACCACCTGGAGAAACAGCACTTACAGTATAAGTAGTGTTTGCAGACACAGTACGTGTGATACTTGAACCTGTTTCCGTAGCTAATGTAGCATCAGCAGGTACAGAAGACCAAGCATAAGAAGAAGTGGCAGTAACATCAGTTAAGACGTTAATGTTATAATCTTCAGTCTCACCCCAAGAATAAGTTGTTGATGGAGAAGATGTAGAACTACCAAACTCAGTTACATATACACGCATTCTAGTTACCCCAGCACTTGCGTTAGTAGGGATAGTAATAGAACCAGAAATAGTATGTGCACCTGAAACACCAGTACCTTCAGTAAAGGCTTGCTCGTTAGAATCAAATACGCCATTTCTGTTATAATCAATATATACGTTTGTATAATTAGTAAAGTTTCCTCCACAAGTACCTACGTTAATAGATATTGGTAAAGTTTGACCTGGAGAAACAACAGCAGCTGGCAACGACGTAAAGTCAGAATACTCATTTAAAATAGAGCTTCCTGAACCTGTTGTACTACAAGTTGACGTATTGTTAATAGAACCAAACGTTACATTTAAGATATCTTCATCTGAAGTATTTGTAGCATTAGAAGCAGCATATCCTGTTGGAGCAACTTGAGGTCCTCCACCAATAGCAGTAGCTGAAATAGTTACAGCAGTATCAGGACATACAGTAGTAGCTGAAGCATTCAATGTAGCTGTAATAGCTAATGAAGAAACGACAGTAATAGTAGTAGATCCAGAACAACCTGTTCCATCAGTACCTGTTACTTGGTATACAGTAGTAGCACCAGGAGATACATTTACAGCAGCACCTGTAGCAGTATAACTACTTGAAGGTACAGTTGACCATACATAAGTACTAGCAGCAGTAGTTCCAGTTGGAGCAACAGTTAAGGCAACTGGAGCACCAGATGGGCTACAGTATGAAGCATTAGCACTTGTTACTGTAGCAGCAAATGTTGGTGTGTTAGATGTAAAGGTATAGTTTCCAGAAGTGGTAGTTCCACAAGTAGCTGGTGACGAAAGTACTACTTGATATAAGTAGTTACTTGGTACAACAGTATTATCAGCAGTAAGTACTAATGAAGCCGTTGTAGCTCCAGAGTAGACAACTCCTGCAGGAACATCATTAGCAACAGGTGCCCATGTAGTTCCATCAAAATAATTCCATTGGTAACCAGTTGCACCGGTAGCGTCTACATGGAAAGTAGTAGTACCTCCAGTATAACAAATAGCATTTGTTGTTGGAGCACTAGTGATTGCAGCTCTAGCATTAACCGTGATTGTAGCGGCACCAGAAGTAGCCTCACAAGTATCCTGAGTATCAGGATTAGTATAGGCAGCAGACAATTTGTATTGGTATCCAGATTGAGCAGCAGTTAAACCGCTGATCACTAATGTATTGGTATCAAAACCAGAATACGTTAAACCTCCAAAGGTTTCTGAATCAATAAATACAAAACCAGTACCATCATTTACCTGCCATAAAACGCCATCAGGTGTTTCACCAGTGATGTCAGCAGTTATGGTAGCAGTGGTTGAAGTATCAGTACCATTGTTTTGACAAACAGTTTGTGATGCAGGAGTAGAAATCGCAATACAAGTAACCGTTAATACAGCTGTTCCAGTGTATTTCGGACTTGAACATGGACTTGTACCAGTAACTTTACATCTGTAGTAGGTAGTAGCAGAAACGCCACTTACAGACAACGTAGTAGAAGTAGCACCAGCGATATCTACGAAACTCTCTGAAGTTCCAGTAGAAGACGATTGCCATTGGTAAGCAAGACCAGAACCAGTAGCTGCAGCAGTAAAGGTTGCAGAAGCTGGTGCCAAGGCACTTGCATCGTTAGGATTTAAAGTAATTTTAATCGGCGCATAAACATTTACAGCAACAGTATTTGGAGAGTACGTAGTACATCCAGTTCCTGGGTTGTAAATAAACGCTCTGATATTTGTTGTACCAGCAGTTAATGGAGTCATTACACCATTAGCATCGATAGTAGCTACAGCAGTGTTTGATGATTCCCAAGTAACCCCTGTTGTTGTAGTATCAAAATCGATAGTACTAGGAGTTTGAAGATCATTGTCTGGTGTAGTACCAGCCAAACAGATTGAAGTAGCACCACCCGTTACTTCCGCAACAGGATCAGTGTTTACAGTCACAGTTACACCAGCATCAGTGGTAGAACATCCTGTAGACGCAGTAGCAGTAGCATAATAAACAGTAGTAGCATCTGGTTTAGCATAAACAGTGGTAGTTGAAGTACCTGTTGTATATGGCGTAGTAGCAGCAGCATCAGTATACAATCCAGTAGTTGGAGTCCATGTTACAGTTCCAGGAATTACTGGAGAATAAGTATACATTTTACCAGCACCTGGCGTAGTTGAGTTCGCATCATTAGCGGTTGTCGTACTTGTACCATTAGTACTATAAGTAATACTGCTATAGTTGGAAGCACTTACAGTATAACCTGCAGAAATACTACCTGAAGTCGGAGTTCCCATAGTGCCATAACGATATTCAATTTTTCCAGTAGCCTCGTATAACCAAGCTTGGAACGTTGAATCAGAAGCACCAATAGTGTTTCTAGGAACCGTAACATGCCATTGTACTTTGAAAATTCTGTTTCCAGCAGTTCCAGTTACCAATGTTTTCACATCACCGTCAGTACCCGTTGCTAAATCATCCCAGTATGGATATAATTTAGGTGTATTTGAAGTACTTACTGTACTATTAGTATATTCATTAGACGCAGTTCCTGAACCTAATAAAATCCATCCATCAGGAGAAACTGAATATTGAGAATACGAAGTTCCATTGAAAGAGAAGTTGAATCCAATAGCAGCCGGAGCAGCAGTTGGTGTATCATCATTACTTGAAGTAAGAACTACAGTAGCACCAGTCATTGGATCTAACGCAGCTCCTGTAGAAGAAGCAAAAGTATATCCAGACGATGGTAAATTAGCATTTAAAGTAGAAGTCGTTCCTAAACATACTGCAGCAGGCGAAGCCGAAACCGATGTAAGTACTGGAAGCGGATTAACCGTTACAGTAATAGGAATAGAATAGCCACAATTATCACCAAACGACTGAGTACCTAATAAAGTATAAGTAGTAGTCGTCGTTGGATTTAACGCTAAAGTTAAAGTTGTTCCATCATTAGTTAACGTAGCTCCTGTAGTAGGAGTCACTGTAAACGTATCATAATAGAAATCAGCATCAGTTGAGGTAACAGTTACACCAGAACCACCAACACATACACTAGGAGAAGTATTTCCGCCTACGATTGTAAATACTGGAGCTGGATTCACAGTAACAGTAACTGGAGTCCTAAAACTAGAACACGCTGGTCCTGTAGTTACAGCCGCAACATAATAAGTATAGGTAGTAATTCCAGTGCCTACTTGAGTCACCGCTGGCGAATAAGAAGCACCAGTAGCCAATGCAGTAGCTGTAGTTGCGTCAGCATACCAAGTAAGCGTAGCACCTGCAGTAGAAGTAGTAGCACTAATAGTTACAGAACCTGAACCACAACGGGTAGCACCAGTAACAGTATCGACTATGTTAGTAGATCCAATAGTTACGGCACTTGAAGAAGTAGCAACAGCTTGTGTACAAGATTTAATGTTACAACGGTATTGTGATACAGCAGTTGGAGTAACAGTAGCAGTGGCACTTGTAGCACCTACAATGTCAGTCCAAGTTGAACCTCCGTTAAGAGAGAATTGCCATTGGTAAGTTAATGCATCACTAGAACCAATATTGTTAGTATAAGCACCACCAGTAGTATTAGTTAAACTTAGATTAGCACTTGAACCAGCACATACAGTAGCAGCACTAGATACCGCTAAGGCATCTGGAGCAGTATTACTGATGATTGACATCACTACTTGCGCAGAACCTGGCGCATTAGTACAAGTGGTTGTTTGATTAGTATAACTAATTGAATAAGTTGTAGTCTCTAATGGAGAAACAGTCTGACTAAAGATATTAGTACCAGATGCTATAGTAGACGTACCTGAAGTATCAGTTTTTGTCCATACAGTAGTATAGTTAGAAGGCGGAGTAAATCTCCAAGCTTCCGGGGTAGTAATAGTTGAAGTAAAACTTTGACGACCTGTAGCTACAGCACCAATAGTTTTGGTAGAATCTTGTAATCCTACTGTACATGCGTTAGTATTTAACTTAGAAAGGATACTAACATCTACGATACCTAAAGTTTCATATAAAGTAACATAGGCCGTAAATTTAGGGTTTGTCGCAGAACAACAGTTTGGAACATTTTCATATAATAAAATGAACTTTCTGTTAGGAGCAATTCCTTCTGTCCAATAAACAAGTTTTCCAGCACCATTAAAATATTGGTCACCTGCCATCAAAGCAATAACGTTTCCAGGATTGTTGGTGTTAGGGAAAACGCCTCCAGTAGTATTAAATGAGTATTGACCTAATTGACCAGCAGCAGTTCCATAACCTGGAACAGTACCGAACATTAACAATCCATTAGTACCAGCTGAAATAGAAGAGAAAGAACTTCCAAAGAAATTGAAGTTAAATCCAATTGGGATTCCAGACCATCCTCCATCATCCAACGAACCTCCGCTTAGTGAAGTAGTAGCAGTGGTATTATCAATTACCGTAACGGCATTTGATGGAATAGTATAGGGTTTGTAAGTTGTAGAAGCTACAGTAAAGTTTCCTGCAGATAATCCAGATCCAATAGTAGCACTAGTACCAGGACATACACCACTTGCAGTTGTAGTTACAGCCGCAGTTGGTAAAGGATAAACACTCACAGAGTAACTAGCCGTTGCTGAACAAGCACCACGAGTTGCTGTTACATTAAAATCAGAAGAAGTTAAAGCAGTAGCAGTAATGCTTTCTCCTGTAGTGGAACTCATTGTAGCACCAGAGATAGAAGTCCATGTATATAAAATAGAAGAATCAGATGGCGACGCAGTCAACACAGTACCACCTCCTGTACCACAGAATCTTGGAATAGAAGCGGTAATAGCTGTTGGATTAACCGTTATTGCGATACCAGTTCTTGGACCATCACAACCACCTGAATTCTCAGCAGCATAAACAAGACCTGAACTACAAGCAGTATAACTGAAAGGTGTGGTACCATCATCTGGTGTTGAACCTAATAAAGTTCCACCTACAGCAGCACTATACCAGTTGATTGTTCCTCCAAGAAGTGTACCAGTAGCTTGTAAAGACACACTACCACCTAAATTAACAGTAGTAGAAGTCAAAGCAGTAATACTTGGAGCGATTGGTGAAGGATTAACAGTAATAGATTGTGTACCTGAAATAGTTTGCCCATTTTTAGTAAACGAAAGGAAACCACTAGTACCATTTCCTGTAACTCCAGTCATAGTAGTACCATTAACAATCGTAAACGAAGTAACCGGTGTACCACCTATTTGAACGTTCGCTACTCCTGATAAATTAGTACCAGTAACGGTAAAGGTGCCAGAATTAGCACATTGTATTAACGGTGTAACATTAGTAATGGTTGGCGCACTAGTCGACCAAGCATAGTAATTATCACCACTTGGCACAATCGGACCTGGTGTAGTGGTAGCAGTAGTTCTACTACCTGTAGTAGTAGCAATTATCGCACCAGAACCAGATGAAATACTTTTAGCATTCCAAGGACCTGTTAATGAAGTAGCATCTGAAACCAACAATTGATCTTGCGTATTAGCCGTTAAAGCATCAACACTATTAAAGTTCAAGGTTACAGTTGGATTAAGACCAGTAGTAGGTAAAACGGCATCACCATTAGTACCTATGTTAGCATACTGAACTCTATAAGCTTTTGTACCTACAGCAATTCCTGTTCCTAAAGTTGAATTACTTGGAGCAGCAGTTTCAGTAACAGTTACTCTTGTAACAGTAGATCCTGTAGTTGTAGCCGTTGGTGTTGAACCAGCACTCCAGTTAAACTGTCCAGCAAACGGGAAGTTAAAGGAACTAGCGCCACCACGACCGATTACAGTCATAGAACCGTTTTTGATGTAAGTGTTTGAAGTTGCACTAAAAGTACCGAAAGTTCCACCAAAACTGTTATTAGTAAATAATAAATTATTTCCTCCTAAGTTAAGAATGTTACCTGGTACACTTAAACTAGCAGTCAATGATAATGGCGAAGAACCATATAACACCAAGTTACTAGTTACGTTAAGTCCATTTCCATTTCCACCTAAAGTCAAAGTATTGATCTTACGGTTAGACGGTATAGCAGCATCTTCTCCTTGAACTACAGCAGTAGCTGCAGGAGAGAAAAAGTTCAACGTTAAGTTATACAAAGCAATACGAGCTGTTGGCGCAGTTGCCACAGTAGTAAACGTACCACCATTAGCTGTAGCAGTAGTAGTACCGATACCAACTGTTGGAGCAGCAATATAGCCATATCCAGCATTAGTCACTGTAAAATTTGTCAACTGTCCGTTAGCACCAATAGTAGCAGT
>CANBOV010000184.1 GCA_947371275.1 Flavobacteriaceae bacterium | reverse complement strand
ACAATTTTTTTCATGTTCATATTTAACAAAATAAAAAAGGTGCCATACTTGACAATCTTTTGTTGATTTTATCGGGATTTATTGGTCATTTTGTGGACTTAATTCCCATTTTAAAGCGGCAAAGGTACTATAAATAATCCCTGATTTCGCTTAATGAGGAAAATTGATAGATAATTCAAAATTTATTGTAATCAATAGTAATTAGTAAAACAATCAAAGGCTGTCGTTTTATTTACAAAATTCTTTTGAAAATTATCATTTTATCTTTAAGATAAAATGATTTAATATTGATCTAATTGTCAGAGTTATTTAAATCATTAAGAAATGAAATAAAATTGTCTTCATGCTGGACATTTAGTTTTTTGCGAACTCTATATCTGGCACTTTCTACTCCTCTAATTGAAATATTCAATAGTGGTGATATTTCTTTATTTGTTAAGTCCATTTTTACAAATGCACACAGTCGTAATTCTCTTTTAGTTAGAGTTGCATCTAGTTTTTTTAGTTTTTCAAAAAAGTCATGATTTATTTTTTCAAAGTTAACATCAAAGATTTCCATATACTCTTCTCCAATCTTATGTTGATTTATCTTTTGAAAGATCTCAGTTATTTTTTTTCTAGACTCTTCGCTTTTTAATAGTTCCCTTAGTGATTTTAAATCAAATTGAAGCTCGTTAAATACACTTTTCTTTTGACTTAATAGAAAAGTATAGTTTGCCAACTCCTTGCTTTTATCGATGATGTTTTCTTCAAGAATTAATTTGTCTTGCTGAATTTTTTCTTTATCATGTTTTAACTTTAATTTTTCGAGCTCTAATTCTAAGAGTTGTTGCGATTTTTCTATTTCATCTTTAGATTTTAATCTTTCATATGCAATTTTTTTTCTTACATATCTTAAAATTAAATAGATTAGTAGTATTCCAAGTATTATGTAAATGCATATTGCTAGATTAGTTTGATACCATTTCGGTAATATGGTAAATTCGAATGAGGTTTCTTTGCCAATAATACCCGCTAAATTTCTACTTTTAACATGAAATTTATAAGTACCTGGTCTTAAATGGGTATACTCTTTATAGGCATTTCTTTGCCATGATGACCAGTTTTCGTCTATGTTTTCAAGTTTGTAGCTGTAATTGATTTCAGCACTCGAAATCATCTTTGGTGAAGCGAAATCAAACCGTAAGATGTCAGTTTTATTAGGAAACTGAATGTTTTTATCTATTGATATTATTTCAATGTTTTTTAATTTTTGATTCTGACTATAAGTAATTTGACTAATTACGGTAGGGACTGTGTTATTGTTTAGAATTTCATTAGTCCTATATAAATATAGCCCCATATTGGTGCCAAATAACACCTTATCATTACTCATAGGGTAAATACTTTCCATTCCTCGGTTAAAACTTCCTTTCAAATTTAGAAACAAGTCTTTATTGAGTTTCTGTGGCTTGGAATTTATAAAATAACCAGCTTCATCATCTTGAATGAACCATGTTTTATTTCTGTATTCTATTAGTTTTCTGGTGTTTTTTGTGTTGTCAAAAATACGGTTAAGTGGCTTGAAAGGGTCAAATTTATTAGTGATTGCATTATAAGTATAAATTCCGTTATTGGTAGTAAATACAATTTTATCGTTCCAAACAAATACGTTGATGTTATAAGGAGATTTAAAGCCATTTTTATTGGTATAATGGTCTACTACATCTACTCTGGAATAATCTGCGTTTAAATGGATTTTATAGACGCCTTTATAGCCGTGGCAAACCCAGTATGAATTAGGTTCGTAATCAGCTACAATATCTCTTGTTGATTCGTCAAATCCTGTAATTTTATGTTTGATAATCCATTTTAATCCTGACTTAGCAATTAAATATAAGCCATTATAATTAGATGCTAAGTATTCATTGGTTCTGCCTTTAATCTTAGTTAATTTCCAAAATCCATTCATGCTACCAATTTTGTCAACAGTCCCATTTTTTAAATTAAAAATTCCATTGTCATGAGAGATTAAAATGTCATTGTCGCAATCTTGAATAGCCCATGTTTGTCCTTGTAAATTTTCAATTTTCTTAAAATTAAATAAACTATTTTCAATTGGATAGGTGAATGTAGAGGTATAGACACCATTATTAGTTGCTAAAAAAATCATGTTCCCTTTTACTAAAATGTCATACACCGAAGCTTGATCAAAAATGGAAATAAAAGGTGATTTATAATCAAGTAAATTCAAACCGTTGTTTTGAAGCACCCATATATTTTTGTTTTGTGCTTGAAATAGAAAATGAATGGTAGCATTAGAAAGCCCTGGGAAAAATTCGCTGTTTCTAATGATTTGTCCACTATTGCTTATTTTAATGACTTTTGAACTTCGTGTACCTAGAAGATAATCATTATTGTCTACAACTATGCCAGTTGTTATTTGGTCGTTTTTTAAGCCATCAAATAGGGAATATTTTTTGGAGATACTATGAGTAATTAGGTTGCCTTTATATACTGTACCCGATTTTGTAATTAAAGTAATTATTTCTGGATTAGGACTTGGTAATATAGCAGCTATATCTTCGTTTGCTATACCGCTTGAATTAAAAACTAGCTCTAGTTTAAGACTCTTATTATTTAGTTTGTAAATGCCAAAATCTAAATCTTGAACATAGTATTGATTGTTTACCTTTTCAGAATAAATAAAAGATTTATTTGCGGGAATCTGTATAACTCTATTGCCGTGTAGTAGGATTAATTCTGTAAAGGATCTATAAATTATATGATTTTGAATCTCATGGATTTGCCATAAATTCTCAATGTTTTTTCCTTCTAAATGTAATTCGTTGATTAGCGATTTGTAAAAATATTTTCCTAACCTGTTTTTTTGTAGAGTCCCAATTTCATTATAGCCTCCTGCATAGGTTTTTCCGTCTTTTGACTTAAGTAAACTTCTTATGGAAGAGTTGTTAGGTAAATTTATTTTTTGCCAATGTTCTCCATCAAAAACAATGGCTCCATCGTTATTTCCAAAAATAAGTGTTCCGTCTTCATTTTCACACATAGCCCAAAATTGTGGATCGGCTTTAAAATCATTCCGATTGTAGGTGACAATTTTTGCCTTAGAAGAAATAGAGGTTTCGGCAATATTTTTGTTTAGGCTTTGGCTAAAACCCGAGGAAGAAATCAATAATACGAAAAAGGCTTTTAAATATTGCGATTTTAGACTCATAACGATTATAAAATTATTAAAAACATATTTTTTATGATAATTTTATTTGTAATTGAAATTTTTACATTTCAAATATAGTGGTTTTTTGCGTAATTACAGTAAATATTATTTTTATTTATTTAATTGAATATCAATTGTATAATAAAATAAATGAAATAAAAAAGTAAAGCATTTATTTTTTAGCGTATACCAAGTGTAATTAAATTATAACGTTATAGTTAAACAAAGGTTAATATTGTGATGCGTTGGAAATTGTAGTTTTTGGTTATTTAGAATTACAACTGAAATGCAAACTTTTATCAAAAACTTTATTAAACATTAATTTATTATTTATGAAAACAAAACTACATTATTTAATTATTGCTTTAATTTTTGGCTTTTTTGCCAATGCTCAGGTGTCGATTACAGGTACTGGGACAGGAGGATGGAACCAACCCGGTAATTTACCGCTTACATCTACAGATGGAGTTAACTGGACGGCTAGTAATTTCGAAATTGTTGGTGACGCTAATATGAAGTTTTCGGAAGCTGGAACTTGGGAAACTACAGGTGGTTATTCTTCTGGAACAACAGCTCCAGGTTTCCCTGGTGGTACAGTTACAATTAATGGAGGTTCTAATATTGTTGGAACTCTTGGGTTTTGGAATGTGACTTATAATACTGTAACTAAAGATTATTTGTTTACTCCTGGGGTTAATCCTAATCCGGTAATTAAAATTAATGGTGGTGGTTTAACTGCTCCTGTTCAAATGAATACTTCTAATGGAATTGCGTATGCAAAAAAGAGTCTGTTCTTTGCTGGAGGTGATGTAAGTTTTACGCAAGAAGGCACTTCAAATCAATGGGGTGGGGGTTTTCCTGATGGTCCAGTTGTAAATGGAGCTACTATTCCGGTTCCAGTAGGTGCATTTAACACTTATTTTGTAATGCCAACTTTAGTAGGTCCTGCTGAATATATTTTTGAACCAGTAGTAGTTAGTATGATTGGAAATTTTTCTGGCTCAGGATGGGGAACAGATTTGGATCTTCAAACGACAGATAACGTTCATTTTACAATATCAAACTGGACTCCAGTTATTAATGGAGATTGGACTGATACTGAAATGCACTTGAAATTCAGAGATAATCACGATTGGTCAACTCAATATGGTTGTAATGCAGGTGGAAATGGATCTAACAATTTAGCCTTGATTGGTACATCACAAAACGGTGTTGATGGAGGCGGTGGTGACATCTTCATTCCTTGGGGCCCAACTTATAACGTTGACTTTAATAGAGCTACTGGAGAGTGGACATTTACAGATACTTTGTCAACAGCGACTTATAGTAATACTAAATTCAGTGTCTACCCTAATCCTACTAACAATAGTTGGACATTCTCTTCAAAAGACAACGCACAAATTACTTCAATTCAAATTGTAGATGTATTAGGTAAAGTTGTGACTGCTACAGCAGCTGCTTCTAACCAAATTAATGTTGATGCATCTAGCTTAAATGCAGGGGTTTACTTCGCAACAGTAAATTCTGCAAATGCAACACAAACTATTAAATTAGTTAAAAATTAAGATTCAAAATAGTAATCCCTTATCCCTATAAATGGGATAAGGGATTCTTTTTATGTAATCATAGTACCTTTTAAATTTATTTATTGAATATTAAATTCAATTTACTTTAAAAGCAAATTCTTAAAAGCCACAATACGTTTAAAAACCTAAAAATATTGTATTTATGAAACTTAAAAACTTTTTATGTTTTCTATTCTTTGTTCTTGTCACAGCACTTAACGCTCAAACTTTTGAAGTTAAAGGAATCGTAGTAAGTTCCAAAAATAAACAACCAGTACCTGGAGCAAATGTTGTTATTAAAAATAGCAAAAAAGGGGTTGTCACTGATATGGATGGGAAGTTCAGGCTTAAAGCAAATCCAAACGATATATTAGTTTTTACTTGCATTGGCTATGAGTCTAAAGAAGTAAAAGTAGACAATAAGGAAATTTTAAATGTAACTCTTAGTGAGGAAACAAATAAACTAGAAGAAGTCGTTATTAATGTTGGGTATGGTACTCAAAGCAAAAAAACATTAACCAACGCTATTTCAACTATTAAAGCAGATGCCTTCGATGACCGTCCATTGTATAATGTTGGTCAAGCGTTACAGGGTAATGCGGCTGGAGTAAATGTTGTGCAACCTTCTGGGAAACCAGGGGTCGCTTTAGATATTAGAGTTAGAGGTTCTAATTCAATAATGTCAGGGGTAAACCCCTTATATGTCATTGATGGAGTGCAAACCTATTCTTCAGAAGGAATCAGTACGGATGATATTGCAGACATACAAATATTAAAAGATGCTACCGCAACAGCTATTTATGGAGTAAATGGTAGTTCAGGAGTTATATTGATTACAACAAAAAAAGGAAAGCCAAACAAAAAAGCATTTACTTTTAGCTCGTACATCGGGACTTCAAACATTGTAAAAAATATTAATGTTTTAAACCTAGATCAATACAAAGCACTGATGCAAGATTTTGGAGCTATTGGGACGTCTTATTTAGAAGATGCTAATAATGCAAGGTATGCGGGCATAAATACGAATTGGTCCGATAAAGTATTTCAAACAGGAGAAGATAAAAATTATGATTTCTCTTTTGCAGGGGGTTCAGATAAGATAAGAGCCTTTGCTTCAGTTGGCTATCAAGATACCAAAGGAATTGTTAAGCCAGCGTTGTTTAATAGATTGTCAACTCGTTTAAATTTAGACATCGATGGAACTTCGTGGTTGAAAGCTCATGCAAATATTAATTTGATTTCAACCAATATGAGTAATACCAATGATAATAATGTAGCCAATCAAGGTGGTGTAATCCTTAGTGCTTTGACAACACCTGCATTTTTACCGATATATGCTGATGAACTAGTAGGAGGAGCGGTTGCCAATGGACAATTACCGGGGCAATTTGCCTCAAATCCAGTAGCCTCTTTAGAGAATCCTGTTTCTTTTCAAAGCAGACAAGAGGATACAAAAACAACACGCTATTTAGGGAATCTAGGTTTAGATATAAACCTAGTAAAAAATTTAGTCATGAAACCTACTACTACAGTAGACATGTCAAGAAGTGTCTATGATTTCTTTGTAGACAGTTACAGATCAAACTACGGAAGAAACGGTGATTCTACTGATTTAACAACTAGAGGAATTGGGAAAGAGCATAGAACCAATTACTATACATGGAACTTAGAGAACACCCTCAATTATACTTTGAAAACAGACAATCATAATTTAACATTACTGGCCGGTGGCTCAGTTCAAAAATCTAGATTTGACCAAGATATAATCGAAGGAACTGGTTTTGCGCCAGAGTTAAGAAAGTTAGATCTAAACCAAATGATGAAAATAGATGTTTTTAATACACAAGTTATTGCTCGCGAAAGTAATTCCGTATCCTATTTTGGTAGAGCAACATACAATTATAAAGGGAAATATATTGTTAATGGAGTTTTTAGAGCTAGTGGGGTATCAAAATTAGCTCCAGGGCATAAATGGGGATCTTTTCCAGGAGTTTCTGTGGCTTGGGTTGCTTCAAACGAAAGTTTCTTAAATAAAAGTAAAACTCTTTCAGAATTAAAGTTTAGAGGTGGTTGGGGACAAACAGGAAATGTATCGGGTTTAAGCGAATACGCTTCTTTCGCTATTATCCCTTTTGGTTCATTAAATCAAAATCCAGCTAATGCTGTTAATATTGATTTAACCTGGGAAACAACTACCGATTTAAACGTTGGTGTAGATTTAGGACTTTTTAATAACAGAGTCCGATTGAATTTAGATGCTTACAAAAGAGTAACCAATAATTTACTAAATAACATTTATATATCTGCTATTTCAGCAAACTACTTATATAATGCAGCCAAAATTGAAAATAAAGGATTTGAATTTACTTTAAATACGACCAATTTTAAAGGAGATTTTAATTGGAATACAAATATCAATCTTTCTTTTATTAAAAATAAAGTCCTTGAAATGGGAATGCAGCCATTTGAAACTCATGGTTATCAAGACGTAAATAGAATCGAAAAAGGACAGCCTCTTGGTAATTTTTTCGGCTATGTTGTAGACAGAGTTAATCCTGATACAGGTGTATTAGAATACAAAGACCTTGATGGAAGTGGAACTTTCAATACAGGAGATAGAACTATAATAGGAAATGCATTGCCTGATTATACTTTTGGAGTCACCAATACATTATCATATAAAGGAATTTCATTAGATATATTATTTATAGGAAGTCAGGGGAATGATATTTTTAATGCTTCAAGAGTTGACCTAGAAGGAATGCAAAATTCCAAAAACCAATCTGTTGCAGTATTGGGTCGTTGGCAACAGGCAGGAGATATTACTAATATCCCCAAAGCAAATGATGCAACCTCAATTTTACCTTCTAATCGCTTTGTAGAAGATGGATCTTATGTCCGATTAAAAGCTTTAACATTAGGCTATAATTTTAAGAAAGCATTCTTAGGGTTAAATTCTTTTAGGGTCTATACAACATGGCAAAATTTAATTACTTGGACTAAATACTCTGGTTTTGACCCTGAAGTAAGTTCAGCAAGTGGAAATACCGGTGTTGGCCAGGGGATTGATAATGGGACTTATCCACAAGTAAGAACATTTATTTTTGGTTTAAAAGCTGGATTCTAATAACCTATTTAATAATTTAACTATGAAAAAATTAATTAAAAATACTAAATTAGGATATTTAAGTATTTTCATCTTAGCAATAACATCTTGCAGTGATGTATTAAATACAGAGCCTATAACTGATGTAGTAGCTCCTCCTCAAGATGGTGTAGTGTTGAAAAATGCCGTCGATGCTGAAGCAGCGATGCAGTCTTGTAACTCGATTTTCGGAGATGAATATTGGCAATTTGATTATTTCTTTTTAGGAGATGCTGGAGCCGATGTTGCTTATGCGGGTGCAGACGGACAGGAATTCTTTCAAATAGACGAATACCGCATTATTCCAACCAATTATGTAATAGCAAGAGACTGGAATCATATTGTTGATTTCGAGAAAAGATGTAACAAAGTAATCAATTATGTTAATGAAGTTCCTGATTTAACGCCAGAGCGAAAAGAAGAAATGATTGGAGAGGCTTCCTTATTAAGAGCATTAACTAGATTTCAAGGAGTTCAGACCTGGGGTCCAATTCCAATGGTGGATATTTATATATCATCTATTAATAATCAAAATTTACCTGAAATTTATGCGGCCTTATATCCTTCAAGAAAGCCTATTGACGAAGTGTATAATGCTATAATTGCCGATTGTGAAGTGGCCTTAGCCAAAGCACCTACGTCAACTTCAAGTCCAACAAGTAAATACAGAGCCAGTAAAGGTGCTGCAAACGCACTATTAGCAAAAGTATACGCAACTAAACCCAATCCAGATTGGGATAAAGTAATACAATATTGTGATGCAGTGATTGCCGGAGGATATACTTTAATGCCAACTTATGAGCAATTGTTTGATAACGCGCATGAAGGAAATGCTGAATCAATTTGGGAAGTCAATGGGGAAGGACAAGGATCTCCTATAAACTCTTGGTGTACCAATGTGTTTTTGGGTAACAACTGGAAAAAGTTTAACACGCCTTCTCACACCATTAGCAGTGCTTTAGATACCAAAAGAAAAGCAGCATCTATAAAGAAACTTCCCACTACTTTCGCAGACCCTTATTGGTCTACTTATACTCAATTTCCATTTCCGTGGAAAATGAGAGCTACTGATGGTACCCAAAACTTTTACATTTTCCGTTTAGCGGATATAATTCTTCTAAAAGCAGAAGCACTTGCTCACACCGGAGATTTAACTGGGTCAATGACATTAGTAAATCAAATTAGATCAAGAGTGTTATTGCCTAATGTAGTACCAGCTACTTCGCAAGATGATGCGATTAACAAAGTGTTAAAAGAAAGATTTTTAGAATTAGCTTTTGAAGGACAAAGATGGTTTGACTTAAAAAGAGAAGGGAAAAGTATCGAAATTTTATCGCAACAAACGCACCCGGTTTACAATCCAACCACTCAAGTAACCACAGAGGTTTTAATGCCATATATAAGTAATTTAACAAATGATGACTTAGTTTGGCCACTTCCTCAAGGAGTTTTAGATAATAACCCTAACCTAACACAAAATCCAGGATATTAAAGTTTTTCAAAGTGTTTTTTTTTAGTTAAGTAGTTCCATTAATTGCTTCTATATGTTTAAATTTAGAAGCATTAATGGAAAAATTCAAAAGGATGATAAAATTTTTTAAAGCACTAATAGTTTTAACGCTCACTTGTTGTACTGCATTTTCAAATGCTCAATCCTTAAAAGTGATGACTTATAACCTTCGTCTAGATTTAGATTCTGATGGGGAGAATTCTTGGACAAATCGTAAAGTGTTTTTGGAATCCCAAATTCAATTCTACGAACCTGATATTTTCGGAGTGCAAGAGGCTAAACCAAACCAAGTGATTGATTTGGAAAAGGCACTTCCTCAATATGCTTATGTGGGCATAGGTAGGGAAGGGATAGGGAAAGGAGAATCTTCCAATATTTACTTTAAAAAAGAAGAATTCAAACTCCTACAAGAAGATACTTTTTGGCTTTCCGAAACACCCAACGAAATTTCAAAAGGTTGGGATGCAGCTTGCCATAGAGTTTGTACCTATGCATTGTTAGAAAACAAGAAAAATAGAGTGCAATTTTGGGTATTTAATACCCATTTAGACCATGTTGGTGATTTAGCAAGAACAAATGGTATTAAGCTTATTTTATCCAAAATTGAAAGTCTTAATACCCAAAATATTCCAGTAATTTTTATGGGAGATTTTAACTCTGAACCAATGCAAGACCGCATTGTAGAATTAAAAAAACTGATGATTGATACACGTGATGTTTCTATCGAAAAACCATTTGGCCCATTGGGAACTTTTAACGGATTTAAGTTTAATGAACCTGTAAAAACATTAATCGATTACATTTTTATTTCAAAAGATAGCCCCTTCAAAGTGAAAAAATATGCTGTCTTGAGTGATTCCAACGATTTAAAATACCCATCGGATCATTTGCCTGTTTACGTTGAGTTAATCTACAAATAAAAAAATATGAAAATTCTAAATACTGCCATGAAATTTATACTCTTCTCCTTAATGATAACCTTGGTTACAAAGTGCTCAACAGCCAATGAAGCAACTATAGCAGCTAAACCAACAGTTAACATAAGCAGTTTGCCAGCGACGGAGGGTATGGATGTTTCATTTACTATAACTCTTAGCAGTACTAGTGCTGTTCCAACAGTTATCAATTTTGCGACAACTCTAGGTACAGCTGAGGCAAGTGACTTTACGGCAGTTACTACCACGATTACAATTCCAGC
>CANBOV010000183.1 GCA_947371275.1 Flavobacteriaceae bacterium | reverse complement strand
AGCAGGCTATCATTGGAATGCAGTGAATCAAATGGCAAGTGAGTTATGTTGTATTTTGTTTGCTGTGCAGCATAATAGTATACCATAGTGCACATATGTTATGCTATTTGTGCAGATTTCTTTGGAGACGGTCTCCCTCACTAAAATCTAAAAGTCCCGTAAAACGAAATTTTATTTTATGTTGCCTATTAGGCCAAATGAAGATTATAAAGCTAGATAAGTATTCCAAGATGCCCCAGTTTTGCACCCCTAGATACTATGGGAATAACTACCGACGTACCAAATAGCAAAACGACTATCAGCCATAGGCTTTCCTTGGGGTATAAGAAGGTACGACCTTCTGGGCGCGCACAACGTGCGCTAGAGTTCTCGGGAAACGATGAAAAGAGGAGGGGGTTTGAAAATGCCTGACCCTTTCACCATTTACGGATTCCAACAATTTAGGCAATTACCATGAGAGTAATCAAAATGCAACAATTCCAGATTTCACCGCAAACATAACCAGTCCTGAACGACATTTTAATTCTAGTCTCTGAAATAAATTTTCCCTGTAAGTATCAATTACCCGTAAACTCACCTTCATTCTATCTGCCATTTCCTTGTATGTAAGCTCAGTACTGCAAAATTTAATAAACTGCATTTCCATTTCTGAAAATTTGTACTTTTTTAAGCTACCTTCAACTGGTAGGTTCGTAAATAAACTTCTCAATTCTTCCTGCGGACAATAGTACCCGACTTCAAGTATCTCCACCACGGCATTGCAAATATTAGCGATGTCGAGCTCCTTGAGCAAATATCCCCTTGCCCCATTGCTTATCATCCTCACAAAACTATAGTCGGAACGGAGAGCAGTAAAGGCGAGGGTTTTGATGGATGGCCACCTACTACTTAGTATCTTAACTGCCTCATAACCATCCATTTCAGGCATATTTATATCTAAAATGCAAACATCTGGCAGTGCAACCAGATCCTGGATTCCTTTTATCAGTTCCAACCCATTCGCCTCTTCAACAACTACTGAAAAGCCTTTTTCTCTCAAAAGGTCACTGATACCTTTACGTACAATGGGATGATAATCGGCTATCGCGATATCTATGGGTACATTTTTCATAATATTACAACGTTAAAGTGCCATCAATTAGTATACTTTCATACAAAAATATTCTAAAATTTTTTTCTGTGCGTTAAATAATCATTTCTTTTTAAAAAACAAAATTTTCGAGGGGTGAAAAATTACCGTATTTTTCCCACCATTAAAATTAATAAATATTAACGAAGTTTGGTGCTGTAAAAATATAAATTACTAAAACCAGCAACTTATGGCAAATACGATAGTAACCGGGCACGTGCAATATGGGTCAAGCACCTTACCTGTAAATAACATGAGAGTTGAAATCTGGGACACATCGGCTACGAAAGGAATATTGGGCAGTGTCCGGACAGATATTAATGGGGACTTTAAAATTTTCGTTGAGGATGTCAGTACTAGTTTCCAATTCAAGACATTCATGGGAGATGTACAAGTAGACAACGAAACTGTTGGGAGTCCTCTTTTAACTATTGGCAGTTTGAACGTGACCTTACTTGTTAAAGAAGGCGATTTTGATAAAGCAATAAGAGATCCGGAAACAAATACCGACACTATTTATTTATCCATACGTGGAAGCCTAACGGATGTAAGTGGAATGTCAATTGCCGACATGCCTATCAATATCTATGAAAAAGGCTTGAGTAAAGTGTTTCTGTTAGGGGAGACCGTAACAAATGCACGCGGACAGTATGAGCTAAAGCTCATGGTCAGGTCTTTAGGCTTGACAACTAATGTACTTGTCAGGAGTTTTATTATACAGGCAATTGCACCGGCTATAGGACTCGAAGATGCAACCGTTATTGCTACATCCGACCGCATTTACTGGCAGGACAATGACAATATGGAGGTAAACCTTGTGGCAATTGAAAGCCACAAGGCCTCTTCGTTATATGAGAGTTTGATGGACAAGGTTGCAACCGTGCTGGGAATAGGTAACGACTTTTCTACATTCGCCCTGGCAGTTGACTTTGACGATGACACCGCAGTCTCCCCCCCTGATGGTGTAGAATTTTTAGATATTAGCCTGGGTGTAAAAGGGACGCAAAATGGTGATGGCAACGGAGACCTTTCATTTATCTCCATTGCCGCAGGCTGTAGTTTCTCTGATTTGCAGTCACTTTTGAGGTCCTTCCAATTTTCTAACGAGGTGTTCGGCGACGGCACTTCACATGACACTATGTTTGCTCTTACCCGATCAAGTGGATTAATAGCCAATCCAGCGGCTAAAATGGACAATGCCCAGATCAGTTCTGCTATATATTTTGCGATCAACAATAATATTATTGCCGACCCAAGTACTCCAGGTTCGAGTGATGAAGACAGGAATACAGCTATAGATAAGTATATTTCAAATTTTATAGATAGCATACAATCTTTTATTGCTGGGCAAATGAGGCAAATAAATGTGCCAGGCGAGACATACACATTGGGGGACGTATTGATATTAATATTCGATGGAGCCGGCTCGCCTGAGGATTCGATGAACTCCTTTCTGGTGCGCTACAACAGAGAGGCAAAAGACGATCTTCAGGCATTTTGGGACAACTATTCTGCAGAAGACCCAGGAAACTACAAAATGGCAGAGCGTGGTTTACGAATAGCATCCATAACCGGCTATCAGCCGGAGATAACAGGGTCACTAATACCTGAGACAGATGGAGGGGCAGTGTATGTACTTGCATTAAAAACTGAGGAAGACTGGACTGGCGATATTAATACCGTATCAGCAGGTGCAGGGAAATTATGCGTACCTGATTCAATCAAGGGGCAGTTAACTGATGAAGAGGCTACCGCACTGTATGCCAAAAAGCTAAAGTCAATGTCGCAGGATCTGTATCCGCTCACTGGCTTAAAAATTGCTCTGACTGTCGGCGCCGGGCAGGAAGATCCATTGATAGAAGATTCAACGACACGTGGAGATGTAAAAGATTTTATAGAAACTCAGCCTCTGTTCGACTTGAGGGCCGAAAATATATACGATATCGATGTTCCTGGATTGACTTCCGAGCGATTGCAAAATGTGCAACAAGCATTGGGCCCGGTACAACGACTGATGCGTTTGGTGGGTGGCAATCCTGATGCCATTTGTGCCATGATGAAAGATGGAATCACTTCTGCCGACACAGTAGCAAAGATGTCAATGGCAAGTTTCTCTGCAGCATACGGCGCCAAACTCGGAGGCTCGGTATCTGCGTCTATGGCTTACT
>CANBOV010000182.1 GCA_947371275.1 Flavobacteriaceae bacterium | reverse complement strand
TGCTAGTTCTGTAATGTTTGATCTTTCATTACTTAATTCTACAGCTTTTATCTTAAAGGCTGAATCGTAAATTTTTCTTTCTCGTGTCATGTGTTAAAATTAAGTCTTTTTCTCTTAACTCTAACTCCAAGCTAAATTAGTATATCCAGAACCGCCTCGATTTTTTCCGCACCCTAGGGCTTGGCACAACGGGTTTAATCATTCCGAACACCACTTGGGCGCAAAAGCCCGTTAAGATTTATGATAATTATATCAAAGGTTTGACGCATTATGACTTTGAAAACATCAGAGTACAAATCAAGGTGGGTACCGAGTTGACCTTAAAAAGAGAGCTGACTAATGACTACGATAGTTTTGCGGTTGAGGTTTATTATAAAGAACACAAATTAGGGTATTTGGCAGCTTACGAAAACATCGCCATTGCCAATATGCTCGAACAAGGCGTGGGGTTTTCGGCTTTTGTCAGCAAAGTCAGCAGTAATCCAGACCATGTCTTTGATGCTCTAGCGGTAGAAATTTATACCAATATAGTTATCAATACGCCCGCAATGATTCAAACTGATTTGCTCGCCAAAAGAGCCGATGATGCTAATGATCATTACCGAAAAGGTTTTGAGATTTAAGATGCTTCAACTGGTTTATGAAAGTAATTATAGTACTTTCTTAAAATTCAAATTATTTAAAAATATTAAATCAAAACAGTAGGGAAGCCCCACTAATAAAAAGATTGTTTTTAAAAGTTCATTGATATATTGTATAAACAAACGAAAAAAAACAATTTCTACACACAAAGAAAGTAGTTCTACTTACTAAGTAATTAGTTCACTTTACAAAGAAAGTAGTTCTACTTACTAAGTAATTAGTTCACCTTACAAAGCAACTAGTTCACGTTATAAAGAAAGTAGTTCTACTTACCAAGTAATTAGTTCACATTATAAAGAAAGTAGTTCTACTTACTAAGTAACTAGTTCACGTTACAAAGTAACTAGTTCTGTTTACAAAAAAACAATTGTATAGCACTTAAAACAGCTTAAATGTGTTGCTTTATTGCTTATTTATCAGCTATTACATTGTATAAACTATAATATTGTACTAATATCATTTCTATTAGTGTTAAAATTTTGTAAAATAAGTTTTATAAAAAAGAGCGTTTTTTTAATTTTATCAAAACTTTTTAAATAATAAAAAAATGGCAAGAAAAAAATTAATAAAAGTAGCTGACCTTGATAAAGGCAGAACTCGATTGGCATCAATAAAAAGTATTGACGCTGCGCTGGATTTAGGCAACGGCATTACCGCCGTAGGTTATGGATCACAAATTGATTTGTTGAGTACCAAGCTGAACATCTACAACACTGCCTTGAGTACCATTGACGATTTGTACAACGAATGTATTGCTCAAATAGATGTTGTGAAAGACTGGAACGAGCGCGTGTTGGCAGGTGTCGCCTCAAAGTATGGAAAAAACAGTTCGCAGTATGAAATGGCTGGTGGCGTAAAAAAGAACGAACGTAAAAAACCAACCAAGAAGCCAAAACAGTAACACACAGAAATCCCAATTTTAAGATTGGGATTTTTTTTGTATTTTTGAGAAATGATTTTCAATAAAAGTTCATTGACATAAAGTTTTCAAGCTCTTAAACAGCCAAACCACAATGAAAAATCTCTCGATTTTCAGCAAACGGATTTTCTGTTGTGGTTTACAAACACCTAAAGTTTATTTTTTGTAGGAGTGTTTGTGAATGTATTTGATTAAAGATTAGAGAACACGATATTTGGTTTGATAGAGTTAACGGAATTGATTGTGTTGTGGTTTGATTAAAGATTAGAGAACACGATATTGTTGTTAAATTAACACTTGTGCCGTCGCCCGTTGTGGTTTGATTAAAGATTAGAGAACACGATATTACCTGTCAAGCTATTAGTTGTGTTAATGTAGTTGTGGTTTGATTAAAGATTAGAGAACACGATATTGAATTGAAACGTATTATTGCTAGTGCGCCGTTGTGGTTTGATTAAAGATTAGAGAACACGATATTGGAACATTTAATGAAAGCGAATGAAGTTCTGTTGTGGTTTGATTAAAGATTAGAGAACACGATATTTCATTTTTTAAAGCTTTCATTCGAGTTGTCGTTGTGGTTTGATTAAAGATTAGAGAACACGATATTTGATAAACAGTACTAATTAAATTGTCATTTGTTGTGGTTTGATTAAAGATTAGAGAACACGATATTAATTGTAAAATAAAAGGCATTCAATACAATGTTGTGGTTTGATTAAAGATTAGAGAACACGATATTTCGTTCATGGTTAGAGTAATCATCATCTAGTTGTGGTTTGATTAAAGATTAGAGAACACGATATTACCAGCATGGTTAAATTATATGACAAATGTGTTGTGGTTTGATTAAAGATTAGAGAACACGATATTTTAATGGAGTTTCAGGTGTTAAATCAAACGTTGTGGTTTGATTAAAGATTAGAGAACACGATATTTACTAAATATTGTAATCATTACCACTGCGCGTTGTGGTTTGATTAAAGATTAGAGAACACGATATTTTTTGAACTATGTCTTTAATCGTTGATGGTGTTGTGGTTTGATTAAAGATTAGAGAACACGATATTCAATGACTTCTTCAAATACTTTGAATGTCGTTGTGGTTTGATTAAAGATTAGAGAACACGATATTGGCAACTTTATTCCTTTAACTTCTACATTGGTTGTGGTTTGATTAAAGATTAGAGAACACGATATTTATAGAACTTGGGCAATTGAACGAGGTAATGTTGTGGTTTGATTAAAGATTAGAGAACACGATATTGAAGGCAGTGAAGCGAGCTACATGGAACAAGTTGTGGTTTGATTAAAGATTAGAGAACACGATATTCCGCTTGTCGGGTTAAAATAAGGTCTCAGTGTTGTGGTTTGATTAAAGATTAGAGAACACGATATTACCAAATCAATGGCTGCTTGAATTGCTTTTGTTGTGGTTTGATTAAAGATTAGAGAACACGATATTAGTAATAATTCCAACCGCTCATTAGCATTGTTGTGGTTTGATTAAAGATTAGAGAACACGATATTTCCATTTATTAGTCATTTACAGTATAACGAGTTGTGGTTTGATTAAAGATTAGAGAACACGATATTCCTTAGCAAAAGACAGAGATAGTATTTTAGGTTGTGGTTTGATTAAAGATTAGAGAACACGATATTTTTTTTTAGCGAAACACTTCAACATCATATGTTGTGGTTTGATTAAAGATTAGAGAACACGATATTTTTGCCCAAAATGGAGCGGCGGCGTTCCAAGTTGTGGTTTGATTAAAGATT
>CANBOV010000181.1 GCA_947371275.1 Flavobacteriaceae bacterium | reverse complement strand
TCTGCTAATGCACACAATGCCTCAGCAACATTTGCTCCGTCAATTCCAACAGAATTATTTTTCCCCTTTGTGGAATATTCATCTCTAGGCGCATCGCGCAGAGGTCCAACATAATTTAAATTACTAAAGAAGTCTTTTAAAATAGCTTTTACACCATCTAATCTAGGTACTTCCTTAGTCGTGAAACCCTCCAATGATTCTATTTCGTAGTCAGATGGAATGAATGCTGAATAATTTATATTTTTGATTCTATATTCATTGCCATACAATTTATCTCCGAAAACTGAAACATTAGTTTCAATATTATAATTATTGGCATTGCGGAGAAATCTAATATAATTAATTTTAGATTCAGCTATAATTTTAACGATAAAAGAACTAACAATAATTTGTTGATCTTCTAAATCAAATTCAATCTCAATGCGTAAATCAAAATTGTCAAACGCATCGAAAATACTTAATTCTGAATAGTTTTTATATTTGGTCAACTCAGGCTTACCAAAATCAAATTCAACTTTCAGTCTGTTTTCAATTTTTTTGTCTTTCAATATATCCAAATAGTTTCGCACAGGATATATTTTACCTTCTAAAAATAAAGGGTATTGAGCAGAATCTATCTCCAATGTTTGCTTTAATAAGAGCAATAATTGTATAAATGAAGATTTACCGGAACTATTTGTACCTGACAAAATAGTTAATGGTTTCATTTCATAGTTCGCTAATGAGCCAATTGATTTGAAATTACTTATTGATATTTTCATTTATATTCTTCTTCAATCTTCAAAATTAGTAATTCTGCGGTTTCTTTTGGCAATACATTTCGAATTACTGTAAAAACATTCCCTAAAAATTTTCTTTCCTGTTTGTTAAGTCTGGATAGTCGGTCAGTTCTAAAAACAGTTTTTTCTTCAATTTGTGGTTCTACATTATCTTTTATTGCCAAGGTATGATTTGAGGTAGCGCGCTCAATAATTTTACTTATTGAAGAAAGTGTATTGTCGTCAGCCGATTTTGTTTTTATGCTTTCAAGTTTTTTTTCAGCTTTCTCCGCCTCTTCCTTTTTCTTTTTTAAGTTTACTAAAAAAGTTTTCTGTTCCTCTTTATCAACAAAACCTTCTTCTTTTTTCTTGTCGAATTGCTCCACAACTTCATTATATGCTGTAATAGTCCTAACAGCACTATTTATATCGGATGCTGTGTAACAAAGTTTGTGAATTGTTGTGTGAAAAAATGATTTTATCTTGTTTTCAAATTCATAAAAAGTTACAGTTTCAGAAAAATAATCCCTTCTAGCGTTTGGTATCAAATCTTGGTGCAAACCATAAATCTCGCCAAAAAAGTAAAACTGAAATCGCTTGTCTCTATGAAGTTTGGTCAATGTATCCTCATTACCAATTTGGATATTTGATTTTCTTAAACGAAAACCTCTAGCAAAGTTGATTTGATTTAAACTTTGAAGAGCATCTTTCTTGGCTTTTTCATTGTCTTGTGATGTTTTTTGAGTTATACTATACCAACCCCAAAAAAGTTTATCATTTTGCTTGTCATGTTCTTTGAAGAATAAAACATCTACTACTTCTCCAATTTTCTTTTTGTTATTTGCATCTCCTTCATAAACATATGAATTATAACCTTTAAAAAGTTGTTCGGTGTTTATGAATACTTTATATTCATCAATAGTGATATCTTCCTTTTTAAGTTCGTCATAAATTTTCTTTGCAAATACAAAAGATTTATTAAAAGGAACCGGAGCAACCATTGATAAATATGTCCTAATTTCCTTTACATCTAAAAGATCTTTATTAGTAACACCAATTAAAGTAACTTTAAAGTAATGTTTATCAGTCTCCTCATCATTTGTTGTAATCGTCGTTACAGCATCTATTACGGAAGAGGCTTCTTCTTTTTGATTTCGGTCGTTGATGATTGTTTTTAGTTTTGTTGCGTCCCAGGTCATTATTGATTTTACAGCTTCTCCTTTAAATGAGGTTTCAAATATCAACTTTTCACAGTATCCTAAACCACCTAAGCGTCCAATACCTCTGAAACCTTTGTCTACACCTCTTTTTTTAGTAGATTGAGCAATATTTTTCAAAATTTCAACAACTTTGCTTTCCTCAATTCCTGTAGCATCATCTTCTACTGAAATAGTTTTTTTTTCTGCGTCAATCAAAATGTGGATTTCACCTTCGTCTACAAGCCCTTGTTGCCTTGCCTTGTCAATTTGGTCTGCTGCATTTTGTATATACTCGCGATAAATAAATCTGGAATCGTCATACATTCCAATTGTAAGCGATTCAATAACATCTTTACCAATAATAGTTTTATAGTTATTATCCATTCTTGAATTGTTTATATAATGGTCGTGGAAACTTAATATTCAGAAGTGATCGAAAAACAGGGTTTTGTAAAATATATTCTCCTTGTTTTAATCGTGTGAGCATAGATTTATAAACAGGAGGTACAAATTGGTAATCGGGTTTGGAAACTTCAATAGCATTTGTTCGTCCGTAAGCGTGAGTTGCGCAATTTCCTTTCACTCTGTCATGAATATCACTTTTAAATTGTTCTGCCGCAAATAATATTATCCCTAAAGATCTTCCACGCTCAGTTATGTCTAAAAGCTGACGTAAAATAGGTGAATTTTTAGGGACGTCCTTACTACCATATTTGTTTAATTCATCAATAAATATGACGATTTTGGATGGGATTTCTGATTCTTCTCGATCTGTAATTTGTCCTAATTTCAAATCATATATTGCTCGCATAACATCACCAAAAACAAAACCTTGAGATTCTTCATCTAGCTTGGCGATGTCGATTACATGAATATCATTATTTTTTATTTGTTTTATAGAATCCTGTAATCGAACTTCACCTTTACTTTCGTTTATTGAGTTTGCAAATAAGTCTTTATTACGCTCTAGTGTTTTTCTGAAAAGGCGGTAAAATTTACGCCAACTTAGGACCGATATTGTTTTGTCTTTTCCCGTGTCACCTTTCTCTTGGTGCTTTTTTATTTCATCCTTAAGATCTTCCCAGTTTTGAACACGGTTAAAATCACCTTCGCCCGAAATAATATAATTTACAATTGATTCCATCGATTGAGTTGGGTCGTCGATATTTGAGAAAAGTAGATCTAAGCTCTCCTTGTCATCTTCGAAAAGATATTTATATTGAAAAGCTTTATTTAAGTTTTTTTGACTTTCAACATCTTTTACATCAGCGTATGTTGTTGTTCTTATGTCTTTCGAATAAGGATAAAAATACTTGACGTTTTTGAAAGGAGACACTTCAATTCCTAAATTTTTATAAGCATTTATGTCCGCCGGCTGTAATTCATCATTTGTTTCGTCAATTGCTAGTAAGTCCCTGCCTTTTACATTCAATAAAACAAAAGCAACACTCTCATTTATTTTGTTTTTTATATATTGCTCTTGGATTGCTTTTAATAAAAACATTGCATAAGATGTTTTTGAGGCTAATCCGGAAATTCCTGAAATATTTAAATGTGCACCTTCAGGACCTATTAAGAAGTGTGAATTGAAGTGCACAGGAACTGTTATTTTATCTTCATCCTCATACATTTCAATAACGCCACATGGCAAAGGATTTTTTATGCCTTTTAAGCCTAACGCCATTTTTACATCTTCTTCATTAGCCAGGGAAACGATACATCCATCGAGTACAGGAGTATAAATATTTTCAGAATTGGCAACTACTTTTGCTTTAACATAGTTCATTCCAATCCGTTGCGTGTTGGATTTAGCTTCGACTTCGCCAAAGTCACTTGAAATATAACCTGCTAAAAAACTTGCACCATCCGTTAAGTGTGATATCTCTTCAACTACACCAAATGTTACAGAATTTTTAATATGTTCAACTTTTATGACATCAAAAGGTTTTAAAATAAGATGCTTGTCTGTCCAAAAGAAAAACTCATCTACCGTCGTAGGAACCTTTTCAGTTGCTATAATTTTGCCTATTTTTTTCATTAGAATAAATTCAAGAAGTTAATGTCACTTAGGTATTTACTTTTAATAAAGCTCTCAGTAAGATAAACTGGGTACAAATGATTTGCCCAGCGTGAATCTTTTCCATAACAAACAGGATTTCGTTCGTTAATTATGTTTGCTGTTATCAAATCAATTTCTTCACTATTCAAGCCATTCTCGTTTTCGTCATCAGTTATAAGAATTTTTTCAATTTTCAAAACTCCTGCAAATGGACTTTCTGTTCGTTCTGCCTCTCTTATTCGGACGTACCAAATAGCAAAAAATACATTTCCGACAATTTCACTTTTATATTTAAATGCAGGTGTTCTGTGAAATAAAGGCAACACAGCAATTTTATCCGCGTTACTTTTCCCGCTTCTATCTTGACACAGTTCAGGATTAAACATTTTGGAAACACCGATTGCACATTTATAATGATTTTTAATTTTAGTAAGTTCTTTAAAATCGCCTGTCCGCATTGGTTTATATTGCAACGAACCATCTTTGATTAAATATCTATTAGGATTTATCAAATTTTTAGTACTCAAATGTGCAACTATTTTTTTTTCAGTTTCAATCATTTCATCCTGAATTGTAGCAATTCCCATCTGCTCATACTTTTTACCGTCGTCTTGTTTCTTAGAGTCGTAAGCTAAGATTTTAGAAAAACTAATACCTGCCTTTTCTATTCTTTTTGTTTTATTGATTTTTGCTTTTAATGCATTAAAAAATAATGCTGCATCACCGCTATTAGGATTTGCTCCCTTTGGAAGTGATAAAACTAAATTATGTTCAAAGGCATCTTTTACACTTTTAAATTGGTTCGCGTTTATTCTTTGACAACATGCAACACCAATCTGGCCGGCAATTATTGGATAAACACTTCTATTTATTTCAATATCATCAACTTTGTATGTTCTGCGAGAACCATCAAGGAAGAAATGAAATAGAGGATCACTATCTATAATTTTATCAGCAAGTACTCTTAGGCTTTTTGATGTATGCAAATTTGTATCTGTTTCTCCATACTCCTTTACAACCACTGAAATTTCTTTTAATTTAGTGTCAAAGTCAAGGGACGGTACACGAATTTCTTCATCAGCGCAATATCGGAATGATCTGTAACATTTACAGGTTGTTTCATTTGAAACTATGTCTAAAACTTTTTCCACTAATAAACTTACAGGTTAAAACAGTCAAACATACAAAAATTGTTAGAGAAATTTTGAGTTCAGCTATTGATTAGTTTCAATCTAAACTATTTTTTATATCTTATTATTTTTTAAAATTAAAAATGATTAAGAAATTAATAAAATATTTTATTTTAATAAATATGTTATTCTATTCATTTAAATATGAAAAGCCATTATTACTTGCAATAGTAATTAGAGGCTGAATCGTATTTGAAAATGTTACTTTTTCAAATTCTTCTATACTTGGAAATATTGTAAGGTACTCATCCATGTATTTACTTTTAGCATTATGATTTTTATTGATTTCAAATGCGATTTTTTGCAAGTCATAAAACTTATTAAAATAGAGATCGTATTTAGGAAGTTTATCACTTTTGATTGAATTAAATCGTTTCTCTATTGGCAATAAATTCCAAATCAAATCATGAGAGACAAATGCATGCGGTATAAAATGATCTAAAGCAAAGTTTTTTTCTTCATAGATTAATTTGGTATTAGTAAAAATGCAGGGAATTGAACCTAATTCAGTAAATACAATTTTCCAATAATCTTTTGTTTGCGCCGTTAAGCTACCGCGTGTTGCAGGTTTAATCAGTTTGTTAGGGATATCAGGAACATTGGGGTTTCTTGTTTGTAAAAATAAAGCAAGATTCCAATAACAGTAATCTTTTAATATTCTAGCATTAGTGGTTAAGTAGTTTATCCAATTTGGGTTAATTTGAATGTAGTCTTTATTTAATGCATACAAACATTCATTTTCAAATGATTGTGAAGCTTCGTAAATTCTATTCCTTTGTTTGCTATCAGGTTCACCATTTACTTTGGGAAACCATGGAGTTAAAAACCAGTGCGGCACATTTTTATCAAAATGCATTAAATGGTTTACTGTTTCTTTTAATGTCGATGTTTCTAAACAATTATCAATTTTTGATTTCTTTTCATCAATAGATAAAGACTCTGTTTTTAAAATATTTTCTACTGCAATTTGAAATTTATCTTGTTTGCCAAATGAAATATGAAAGTAATTAATAGTATACCACGAATTACTTATCATTCTTGAAAAGAGTTTCTTTTTAGCTATCTCTGAATGTCCTTCTTCGACTAATTCAATAATAGACAGGAACCAGTAATATTTATAGGTTGATGAAGTATTTCCAAATACACTGGCAAGTTTTTGGATAGGTAACTGGGTAGAATGAGGAAGTGTCATTGTCTTACTTATTTATGAATTTTACAAAACGCACTCAAACACCCCAATTACTTTGAAATCGTTTAGTTCCTCTTTATTAAGAACGATAGGTTCAAAAGCAGGGTCGAAGGATTTCGGTTTTAAAATAATGCAATCATGCTGCCAGGTCTCTTCACCCACTATTTTTTTACTTTCATATTCTTTTACGGTATAACTCGCTCCTGATTCAGGGTCTTGGATATCTGCAGATTGTACTAA
This sequence comes from Flavobacteriaceae bacterium, assembly GCA_947371275.1. Classification (GTDB taxonomy): domain Bacteria; phylum Bacteroidota; class Bacteroidia; order Flavobacteriales; family Flavobacteriaceae; genus Flavobacterium. The sequence goes on along the minus strand of CANBOV010000181.1, from coordinate 3,142 downwards.
TACAATCTTGCCATCTCTTGATCCATAATGGTATTTGCGGAAAATACAAGTAGAACCGTTGGGGATTATCTTGTTCATAGATTCACCAATTACCGTACAAGCAAACAAATCTTCAGATCCAGCTAAGTTTGGGGGGAGTTTCAACCATTCCAATTCTTCAGGTTGTTGGGTTTCGCTAAATCCCCCAGCTGCCGCTTTTAAATCATACAATGGAATAGCATTTTCATAAGGAAGAATTTCCTCTTCTTCGGTGAATTGGTAAGTTGGTGCTGTAGTTTCAAATGTTGCTATATGATTTGCCAAATATGACCTTAAATTAGGGTCACAGGCATAAACATAGGTACCCTTGATACCTCGTAACAATATGGTTTTATAAATATTGAGAATGAAATTTTTCAGGACTGCAGGGTCAGTTATGGTATTTCTTCCCGCTTTGTCACGATAATTTTCACGAATGATTTCAATTTGGTTTGTCGCAGGATTGTATGTGATTTCGTGTCCGAAAATTATACCGGCATAGTTTAAATCATAGCCTTGAGTAGTATGAATACAACCCACTTCTTCTATAGCATTTGTAGTGTTAATCCAATCTATATTAGTCCCGTTCCAACGCAATTTTACCTTTTCAATTTCAATATCATAAGCAGTTTTGTCATTTTTTGAAATCCATTCCCATGAATATCCTGCAATCATTCGGGAGAGACCGTTTTCATTTTCACGCAATTTCAATTCATGTAAAAAATCCTCTATTTTTTGAAACATTACAAATTCGTAGTCTTTTGAACCATATTTCGATTGGGTCGAAGGAAGCGAACAATCCAACAACTTTTTGATATAATCTACATAACCATTGCCACCATTCACTCGAAACTGAGATTTCAATTGTTCAACTACTGTAGATGGCAATTGTTTCATTCTATTGAAGTCTTCTTGTAATACATCAGATGGTTTAATGGATTGGTTTTCGTCATAGAAATAAATACACTTAGCTCGTGTTCGTTGCATCCAATCCAATTCGTTTGTTTCAGTATTATTTATTCGTAAATAATTACAAACATTGTCAAATATTTTGAAATAGGGGCCCAAATTGACTCTACGTCTTAATCGATGGGATTCATCCACTAAAATAATATCATAATCTTCTTTAAAGACATCGGAAGGACCAATCACCATATCAGATTTGAGTCCGGTAATGTTTTTAAATACTTTTTGGAGTGTCTTTCTAAACGAACCCATCGGAACTACTAAAGCAACTTTTGGATTGCGATATTTGACTTTTAAGCGAACAATTAAGTCCAAGAACTGCTGCTCCTCTTCGCCAAATTCTTTGAAGTTAAAATCCTCGTTATCTGTGCAAATTAGTTTAATTAAAAAAACAGCCATGATACTTTTTCCCGTTCCTGCACCACCTTCCATTACAATGTTATGAGTATTGTCGTTAAGTAAGTGTTGCATGATAATCATCAAACTACGGCGTTGGTCTAACGATAAAGTTTTATAAGGGGAGTATTTAAACAAGTCTGAATTGTCGATATGTTCAAGGGAATGTTGAGCCACTCCTTTAGTGCGTAATTGGTCCCAAATGGATTTAAAGATTTCCCAATAGTGTGGTTTTTGGTAATAGTTATGATTAGCTAACCCCACATTTCCATTAAGTAATTTATATTTTCCGTCACCCGAGAAATATTTAATTAAATTAGATTCAATGTCCAAAGTAGCCGACTTATTAAAGGTATTACTGCTTATAATATGTACTTCAGACAGTTTGTTTTTATCCCCATTTTTGAGGTGTGTGGTTATGCGGCTAAAAGTATCGGTTGTTTCTCCAATATATGCTTGTTTAATTTTTCCATCAGTAATAATGTATACTATAGGCCACAGTTCTTTTGCATAATGGAGGTTCTCCAATTCAGGCTTCTTAATCAGATCAGGTGTAAAATCAAATCGAAAAATATCAATGTTAACGGGCTCGTTAATCATAATTCATTATATTTTTTAGCCGTTCCTTTAGCTTTTTCAACGGGATATTTTTCATTATTGCTTTTGATTTTTTCTAGCACGATGTCGAATATGTCCAGGTTATGTTTTTCGGCTAAAAGAAAAGCGAATGAAAGTATATCAGCAAGTTCTTCTTTTAAACGATCCTTTTTGATGTTTTCTACATCATCGCCTTTTTTCCATAGAAAAAGTTCATTCAATTCAGCTGCTTCCAATGAGATCGCTAAAGCTAAATTTTTTGAATCGTGAAATTGTTCCCAGTCTCTATCGTCTCTGAATTTAATAAGTTCTTCAATGACTTGTCGGTATTTTTCCATAACGCCTGATTTATCCTTTCAAACCTACCAAATTTCCGACACATATGCAATCCCCAACCGCAGGGATTTTTAATTTGTTAATTTGGTTATTCGGTAATTCGGTAATTTGGTTATTTGGAAATGGGTTGATTTAGCTTCGCTCAGTTCGCCTTTGGCTCGGGTGTGGATTTGGTTATTTGGTAATTCGGTTATTTGGTTATTTGGAATTTGGAATTTGGAATTTTCACCTTTTATCCCTCGAGTCATTGGGAAATGATATTAAATTGAACATGTTTCTCATTCGGGAGCGGAGGCGGTTGCCGTAGTGGTTTTCGATTTCGGAGGCGGAGAGGTTGGTGGTGATGTGGGTTAGGGATTTGTTTTCGGTGTAGTGGTCGTAGCGGCTTAGGAGGATTTCGGCCATGACGTTGCAGTCGTTTCCGAAGTGCTTGATTTGTTGTTCGGCGCCGAGGTCATCGAAGCAGTAGCCTTGCAGGCGTTGTTGGGCCGGTGCTGGTTGGCAATAGGTTTGCAGTGCCCCATACCCATTCTTTGCAAACTCAAAGGAAATTTCGCGGCAGGTTTTTATTTTATAGTCGGCTCGCACCAAGGCGAACGGTCTTAGGAGCTGCATGATGGATGTTTTTCCGCAGCCTATGGGTCCGGAGAGCAAAATCCCCTGCTGGAGGTTTAGGTTTAGGGTTTGGGCCATATCGGCGTCTTGGATCATGTAGATGAGTAGTTTGTAGATGGTGGGGGTATCGGCTTCGTTGATTTTGTAGGCTTTGCCGTAGATGATTTTGCCTTGGTTTTCTATGTAGTCCAGGCATTTTTGGAAGTCGTACATT
>CANBOV010000180.1 GCA_947371275.1 Flavobacteriaceae bacterium | reverse complement strand
AATTCTGTCATTATGACATTTTTTTTTCCTAACCCTATGTCTTTTTTTCCGTGTAAAACCTCTGGCATTTATTTTGCAAAAAGTACCATGTTTAACTTTAAATTTTATAGATCATGGACCTAGTGAAAAGAAACCACAATTTAGTTTTTCCATCTCTTTTAGATGAAATTTTTAGAACAGACTGGAATGGCGGCAGACAAGATTTTAATAACGCATTGCCTGCAGTAAACATCAAAGAAAATGATGTAAACTTTACCGTAGAAGTATGTGCTCCTGGTTATAATAAGGAGGACTTTAATGTGGAAATTAGTCAAAAGACTTTAAGCATTTCTTGTGAAAAAGAATTTGAAAATGAGGTAAATAATGAACACTACTCGCGCAAAGAGTTTTCATCGGCCTCATTCAAAAGAAGATTTAATCTGCCTGAAACGGTCAACTATGATGCGATACAAGCCAAATATGAAAACGGTGTGTTAACGCTTTCGTTGCCAAAACGTGAGGAAGCCCTGCCAAAACCAAAAAGATTGATTGAAATTAAATAAATGGCTAATTTTTCAAACCTAAAGCTTTCAAAGAAAATTTGAAAGCTTTTTTTTTTAATATTCGAAAAAATATTATTTCATTTTCCTTCTCCCCCGCTACTGCGCGAATTGCAATTCGACGAAGTCAATCCTTTCGCGTGGTTCCCACTAGATACAAACCTCTGCTTGAATAACCTTAAGGAGGGTTTCTTTTTGTGTTTATTTTGAACAATTAGATTTTAAGAGAGATTGTGCCATGGCTAAGGCTGTTGTAAGCAGGTCCCTTTCAGTTTCCATATTCTTCTATAAGGTTATTAATCAATGCTAAAAAACATAGACCTCCTAATCCAAAATTAATTACTAATGCAATTATTTTTTTCCACGAATTTCTCTCTTTAATTCCTTTTAGCGTGAAAAATGATCCAGTAATAAGTGCTATACAAATGGATATTATAAGGATTTTACGAAATAAGATAAAGAGTGAAAAATTTACAAAGGTGAAAAATTTAGCTACTATTAGAAGACAAAATAGACTTACCAAAACAATGCTAACCGTGAAGGCTTTTGAAATATAATTCTTTTCCATACTTATCTAATTGTAATTTGGGCACCTTGCCTATAACACCGCCACTCAACGAAGTTCCTCAAAATGTTGCTTTACAAAGGAACGGCTGTCAGCAGCTGGTTTTTTGTTCAGTTAGTCACTTTTCTTGGGAAATATAAGTCTGTCAAAATAATAATTGCTAAACAGAAACTTGGTATTCCATATTCGGTTAACTTATAATCTATTGTCAATATTCTGGTTAACAAACTTGTAAACCAAATGATTGAAATTATCAAATTTAGGTAACCGCAAAACACATATAACACGTTATTTCTAAACTTTTCTTTTCTAAAAAAGATTAATCTCAATGCCAGCACAATAATTGAAATAATTATTCCTACAATCATACTTTCTCCTAAATAGAAGTACAAAGACCATGGACTGAAGTAAGCATTATGTTCATCATATGAATCAAATAATCCAAACAGAATCCAAATGATTATGATAGAAAAAGTTATTGCTAGAAATTTATAATGTTGTTCTTTCATAAAGAGCGTTTAAACTTGCTGCTAACGCCTCATTACTGCAGCGGATTTGGAACTAAAATAAGCCTATTCTTCGGATTTGCCAAAATATTCCAAACACAAAACCATTTCCCTATTAAGCAAATTACCTAAATCAATTATAGTAGCTGTTAGCTGTTGCTGTTTTTTAGCTAATTTCAATTAATTTGTAACCTTCTTTTGTTCTAATAAATCCAAAATAATATTGTGTCGAAAAACCATCTTCTTTTGTTATATAAACTTCAAAAAACGGATATTTTTCATTTAAGAACTCGCCACAATTATCATAAAATGGTTTGTCTTTATAATATTCAAATAAAACTGGTTGGCCCAAGCCATTTGATATATTTAAAGTTAATTTTTTCAAACCAATTATCTCTATAATCTTTAATATAAACTCTTTGTTATTTCTATAAACATTTTCTTTTTTATCAAATGTCCATGCATAAGCTGCAAATTCAGGATTTTCAAATTCGTCACTTTTTAGGTTTCCATTTTTGCTTATAGTAATTTTATCAAAGCAATTTGACATAAAATTAGTTTCATCACTTTTATTCACAAACTCATTATAAAACCATTTTTCAAACTCTTTTTTGGTATTTGTAAAAGAATATAAGTTTTCATCTTGTGTTTTAAATGTTATATTGTCAGAATCTATTTCTTTTGGATTTATTTTAAGTGAATACCAATCTATGTATTGAAATTTTTGTAAATCAACATTGTCTAAAATCACTTCATTTTTATTATTTATGATTTGGGTATTTCCTTTCCAGCTCCAATGCTCGCATTGATTTTCTTTTGAATATTCTTCTCCTTCCCAACAAATTCGTTTCGCATCTTTAATAACAATTGCTAATCCATTATGGAACTTGCTTGCATCATTATAAATTGCTGGTATTATAACTTTCCCATTCTTGTCAAAAAAACCTACTTTATCCGTTTTTGGATCTCTAAATCTTATTTTGTCCTCGTTTTCACAATCTAAGGTAAAATCAAAAACATATAGGCTGTCAACTCCAACCTTTTTACCGCTTTTAAGCAAGTAATATTGCGATGTTTTAGCATCATCTTTGTCTTTTATGTTTATTTTTTCAAACACAGGGATAATATTTTCAAAGACAATCGAACTAGTTAAAAAAGTAAATTTTGGTTCGATCTTAATCTTACCACTTAAATCTTTATAACCTATTAAGTCATCATTTTTTTCATCTCTAAATAAAATCCAATTTTGGTTTTCATTTTGAGAAAATGAATTAAAAATTCTAAATAATAAAAAGGTGATTATTAAATACTTTTTCATCTTCAAGATTCAGTTGTCCAAATAATAGCTTAACGATTCGCAATTGCGCTGTGGCGACAATTTTATAGTTAGTTGTAAATATATACAATTTTCATTTTGAGTAATTTCATGCGAAGAAAGATAAAAGCAACTATTGAGACAAACCGCCGTTAGAAACTTGCTTTATTTTTTTAATTCCATTTCACCATTGAAATCTTTCGGTTGTGAATAGATTTTCAAACCCAACAATCTCCATTCTAAAGTTCCTGAAATACGATATAAACATTTATTTTTAATTATGGATTTTTCAACGCTAACCATTTCTGTCTTCCAACTTGTTCCACTTACAAATCCACTTCTATCTATAAATGCGGTTAAAAGTTTTTTTCCCTTTTCATTTTCCCCATATTTTACAGAAAGTTCAATTTTAGACATTAAGTTATCTTCAAGTGTTTTACTTATGAAATAAGTATTCTCATTGAATGCTTTTGGTTTTGCTTTTCTAGTTTGATTTTCTAACTCAAAAACATTGGCTTTTGAGTTTTCATCATTAGGTCTCGAGATAAACGATAAAAGACCAAAAACAAAAATTAAAGAAGCTAAAATACCTAATTTTTCACGAATGATTTTGGTTGATTTAAAGCAAATAATTATGAAATAAACAAGGACTGTTATATTTAATATTCCCCAAATTAGTTCTAACATGTTTTTAGTTTATTATTGGTTAATTCTCCTCTATTTTTATTTATTCCCTGAGCTTGCTGCCAACTTTTGTATTGGTTCCCCGCTACCGTGCGAAATGCAATTCGACGAAGTCAATCCTTTCGCGTGGTTCCTATCAGATACAAACCTCTGCTTGAATAACCTTAAACGAGGTTCTTTTTTGTGTTTATTTTGATTTATTAATCTTTTAGAGAGGTTGTGCAACAGCTACCCGTGTTATGCCCAGTGCTTCTCATTTCGGTAGTTTTATGTCGAGTATTTTAATTGTGTCGTTTGCCGTCTCTAAGTGATATTCAATTAAAGGTCCACTATAATAACCATTGTCACCCCACTTGTCAAAATGTCCCGGAACTTCACTTCTTAGTTTTTCAAAACTGTCGCCAACTTTATATTTTACAATAGTCTTTACAAAAATTTTGTCCTGAATTTCGTCAGGCATATATCTATAAACTAAACTTGGAAATAGTGTCGGCAAAAGCCAAAGAAAAAATGTTAATATAAACACAGGAGAAAAAAATGAAATCAGTTTAAATATTGGTTTGTTGTTGAGTAAATTAATTATTCTGTCACTCGTAATTAGTGTCGAGTAAGTAAGTCCGAAAAATAGTCCAATTGAAAGTGCCAATGGCATAAACATAATTACAAGGTCAAAGTCACGGAAAAGTCCACCAACTAAAATTGTGTAAACAAGTCCAGCGTAACCTGCTGTCACGAATGGAAAAAGTTGTCGTCTGAAAATTGGTTTGTTATGGTCAAGTTTGTTAAGTGGATAAATTATGAATATTGCCCAAGCAATGTAAATGAACAGTCCTGACCAAGATAGGACAACGCCACTGTCGGTCGCTTTACCGTAAGTCCAACCGAGATAAATTGAATATAGAAAGTTCGTCAAAGTCCACCCAACGGTAATTGAGAAGAACCCAAGTGTCTGATTGATATTTTTAATCTTGTCTTTCGTCATAGCATTGGGCCTAACGGTGGCGCTTGACGAAGTTCCTAAAAAAATATGGTTTTAGGAAAATTTATTTTACTAAAAGAGTAAGATTTTTTTAGGAGCCCAATTTCTGCAAACGCATGATGGACGCAGTCCGCGTTTGGTAAAGAAATAGGGTTAAGCGCCACCGATGG
>CANBOV010000179.1 GCA_947371275.1 Flavobacteriaceae bacterium | reverse complement strand
TTGCAGGCGCAGTTTTTTAGAGGTTGAAAATGCTGTTAGAATTATCCTATCTTACTGATAATTTGTACTCTTTTTTTACTATTTTTGATAAAAGAAAAGCGCAACAAACATTCGCTTATACATCCAAAACGAGGTAGATTGGCGAGTGTTTATGGCGCTTATATACAAGTTACCTGCAACCCTAAAACGACAACAATCAAAACAATGAATATGGAACAAAACATAGACTTACAAACACCGATAAATAAAATATATAAAGACAGAGCGATTTGGGTTGGTTCATTTCTCGGTGGACCTTTGGCTGCTGGATATTTAATCGCTGAAAACTTTAATGCCTTCAATGAAACTGACAAAGCGAAAAAAACTTGGATTTATACAATTATAGCCACGGTTGTAATATTTGGAGGCATATTTATGATTCCAGAAAGTGTTAAAATACCTAATCAAATAATTCCATTAATATATACAGCAATTGCTTATTTTCTTGTTCAACATTTTCAAGGACAAAATATTTCTGCTCATATAAATTCTGGTGGACAACTTTACAGTTGGTGGAGAACTATTACAGTTGGACTAATTGGTCTTGCTCTCACAATAATTCCTATAATCTGTTTTGCATTGCTTACTGACGCAACTTCAAGTGTTGGTGCTGACACAAAAACATTTGGAATAATGAAACACGAAATTGCGTTTGACAAAAACAATATTTCAGAAACCGAAATAAATAAAATTGCTGATGGACTTACAAAGACAACTTTTTTTGACGAAGCAGTTACAAAATATGTTTACGCTAAAAAAGTTAACAACAACTTTGAACTATCAATTTCGTGTGACAAATCAATAACAAGTAGTGCAGAGGCGTTAGAACCTTTTGTGCAGTTACGAAAGGAATTACAAACATTATTTCCTGACAACAAAATAGTATTTAATCTCGTAGTTGACAATTTAGACAATGTTGTAAAACGACTTGAATAAAAAAGGGCAGCAGGTAACATGGGTTTGGCAAAAGTGGGGCTTTAGTGCAAGGCTGAACATTTTTACTTTCTATTAGCTTTTATACTAAATTTGAACTTTGGTGCTTTTTAATCCCCACCTTCGCCAAGCCCAAAAAACGTTGGAGGCAAGCGTCCAAAAAATAGAAAAATATATGGAAAAAGAATATAGACTTAGTTTTGGAATTAAATTTTTTTATGGCATACTAGCAGCAATAATTTTCGTTTTTTCTTTGTTCTTATTAACTAAACCTATCCACAAAAATTCATTTGTTTTATTACTACCAATATTATTAATAGTAGTTTCTTTTCTAATTGTTGCAAATTTTATTAGAAGAAAAATTTTAATTACAGAAAGCAGTATTTTATGTGTTGATTTATTTTCAACAAATCAATTAAATTTAACTGCAATAAAAGGATATAGATTAGGAACTAAAGTAATAAAAATAGAACCTTTTTCAGAAAACGATCCAGTTTTAACTATAGGTAATTACATTAATTTTGAAGATAATAGTGAAATTTCCGAATGGCTTCTTAATAATTTTAAAGACCTTGATGCTTTAGATTTAGAAACAGAACATCAAAGGTTATTAAACGATTCGTCTTTGGGCTTTACGGAAAAAGACAGAGAAGAAAAAATTAAAAAGGCTAAGGAAATAGCTACTGCTTATAATGTCATAGGAGTAGTTTTAGGGATTATTATGATGTTTTTTGATACGAGAATTAGTTTAATAATTATATTAATCATACCTGTAATCGGCATTATTATATTATACAACTTTGAACTTATAAGATTTCTTTCAAATTCTAAAAGGAGCGTTTATAGCCATATTTTTATCGGTTTTTTTACATCATGCGTTGTTTTAATGTTAAAATCATCTGAATTTAATTTATTAAGCTTACAAAATACTTGGCTACTATCAATAAGTATTTGTTGTCTAGTTTTTATGTTATTATATTTGAAAGGTATTAATCGTTCGGTTGAATCTGTAATTGGGCAAATATTTTTAATAATTGTAGTTTCACTATTATATGGTTTTGGAAGTATTAGAGCAATCAATTGCGAATTTGATCAATCACAGCAATATATATACAATGCAACAGTCATTGACCATAGTGTTTCTCATGGTAAACGAACAACTTACTACATAAAATTAAGCACGTGGGGACCACAAGACAAAGAAGAAAATGTGAAGGTATCGAAACCTATGTATAAAAACACATTTATTGGAGATAGAGTCGAAGTGAAATTTAAGAAAGGTTTTCTGAAAATTCCTTGGTTCATTGTATCAAAAAAAGAATAAGAGCCAGCCACTAACAGGTACTATCTTAAAAAACAAATTTTCTAAACGTTATTTTTATTAATTTGTAATAGCAAAGAGGAAGCTTACTGTGATTTTTCAGTGGATGTTTACCTTGTATAGCCTCAACTTGATTGGCGCTATTTTTTTGTGTTGATTCGGCTTTTTCAAAGCCGAGCAAAGAAGAAAGCTCCTATTCCTTTTCTTGGAGGATAAAAATGTAGTTGGGATTATATTCTTGGTTTTTTTTCGAGTTAACTGCTCCATGAAGTGTTTGCAGCAATTGGGGTCATCGAAAAATCTTTTACTTTTAGCAAAATAAATTTTCCTAAAACCCTATTTTTTTAGGAACTTCGTTGAGCGACAGCGTTGGCAGTAATAGAAAAACAACTCTCTGCAAAAAATGAAAATATCCCGAATTGTATTAGAAAATTTATTGCCGAATACAATCGGTGCGATATTATTTATTGGATATTTTATTGTGAAAGATAAGCTAACAAGCCAAGCAGAATTGGAAGCATGCGAAAGATTTGATCTTAGTATTACAGTTTATTTAATATTCATTGCTGCAATTGTGTTGCTTTCAAGTTTATACCAAATTATTATTGGAAGTTGGATTTTGAAGATGGATGAAAACAATTTTGCTTTAAACATGGTTAATAGTGTTGTGCTAGCTTCATTTTTCACTGCCATATTAGTTATTATGGAATTTCTGAATAGAAACGCAATCGACGTAAAATTTTACGGAGTGGTTTTCTTAGCAATGTTATTTTTAGCATTATTAAATCTAGCTTTGAAAAAAGTTTGCGCAAAAATCATTCGCAAAAATAGGTAGGCAAGTGATTTCAAAAACACTTTGAGAAACCTTTCATAATTGAGTAACTCAGCGTCTGAAGACATTAAAGCACGAGCGTGACGCTCGCGCTAGCGAAGTTTTAAATTCTTTTAAATATGAAAACAGAAGTAGACAAAAGCTTATTTTCTAAATTATTGCTTAGAAAAGCTCTTGCTTTTTTTTCAATTGGCTTTACAGCTATACTTTCAATAATTTACTTTCAAGCCCGTAAGGAAAATAGAACTGACTTTCGTTTTGTGATTACTAATGTTCATACTGGTATAAATAAGCATGTAGCAGTAGAAAATAATGACGAGAAATTTAATTTCTGTAATTTTGATTCCTATGATGCAGACCTAATACAGGGCGATAGTTTAGTTAAAAAAGCATTTTCAAAAACGCTATTCCTTTATAGAAAAGACCCTATTTCAAATCTTTACAAGTTACATCTAAAAATGAAAGAGGCAGGTACTTTTCCCATTGACTGGCAATAGAAGATTGAAGCCTATAAATCAATTTTACTATCTTAAAAATATCAAAGAGGCTTCTCGATACATCTCGCCTAACGGCGAGACACTCGAAGTGACGGTAGAGTATTGGAGGTATCCCCGATGGCGCGGATTTGAAATTCGTGCTAGTAAATTGATTCCCTAAACTACATTTAAATGATGTGACTTTTTTTATTAGATTTGAATAGCCATTGAAAGGTGGCACGGATTGCAAATCCGCGCCATCGGGTTCTCGATACATCTCGCCTAACGGCGTGACACTCGAAGTGACGGTAGCGCAGTGGAGGTATCCCCATGACGCGCATTTGAAATCCGTGCTCGCAAATTGATTCCCAAGAATTTATCTAAACTATGCAACTTTTTTTATTAGATTTGAATAGCCGTTGATAGTTAGCACGGATTACAAATCCGCGCCATCGGGTTGAGAAAAAATAATAGACTGAAAAATTTTGTACTTATGAACTATTTTAAAATGTTGTTTTTGTTATTGGCTTTATCGTCAGTAAAAATGGTGGCTCAAAAGGAGAATACTACTAAAATTTTAGGGTGTTGGATTTTGAAAAAGATGGAATTTACGGAACCTAAAATGATGTCGGCTGACCTACAAGAAGAAGCCAAAAACTCGCAGATTTGTTTTAGTGCCGGGGGAACATTTACTACTACAAAACCTGGAAAAGGTAAATCACCAATTACAGGAACGTATCAGATTGGTGCCGATGGCACAACCCTTATTGAGAAAAGGGATAAAAACGAGGAGGGAGTAGATGATGATGCCACTATCGCCGTATTAAACGAACAGGAGCTTGTTCTAGAGACGGAGTTTGGCAAAATGTATTTTGTCAAGAAGAAAGACTAATAGTTAATAAACTAGTAGACTAACGCCGTATGGCGCGCATTTGAAATCCGTGCTTTCAAGCTAGAAAGTCGTAAATAAATCAGTATAAATGAAAATAAAACCAATAATTATAATTTATATTTTTCTGCTTTTATTTGGCGGCAGATGTTTAGCTCAGCAAATTTATTTAGATACAAGTTTGTTGGTAGGAAAATGGAAATTGGTAAAAATATTCGATAAAAAAAATAATGAAATTGAATTGTCAGATTGCGCAAAAAAAGAATACATTGAATTTAAAAACTCTATAATTACTAACGTATCGTACAGAACGTATAAGAATAATTGCAACGCAGAAAAGAAAATTTGTAATTATAAAGCTGAAGATAAAATGATTGATATGAACAGCATTTCTTGCTTCAATTTTGTTTCTTTAAATGAAGAACTTTTAACACTTGAAATTAGTGGAATCAATATGAGCTTTCAAAAAGAGAAGTAACTTACTGCCGCTAACATCCGTAGCGGTTTAGCAAGCCCGATGGCGCGGATTAGACTATCCAATTAATTTTAAAAACACTTGATGAAAAAGACAATCACCCTGCTCCTTTTATGCTTTTCTAGTGTGACTTTTGCGCAAAAAACGGAAATTGATTCGGTTGTATCAAAAGAAATAGCAATCATGAAAGCTCGAGGGATAAGTGAGTTCTTTTTTAAAGAAAAATTTTGTGATGGCTGTATAATGCACAATAGAAGAAAACAAAAGTGCAATTTTAAAGATTCTGATTTATATGTTTTTTGGAAAGAGGAAAACAATAGCTACTTCAGAAAGTTAAACAAATGCGATACTGTAAAAGTCAAATTAGCTACTGAAATTTTGGGAAATTTTGATGCTACCTTAGCTATAGTAAAAAACGAAAGCGTCAAAAGCTACCTACTGAATAAAAATACGATTCGTGGGTGTTCTCAGACCACCTATTCAAAGTATTATTTTTTTATCAATGAAATTTTGGTAACTAAGATTTTTGATGATTATTCATTGACCACAGATAGTGAACAACCCAACATAAATTTCGCGTATAACAATGCCTTGGAATTAATTAAGTTAGATAAAGTTTGCGAAAAAATAATTCGAAAAAATAGGTAAGCAAGTATCTTCAAAAACATTAAAGCACGAGCGTGACGCTCGCGCTAGCGAAGTTTTAAATTCATTGCAGGACAGTAAAGAAGCAGCAGCTCTCTCGTACTTGCGAATTGAATGACAAATTGTTTATTTTTGAGACAAAACGGCTTTGCCAAATTAGAGAACCTATGAAAAACGTATTTTATGCTTGTTTAGTTTTGCTCGCTTTTGGCTGTAGCAATGATAAAGCTACGCCGGATCAAACCGCGATAGATTTAGTTACTGGCATTACTTTTAGGCAAGCGCCTGATGATTCGCCTCAGGTGTTTGGCAATCCCAATGTGCGGGTTAGCAATCAATTTGTGCTTTATCCGAATCCTGTGCACCAAACAATACTTTTAGAATCACCTTCGCTAATTACTTCGGTATGGGTAGTCCCTGCTCATGCTCAAAAAATCTATCAAACGGCTAACTTTGCTACCATTTTAAACGCGTCTACTTATAGTGAGACTGCTATTAGTTCACACGCTACTTTATCCTTAAGTGGGCAGTCAAACAACACGGTAACGATGACTATTGGCACACTGCCGGAAGGGTATTACCGCGTATTTGTTAAAATTGGGGGGACTCTATATTGGGATAATTTGTACGTGGATCCTATTGGCACCGAAGCACATATTGCTGAAATTATTGGGTTTTGGAATTGAGGTTAAACTTCTTGAATTTCAAATCGTGTGTGCCTGAGTACGGCGCAGCAAACTGCCTTATATCAGAAAAATATTTAAATTAATCGCGGTGTATTTGTACCATTTTTATTATATTCGTTTACACTAACTAATATTAAAAACTATGAGGATAAAAGGAATAAAAATACTTAGCTTGTTGCTCCTTTGTTGTTTTTTTTCTAGTGCACAAAAAAAAATTGGCGTAAAATATTTTGAAAACGACAAACAGCTCGCCATCGAAAATGCTAGGTTTTTTTTGGTTACCAAAAAAGACACGATTAATCTTCAAATCATAAAGGGCAAAATTCAAGTTGCCGATTCCATGAAAGACAATTTTAATTTATTTGTGGAACTTCAGGGCCGACCGTTGAAAATTGGATCCTATCGTCCTGATATGTTCAAGGAACTTGATGAAATCATTGTTGGCCACATTACCGATTTTTCAACATTTAAAAGAAGTTGGGAATTCAAAGACACTTACAAGTTTGGAGAGGGTTATTTACTAGAAATTCCGGATTCTAATTCGAAGCAGGAGATTATTTATAGTTTAGTTGTGAGGCAAGTAAACGTATCACTTATCTCTGATTTCAAGCAATATATTCCGGTGTTTACTAATACTTATGAAGTTTTATAAACTAAATAAGTTTTAATGGAGCTTCTCGATACATCTCGCCTAACGGCGAGACACTCGAAGTGACGGTCGTGCATTGGAGGTCTGCAAAGCTTCTCGATACATCTCGCCTAACGGCGAGACACTCGAAGTGACGGTCGTCTGCAAAGCTT
>CANBOV010000178.1 GCA_947371275.1 Flavobacteriaceae bacterium | reverse complement strand
CGGCACATGCCTATGAGAGCTATGTTGTACTTGACCTGGCCGGGGATAGATTGGAAGTGCATGATGCGCGGGGTATTACGACGCTTACCTATTCTTACAACATGCTGAAAGCGCCTGTGAAACAGGTGAGTGTAGATAGCGGCACCCAGAGCACGCTGACCGACGCAGCCAACCAGCCACTATATGCCTGGGATGCCGAAGGTAACAGACACCGGCACATTTATGACAATATACACCGACCAGTGAGTAAGGAAGTGCAAACTTCTTCAACAACGAAGATCGTTGAATACATGATCTATGGAGAGGGTATGACCTCGAGTGATACAGACAATAACCTGCGTGGTAAGTTATACAGGGGGTATGACGGAGCGGGGCTGCAGGAGATCAATAGCTACGATTTTAAGGGTAATCCGCTCACGACGGTCCGGACATTTACTACTGCTTATACCCAAAGCCCGGATTGGACTACTACCAACAGAGGACTTTCGGGCTACCTGGAATCAACGACTCATAGTACCTCGATGATGTATGATGGGTTGGGCAGGCCCAAAACGATCACAACCCCTGACGGTGCTTTAACAACGTATACCTACGAGAAGACGGGTATGTTGTACAGCGTTGGTGTGAGCGGTGTTCATGCTTTGGCGACTGGTATCATCAAAAGTATAACCTATGATGCCAAGGGACAACGGCTGAAATTACAGACGCAGAGTGATCATACAACGGCAGGAACGGTAATTACCACAACGAATTATACGTATGACCCGAAGACTTTCAGGGTCACGCGTATATTAACAACAAGGAATAGTGACAGTGTTGCGGTGCAGGATCTTAACTACTGGTATGACCCTGTGGGGAATATAACCCGGCAAAACGATGCCGCGCTAACAACGGTTTTTTTCAGTGGCACGGTGGTTACCCCGGTTAACGATTATACCTACGATGCGCTTTACCGGTTGATAAAGGCTGGTGGCAGGGAACTGGCGGGTGCAGGTGCGGCGGTTAACAGCACGGACAGCGACAAGACGGGAAGGGTGGCACCAACTGACACGTCTGCCCTGCGGAAGTACATACAGTACTACAGTTACGATGAGGTGGGGAATATGCTGGAAATGAAGCATACTGCGGGCGTGAGTTCGTATACCAATTACTGGACACGGACTCTTGCAGTGGAAAAAACGACTGGCAGCACTCCAGTGCCTATTAATAACCGCTTGCACACTAGCAGTATAGGCAGCGGTACTACAGGCGCTGAAACCTATACCTACGATAACCGGGGTAACATAACCGGAGGCATGAACCACCTGAACGCAGGTGGAGCCAGCATGACCTATAATGAAGCGAACAGGCTGGAGAAAGTGATCATTACCAGCGAATTGACGGCTTATTACCAATACGACAGCGGCGGGCAAAGGGTAAGGAAGGTAGTTGAAAATTCAACCACCCATGTTGCCAAAAGCAGGAAGTATGTGGGACAGTGGGAATTGTACAAGGAGTTTAATACGATTACAAGTTCGGTTTCTTTAATTCGGGAGACATTGCACGTGATGGATGATGGCGCACGGGTTGCTTTAATAGACTCTGAGTTGAATGTAACCTCTGGCGCGCTAACTACACAGAATATCCGCTATCAATACTCGAACCATCTGAGTACAGCCTGCCTGGAGCTGGATTATGCTGCATCTTTAATTTCTTTTGAAGAATATTACCCTTATGGTAGTACATCTTTTCAAAGTGGAAGGGGTGCTGCAGAGGTGTCGTTAAAAAGATATCGTTATGTTGGTAAGGAAAGGGATGAAGAGACAGGATTTTATTATATTGGCGCAAGGTATTATGCGCACTGGTTGGCGAGATGGTTGGCTGATGATCCGATCAATAATGAGTATTATAACATTAGCCATGGGCATCCGGAGAGGAATCATGAGCGGCAGCATGTGGAAATGACTGCGTCGGGGTATGAATATTGTTATGATAATCCGGTGAGGTTTGAAGATCCTACCGGGGAGCAGGCAATACCCCCGCCTTACGACCCTAGCTTGAAATTTTCAAAACTGTTGATGTCAAATATTGATTATGCGTCAGCGATGGCGTCCTTTATGACCGCGCCTAATTCTTCTTTAGGACATTTACAAAAATTTATTTGGTCTGGCCGAGCAGGCGACAAGTCGTATTACGGAAATAATGTAAATAAAATTAAAGGAGTAGTGGGTGAAGGAATGGTGTATAAGCACTTTGTTACGGATCAAAGTGTTATTGCGGGGACGACCAAAAATGAGGCTACCAAATTGCTTCTTGGCCCAATTGTTTTTGATAAGCAGCAGGCTGGGAAGGCTCTTTCGGCATCTTTAAAAACGCAAATTAATTATAAATTGCATGATAGGGGGGCTGATTTAACATTCTCGGCAAAGGCTAGCGAAAAAATGCCGTTTCATCATCCTTTCGTAAGAATGCATGGCAATAACAGTATATTTAGCGTTTCAGGCCCTCAATGGACCGAAGAAAAATATAAAAAGGATACTAATTTTGTGTATGAAATTAAGACAAACAAAGTAGATGAGGAAGGTATCTACACATCAAGAAATTTGGCGACTGGCTTAAGGGAATTAATGGATAGTGAATTGGTGAAGGGTGGGGCTATTCCGGTATTGGTATTGGACAAAGAATATTTCGAGCAGGCACTTAAGACCAATGGCGCTCAGGTCGAGGATATCATGAATCAACTCGAAAAAAAGCATGGAGGTATATATGTTATGGGTGGTTTAAACAAAGAGGCAACTGAAGTAACAAGAGCACTTTCCAATGATGTTATTAAGTACACTGATCAACCCCCTAAAGGATATTTTAAATACTGATAAAATAATCATATATGAGTAATAAAATGGATTTGAGCCTGAGTTTTCTTGTTTTGAACGAACGCTATAAGGCAGAATTAGTGCACGACTACGAGATGGTTGTTGGAAATGGAGACAAAAGCGTTGTCGTTAAAAATATCGAAAAGATGATCGAGGAACTTGGTGAGACTGTGCGAGATGACTATAGTGGGTTTGATCAATATAAATTTGAGTTATATGTTGACAAATTATTTGATCAGAGTAGAACGGAACCTCTAGTTAATCATTCCGATTTTATAAAAAAAAATACATTGTACAGAATTTCTCAGATGAAATCATTAATTTATGAAATTGAAAGCGAAACCATGATTACGAAAGCTTATTTTAACTTTTATTTAATGTATTTGATGTTTAAAATAGGTAGTGAGTATTTTAAGGATTCGTGGTTTTTTGTAGATGACGTTAGATTTTCAGTCGATTTTCTAACGTCAATTTCAAAGATTGATCCTAGTTTTTATTCCCAATTTAATTTGAAATATTGGGAGATCGCACCGCTGAAACGGTCTCCATATGGGTCTCATTCTCGAATTAGTGAGAAAGGCTACTTAGAACATCTACTCAAAATGTTAACAGCAAATGAAAAGTTGACAGTAGATTATGGTGAAGAAGCAAGGGTTTTTAGAGAGATGATTATTTCAGGGATAGAGGATAAAAATGAACTAATTTGTATTAAAGGGGTTTCTTGATTTGT
>CANBOV010000177.1 GCA_947371275.1 Flavobacteriaceae bacterium | reverse complement strand
ATCACTTGTACGGCTTCAGGTGCTACTTCTACATCATCTGCACAGTCTGTAACTGCGACACCTTCACCAGGTGCTATCACGGGAGCAAGCACAGTGTGTGTGAGCGGAACTACTACTCTGTCTAACTCACTGAGTGGCGGTACATGGTCAAGCTCTGCAATTGGGGTGGCTACTGTACATCCTTCAACGGGTGTTGTTACTGGAAATGGCGCTGGTTCTTGCACTATTTCTTATACTACTTCCGGTTGTGCTCCTGCTACATCTAGCTTTACAGTAAATACTTCACCTGCTTCAATTACTGGTTTCACCAGCATTTGCGTAGGTGGTACTTCTACATTGCATGATGCTACTTCAGGTGGTGCATGGTCAAGCAGCAATACTGCTATTGCTTCTGTAAACAGTTCTACAGGTGTTGTTTCTGCAACAGGTTCCGGTTCTGCTACTATCACATACAGCAATGGTTGTGGTACAGCTGCTACATTTGCCTGGACTACAGCTACATCGCCGTCAGCAATTTCCGGTCCTTCATCTATCTGTAATACGACTACTGGTACAACAGGAACGTTTACTGATGCGGTATCTGGTGGAACATGGTCAAATTCGCCATCTACCTACGGTACAATTGACGCTACAACTGGTGTGTTTACTGTATCTGCTACAACTGGTACTTCTACCATTACCTACACAGTAGGTTACTGTAGTGTTACAGGAACAGTTGCCGTTGCAAGCACAAGTCCAGCTGCAATTACTGGTACTACTACTACATGTGCTGGTGCTACTACAACTTTGTTTGATGCTTCTGCAGGTGGTGCATGGTCTTCTTCCAGCACTTCTGTTGCTACGGTTGATGCGTCAACTGGTGTTGTGACTGGTATTACCTCCGGTACATCAGTTATCACCTACAGCACTGGTTGCGGTACCGATGCTACTGCTACTGTAACCGTAAATGGTTCTGCAGTAACAATTGCCTCAACAACAGCTTGTAGCCAAACTACATTGAATATGACAGCCAACAACGGTGCAGGTACTTATACCTACTCATGGTCTGGTCCTTTGGGCTTCAGCTCTACGGTTCAGTCACCTTCCATATCCGGTGCATCTACTGCTAACACAGGTATCTATTCAGTTACTGCATCACAGGGTGGATGTTCATCTTCTACCTCTTACTGGGTAACTGTGGATACTACACCGGTGGTGACTATGAACGCAACTCCGTCTTCTATCTGCCCATCGGGTACGAGCAATCTGTCTGAGACAGTTAACTCTCCGGTAGCGGGTTCTACTAACTACGCGGTTTATTCAATACCATATGCTCCGGTTTCTCTGTCTTCAGTGACTGCTGGTCCTACAGGTGTTAATGGTAACTCTACTGTAACTATACCATTCAGCTTTAACTATTACGGTACTTCTTACACTTCCGTAACAATTTCAACTAATGGTTATATCAACTTCGGTAGCTCATCTACGTCATGGACAGTTGTTGCACTGCCAAGCTCAAGCGCTCCATCTGGCATGGTTGCTCCGTTCTGGCATTATATGAACGCAGGTACAGGTTCTATAGGCTATACCACTGTAGGTACTGCTCCTAACAGGAAGTTTGTTGTAAGGTTTAACGGCCTTGCTGACTTCACTGGTGGTGGTACTAACACAGCTCAGGTTGTGCTTTATGAAACAAGCAATGTAATTGACATGTTCATCTCCAGGGCTAACACGAGCAGCACTTACGCTGGAGTTTGCGGTATTCAAAATATCGGTGGCTCAATTGCTGCAACTGTTCCTGGTCAGAATAATGCTAACTATGTTATCAACAACACTGTTGCTGGTACTGCATGGCGCTTTGTTCGTCCTACTTACAACTACGCATGGTCTCCATCTACCGGTCTTAGCAGTACTACAATTGCAAACCCTGTTTCAACTGGTTTAACCAGCACACAGGTGTACACTGTAGTTACTACCGATACTTATAGTGGTTGTGCTTCGGGTAACATTTCTACGAACACAGTAAATGTGTACACGTTACCTTCAGTTTACACAATGAGCCCATCAGCAGGTTGTACAGGTGTTGATCATATCACACTGCCTAACTCTGAGTCTACAGCTACTTACCAGCTTTACCGTGGTGCATCTGCCGTTGGCAGCCCAATCACTGGTTCAACAGGTAGTTCTATCGACTTCGGAACACAGTCTATTGCAGGTACTTATACTATCGTGGCTACTTTGATAACTGGTGGTTGTACTTCAAACATGACTGGTTCTACAGTTATCAATGCTTCACCAACCGCTTATAGCGTGACTGGCGGCAATGGCTGTTCATCTACAGGTGTTGCAATTGGCCTTTCTAACTCTGAAACAGGTGTTAGTTATCAGCTGTACAATGGCGCATCTACCGTTGGTAGCACTGTTTCTGGTACTACCGGCTCTACACTCAGCTTCGGAACACAAACTGCTGCGGGTACTTACACAATTGTTGGTACTGGTGCCGGTGGTTGCCAGACAGCAATGACAGGTAGCTCAGTAGTGACTACTTCTCCAACAGCATATGCGGTAACTGGTGGTACAGGTTGTACTGCTACCGGCGTAACCGTTGGGGTTGCTAACTCTGAAACCGGTGTTTCTTACCAATTGTACCTTGGTGCTTCAACTGTAGGTTCTCCTGCATCGGGTTCTACTGGTTCTGCCGTTTCTTTCGGTACTCAGTATGCTGCAGGTACTTACACTGTAGTTGCTACAGGTACTGCAAGCTGCCAGACAAATATGACTGGTTCTGCTACGGTTAACACAACTCCTGGTCTTACATTGGGTGGTAGTCCAAGTCTTTGTCAGCCAGCTACTTCAGCTACGCTTTCATATTCTGGTGCTACCGGTTCTCCAACCAGCTATAGTATCGCTTGGGGTTCTGCTGCTCTTACCGATGGTTTCAGTAACGTATCTGGTGCTTCATTAGGTGGTTCTATTTCTATCACGATACCATCAACAAGTATCAGCGGAGTTTATTCAGGAACTCTTACTGTATCGAACGGTTCATGTACTAGTGCGTCATACGGATTTACTGTTACAGTGTATGCTTACCCTACTGCATCTATCAGTTCTATTACTGCTCCATGTATGGGTTATGCTACCACAATCGGATTCACTGGTACTACTGGTGCTTCTATTGATTACACTATCGACGGTGGTTCTACTATTACGGCTACATTAACAGGTGGTGCTTATTCATTCAGCTCTGGCGCAATGACAAGCTCACATACCTATGTATTGGTTAACGCACACAACCCGGCTTGTACCACTTCTTTGGGTACATCTGCTACGGTTAGCCCAACACCAATGCAATGGAATGGTTCTAGTTCAACTGACTGGAATACTGCAGCAAACTGGGATTGTGGTTTCGTACCAGGATCTTCAGATGACGCGATCATTCCTTCAGGAACTACAAATGCTCCTGTAATTGCAGCTTCAAGTGCTGGTACTACACGTAACCTTACAGTGGCATCTGGTGCTACCGTTACTGTCGGTGCATCTGCTACCTTAAATGTTACAGGTTCATTGAACAACAATGGTAATGTTACTGGTGCTGGTAAACTTTCTATGGACGGCTCATCAGCTCAATCTGTTCTGGGTACTGGTAGTGTTGGTAATTTCGACGTGAACAATGCAGCTGGCGTTTCTCTTAGCACTGGTGCTAAATTGACTGTGAAGAGTGTGCTCTCAGTTACTACTGGTACTTTGGTTACTAGCGACAGCGTTGTATTGTACTCCGATACATTTGTAAATGCACGCATTGCTACTCTTCCTGCTTCTGGTTCTGTAATTTCAGGAAAGGTTCAGGTTCAGCAGTTCATCAGCGCAGGCCGTCGTGCTTACCGCTTCTGGGCTACTCCGTTTAGCAATGATATCGCACTCAGCCAGTATACTAACACAATTGATATCACTGGTGCCGGTGGTGCTACAAATGGTTTCACTACAACTGCAACTAATCAGCCATCTGCTTACAGATACGATCCATTAGTAGCTAACTCAACTTTACCTGGTGATCCGGGTTGGAGGCCATTTACAAGTGCACTTACACTTACCGATTCTAACGGTCTCCATCCTTACCAGGGTATCCGTTACTACTATCGTGGTGCTAAGGGCGAAGGTTTAGGCTTCGGACCTTATATTAACATCTCTCATGTTACTATGCTGCACAAAGGCAATGTTAACCAGGGTAATATTAATATCAACCTGTCTAAGGGCGCTACTACCTCTCAGGATTACAACATGGTGGGTAACCCATATGCATCTCCTGTTGATATCGGTACTGTTGTTTACAATGCATACAATGCGGGACGTATCAATGGTGTTTCCTTCTATGTATGGAATCCGTTCCTAGGTACAGCAGGTGGATTCCAGGCTATCCCGCACACAATTGCAGGTTCGGCTAATCCATACTATATCCAGGCAAACGACGCCTTCCAGGTTCGTGCCCAGGCTAACGCAGTTCAGTTGAACTTTACTGAGTCTAACAAGGGTGCAACTTACACAAGTGGTTACAGCCTGTTCAAGCACAACAGCGAATTGCTGACACTCTATGTTTATGATGCAAATTATCATCCTTACGACATGTTACATGTTAGTTTCGATGATGCTGCAAGCACTGAAGAAGAGTCTAAATTTGATGCCGGCAAGCCACAAGGCTCTGACTTCAATTTTTACAGCTTGTCTTCTGACAATCATAAACTGGCTATTGATGCCCGTCCTTATCAGGCTGAATCAGTTATACCTTTGGGTGTAAACAGCAGCTATGCACAGGACTTCATCATCAGGGCTGAGCAATTGGCAGTTCCTGCAGGTGGTAAGGT
>CANBOV010000176.1 GCA_947371275.1 Flavobacteriaceae bacterium | reverse complement strand
AATATCGTGTTTTCTAATCTTTAATCAAACCACAACCAAATGTGTTCAGCTTCATCGAAAGGACAAAATATCGTGTTTTCTAATCTTTAATCAAACCACAACTATCTCTATGAACTGCTTCAAAATCTAAAAATATCGTGTTTTCTAATCTTTAATCAAACCACAACCTGGTATAATCATTATATAATACCTATTTTAATATCGTGTTTTCTAATCTTTAATCAAACCACAACATATCAGTAAAGGAATAGCTAAAAAAGTTGAATATCGTGTTTTCTAATCTTTAATCAAACCACAACCTAGTTCTACTTTTCCCGAATTATAATAAAAATATCGTGTTTTCTAATCTTTAATCAAACCACAACGTGTGGAGGCCTAATCGAATAGTAGATTTTAATATCGTGTTTTCTAATCTTTAATCAAACCACAACTAAAAGCACGTTCCCTATAAAATGGAGAAAAATATCGTGTTTTCTAATCTTTAATCAAACCACAACAGAAAGTTCTTGCATCTTTTGCAAGGCAGATGCCATAACTTACAGTTGTGGTTTGGCTGTTTAAGACTATCATTTTATGTCAAAGAACTTCTCTTTTGTCATTCCGACGAAGGAGGAATCTCATATAGTTTTAGATTATGTGATTTCTCCTGTGGTCGAAATGACAAAACTACCCTTTTTGTATTTTTCCTGATACTGATATTTTTACTTTTATTGGATTGTGAGTTAACCAACCTCCAATTCCTTCTCCATAACCAGTTATTCTTCTGTAAAAAGGCAAGAAATTATTTTGAATAGATGCTTGAGAGCCTTGTCTAAACTCATAAAATTTAGAAGATAACTTTTGAACTCTATACAGATTTTCTTTTAATACATCATAATCTGGATTATCCCAATTGATTTCTTCTTCCTTTAGCCCTAACAAAAACATATCATTTATATGCAATGTGGTAACAATCTCTTTACCATCTATTGGCAATTTATAAACTGGCAATCCTTGTCTTTTTCGTTCTACAACTGTCCAAAAAGTAGCTATTTCCTCTTTTAAACTTCCTTTATCATCTTTGTAAATCAATACATGATGGTTGTTTCTTGGGTTCACCCATTGGTTGACATTATCTTTTAATTGTTCTGCTCCTCCTATGTTTTCTTTCATTCTTACTTTTAAAATAGGCACAGGAGCTCCATTTTTATTTGGCAAGAATATCTGTGGTTGTTTTATTCCGCTTTCATTAACGATAAAAAAAGTATTAGCAGGAATCGCACCTTTTATAAACCCTCCTAATTCTTGTATTCTTTTTAGAATAATCAATCTGATAGTTTCATCCACCACTTTGTCTAATTGCTTTTCAGTAGTTAAACTATCAATAGCTTTTCTAACATGGTAGGCTTCTTCTCCTTTAAAATCTCTTTTTCCAAAAACAGTTTCTTTATGCAATTGTCCTCTAGCAGCAACACCAAAATTTTTATATTTCACTCCGTTTTTTTCTGTGGTGTGAGTTCTCACTGTTATCGTATTACTAGTTCGTTTGTGAGAAATCAATATTTTATAAACTGCATCTTCTGCAACTTTTCTAAAACCTTCCCACGGCATAGGAAAATCTTTTAAATCATAGTTTCTATTGTATCGATTCCATTTAGACAACTCTTGCAAATAACTTGTTTTGCCACAAGCCATAACTAAAGCATCGATAGCATGGTGCCGGTGGTCTTCACGTATTTTAGCATTTTCATCGTTTAATACCGTATTCAATCCCCATTTTTGACGCAAGTTAGCGGTCATTTGTCCTGGTGACACCGCTACTTTATTACATATCTGCGATAAATATTCTTTTGCTTCTTTACTGATATAACGAGTATCATTTAGTTGTCTTGATGAAAAATCATCATCAAACTTTATCTGAACAAATCGTTTAAATTTTTGATAAGCATTTGGATATTCCTTTGTATCTGAAAACAATTTCAAAGCTCGTTCTTTTATGGCAGACCAATTAGACTCATCACTTCCATAATACTCAAAAGGTGTATTGTCTCCTTTTTTTCTATTTTCATCAGCCCAACACAAGGTTTTATTATTAAAACTATCATTAAGCGAGCGACTCCAAGGATGAATATGTTCGATTTGTATTTCACCAGTAAAAAGTTTATTTATGGGAATAGCAACTCCTGTATAAGGACATGTTTGTTTACACTCTTCCCAAAGTTTGAACTTTAAAATATTATCGTTAGTAACTTTAATATATTTTTCAACCTCTGCTTTTACCCTATCATTTTCACGTTCTAAGCGTTTTTGATCTCTCCTTATTTTATTTCGTTGTGATTTAGATATTTTTAAATCACGAGCCATTTCTACTTTAATTTCATCAAATTGTCCGTATTCCTCAAGTAATTCATTTACTAATTTTCGCAACTCAAACAATGCCGTAATAACAATAGGATTTTTTATAGCTTGAATTTCTTTATCTGCTTCTTTACCCACAGGTAACTTCTCGAGCAATTCTTTTACATCTATTGTAGCAGAATGATGATACAATTTTTTTAATTGCTTTTCATCAAAGCCAAATTCTTTGAGCAACAATTCTTTAATAGTATCTATAAAACCCCCAGATATTTTAGACCTAACAATGTCATAAACATTATCAATTACATCTAATTGCTTTTGATTGTTTTGAGCAGTATCATTTTGCCATAGATTACCAAAAACATTTTTAATCCCAGCCATTACTACAGCCACATCATATGTATAGCCTTGTTGTAAAAAAGGCAATATATTACCTATAGCTTTTCTACTTAAACTCGCATAACCATCTTTTACATTAAATTTAGAAATAGCTTCAGCTTGTTCTTCATTGAAGTTCCATTTCGATAAAGCATATTCTTTAACATTAGATTTACTATCAAAAAAATAAAGCACATGCCAAATGTCTTCTTGCTCTTTTTCAGAAAAGTCAAACCATTGTTTGCCAAAAAACTTTTTATTTGACAAGTTGGAGATGGTATAAGTACCTACAATTTTATCATCATCTTTATAATTAAACTTAAACACTGCACTCTCCTTTCCAATAGCTTTCCTTAATTTTTTAAATTCAATTTTATCATGTGAGAGTAGCTGTTCGATCAACTTACTTTTTTCATCCTGTGTAATTTTAGTTCCATTATATTCAACAGTATTTACCCATTGATTAATTCGAAATAACTCAACAGGAATAGCACTAATAGAACATTTTGTTTTGCTTGGTTCAAAAGTACAATTACCTACTAAGTGTTTTTGTGAACGCAATGGTCGTTGATGAAATAAGATTCCATCTTCTTTATATCCATCTTGCTTTCTACCACCAAACAATTCTTTTAGGTTATTATTTAAAATGGCATGGAATTGACTTTGTTTGTTCCAGATCAATTCAAATTCATCAACATACATCTTACGTGTTGTATATCGGTTTCTAATTCTTTCCAAACCATTTTGAAAAGGTTGGTTTTCTTTCGGATAGATTTCATATAAGTAAGAACCTAATGTTTTATCTTCAATACTTTCTAATGTATCATCAATACCAATTTTTCCTTCTTTAGCATTTCCTTTAAAGATAGCACCATCATCACTCCCTCCCTTTCGGCTATTGCTCAAGAATCCTCTACGTTGTATTAAATGATAAAATATTCTTCCTATTTCTTCTAAAGTTAGTTTTTCATTTAAAGCTCTAGTTCTTAATTCATATGGATTAATTGCAAACCATGCAGCTAATTTTAAAGAAGGAAATTCTTTTGTTTTATTCCAGTCAACAAAATCTTCCTTACACATAGGACACATGTTATGTTCAGAAAGTGACTTTAACAAAACTTTCTTTCTTAATCGTCGTCTATAAAATTGCCTTCTGACTCCTCTTGCCCCAGTTCTACTAGCATTTTTTGAAATTTCTCCCTCTCCATCTCCTAAATTCTCAACACCCATGGGAAAAATTCTACTGCCTAAACCGAGGATTTTATTTTGTTTATCATCTATTAAAGCCCAACCAATAGAGTTCGTTCCTAAATCCAATCCTAATATTCTTGCCATTTCAATTTTATTTTACACTAAAGAATAAAACTACAAAATTATTCTATCACTTTTTACGGTTTTCCGTATTGTTTTTAAAACATTATTCTTATATTTGAATTGATTAAAATTTCTAATCTTTAATCTTATCACAATAAGGCTATATGCCGTAGATGAAAATCTTTAGTCCTGCTTCGGTGGGACTTTTTTTTATATACAGCATTAGTAACTCCTTTTCGAACGCCAGTTTCTACTTTTATTATTACCACATATAACATCGAAAGCCTCCCTAAGGAGGCTCCGTTATCACATGTTTCGTGCATCTGGCGAATCGGGATAAATACCCCAAAAAATAAGAAAGATTAAGATTCTAACAATAACCATATCAAAACGGAATATCAGACGCGTCTAGTTCAATCCTTACCTTTTTAAAGACACTAGTACTATCACAATTAAAATCACTACATTCATAAACATCATGTACAACACCATCTCTAGTATCAATAATCAGATCAAAATAAGCCCCCGATTTATTCCCCACAAAGGAATAACCCGCACAATTAAAATTACATATTCGAGAATTACAAATACCCTGATACCGATTCAAATAAGTATCCCCAGCAGCAATAAAAGCATCCATAGCAGAATCAAGCTTTTTAATAAAGACGGACTTAGAGAAATTTTGATAAGAACGTCCGTCGTCCAGCACACTTGAGACCATAGTGCTATCTATACGTTGTAGAAAATAAAGCACCGCTTCTTCTTGGGTCTGCAACGGAATAACGGCACAGTCATTCAAATCAAATCTTTTGCCATCGATCACCAACACTACATCTCCCATTTGCGCCAGTTGGGCCAACAACCTTTTTTTCTCAGCATCCATAAAACAAACTAAAACTATAAATCAAATCTTCTTTTTTACGGCAGTTAAAAGTAACGCCACACCCACCACAACGTCAATAATATTGCATAATTCCCTTCCAAAAGCTATTTTAACAAAAGGTTGGAACAATACCGCTAAGGCAACATAGACAAAAACTTCTTTCTTAAAACCATTTTCATTAGCCACATAAGCCATACCAGCAAAGGCGACCATAGCGGCAAAGCGCACTAATTGATAATACCCATAAGGCATATCCAAGAGACATAGGAAAAGTAGAGTGGCCAAAAATATCTTAATTTGAAATAACTTCATTGTGATAAAAATCTTCCACTATTAATTTATATTTTACGTTCAATATTCTCCCTAATAGTAAAGAAGTGTATAGGAGATAGCAATTAATATTTTAATTATTTTTTAAAATAAGAAGTCTATATGACTTTTGATAATTCAGATATATAATAAACTACTTTACGAAAGAAAAACGTACAGTCTGAAATTTTTTATTTACAATTAGCAGCAAATCATTTTAAATAAATCATCTAATTTTTCATTCTTGGGATTTGAATAAAAATATCTTCTAAAATAATTTTAATTAAAATTTATATAACCATTTTCATTATCAATTTCAATTTTACCGAACCTTTCCATAACAGATTGGCCTAGTAAAAGTGGAGCGTTTTCATTATTAACGACAGTTGCTTTTACATCTTTTAGTACAATATCCCCTATTTTTACAGTCCTTAAATTAATTGTAGTTCCCTCAGAAATTCTGCCTGTTGCATCTTGAAAATATTCAATATCTAAAATATCATTTCTATTTAGCGTTCCTTGTCTATATAGAACAGAAGCTTCCGCTGGAGATATAGAAATATTAGACGCACCTGTATCAAAAACGAATCTTAATTTCAATCCATTTATTTCAATCCACACATAGTTCACTCCTTCTTCATTTTCCATCTTAATAGTACTGCAGTTATGATTTTTTAAATCAATTAATGAAGGACGTATATCAAATTCAGATTTAATACTTTCTTTTGAATCGTTATATCTATCTAATTCATCACTTTCTGGATGTTTGCATCCAATAATTAAAAAAACAAAAAAAATTATAGAGATAATCCTCATATTAAATTAGTTAGATTTATATGATGGAATAACTCTTAAAGTATCACCAATAAAATAAAAATCCCCATTTCTCTCTTTAAAACAAAATGGATTTTTTTCCATAATCAGTTTTGAATATGATTTAACTTGAAATTCATAATACTTTTTTACATCTGACGGATTTTTTTCAAATATAATTTTAACTATTTGGTCTACTGTCATCTTAATTTTAATATTTTCTGCAATTATTTCATAATCAATTTTACTTAATTGGTCATTTGGATTTGGATTAACTTTATCATTCATTAAAACTTCTTCAGAGCTATAATTATTATTGAAATTTGAATTATCATTGTTTTCAACTTCCTCTTCATCCGAAAAATAATTTTCTGAATACAATAAACAAGCCATTGTCACTGAACTACTAACTATTATTAATAAAATTAATAATTTTATTAATATATTTTTTTTCTTAATTATTCTAAGATAATAATCATTTTTTTCATACTTAGCATCAGGCTTTCTAGAATCATCAAAAGAAGTTGATCTATTGTAATTATTTTTTTGTGAATTATTAAAACTATTGAGTATTACTGGTTTTAAATCATTATCAACATTGGAAATAAATTCTCTTTTTTGTTCATTAAGTTTTCTTTTTACATCCTCATATTTGGTATTAGATTTCAATGATATGATAGATTCATTTATTTTATCATAGTATTGATTATACCTTTTATCAATCAAAATGATTTTTTGTTTTGAATCAATTAATTTCTTTTCATTTTCTTTGTGGATATTTTGATTAATATCCATTTCTTTTTTATACTCTTCTATAAGTTTTTTTTTGTCTTCTAAAAGTCTCAATTTTTCATTTTCTAATTCATTTACATGTAATTGGAACTTTTTTAATTTTTCTTCTTTTAAACTCTTAATTTTTAAAGTAAATTCATCAACATCTTTTACAAGTTCAAAAATACCTTTTTGATGAACAAAGGTGGCAACTTCATTATTTGAAGTAAAATAAATACAATCATAATTATTTAATAATTCTAATGAATCAATAAATAGTTTAGCTAATTTATTAGGGGTAATATCACAATAAACAACTAAAGTTTTATTTGAATAACTAGTGTTATTTAAACTGCTTATTTTTTTTTGATTGAATCCAATTTCATTAAAATTTTTAGGCATTTCAACATTAAAATCATCTGAATGATTAACTGACAAAACATCATTAACAACATTTTTTTTTACTAATATTTCATGGAATCCATTAAGTTTACTTATTGTTGAAATTTCATTTGGAATTTCATTTGTAAAAATAATACTAGAACCAATAAAAGTACCTCCTCTGTCTGAATTTTGCTCC
>CANBOV010000175.1 GCA_947371275.1 Flavobacteriaceae bacterium | reverse complement strand
GTTAAGCAACCATCGGCGCTGGTTGACGTAAAGGGACCAGGATTAGTGGCTCCCCAATATCCTCCTGCTAAACCACCTGGGACATAGCCCGCTGGATTGGCACTTGCGATTTGAGGCGCGTCAATTGAATTACCATCAAAAACATATAAAGCATCCCAATTGACTTCAGTGTTAAATGAAGTAAAGGTTACGGTTACATGATCCCCTGGGTTTGTAGGGCAAATGGTAACGATATAATCGGAGTTGTCAGCATAATTTGCGTTGGCACCAGCTGGGTCGGTAAACACATCTCCACAGGAAATGGTTTGCGCAAAGCTGCTGAAAATAGACAAGAATAACACAGCCAAGAGGCTGAAATGTAGTTTTGATTTCATATTGGTTTGGTTTTGACGAATCAAATATAATTGATTTTTAGCATATTGACCTAAAAAAATACCGAAAAACTTCGGGACTTATCTATTATTGATTATTACGGCTTATTGCACAATTAATTTTTTAATTTGTTTGAAATGATGCTCTGTAGTGATTTCAACTAGGTAAATGCCTTTGGCTAGTGCGCTTGCATCAATTGTTTTTTGATTGGAAGCGATGGCGCTTATGAACATTACATTTTTCCCTAATACATCATAAATGGTAATGGTGTCTATGGTTTCGGGACTATTTGTAATGGTTACTTGCACCAGATTTGTAGTTGGATTTGGGAATAGTAGGATTGAACTTTCGGTGAATAAATCATTTCCTAGGGTCGTTACAAATTTGGTATTGAAGGTGTTGGTGACAATCGCTGGATTGCTATCAAAGTAAATTTGAGCGGTATTAGGAATGATGTCGCCTACTGCATAGCCTGGTTTTGGTTTGATTTTGAATTTCACGAATCCTTTACCGATATCGGTATTTGGAATAGAAACGGGCAGATTAATGTTATTAAAATTCCACGTTAGTGCGTTGCCTAAGCGGTCTAAGGAGTAATTATGACTTGCACTTAACATTACGATGGAGTTTTCATCAAGTTGGCTACCTAAAACGTCATCAATATGTATGGTTGAGGCCCCTGCGGATCCATTGTTTTCGAAGCGAATGATATATTCTAAATAATCGTTGGACGTAAATTCAGAAAACAAGATTTCTTCTCCATGGGTTTCCGTTTTATCATTTGGGTCATAGGAGCCTATAACGGCTTGAGAAATAGCATTATTATTATTGTTGATTAAAATATCAGCTGTGGGAGGCACTATCATAACGCTATCGGTTAGGAGTTGGCCTAAAAACACGGTTGGAATGTTTGGAACGCTGAGGGTTACCGTTATAGTTCTGGTTTCAAAGGGTAATAAGTTAGAGAACGAATAACTAAATCCATTAGTACTCGCTGTAGTGCCCGTTTGCGAGATGTCTATAATAGTGCTTGCGGCATTGTTGTTAAATGTTAAAGAGCCTGCTGCAATGGTCTGATTTCCATTATTGAAGTAGTTAATTTTGACTTTATAACTTAGACCAGCTCTTGGAGCGCTTAATGGGACAAGAGTTACCCCTAGATCATTATAGTTTTGTAGGCTGTTAATTGGAAAATTGTAGGTGGTCATATTTCCCGAGGAAACGGATACATTCGAATAGGACGTAGTTGTTGTGTACTGACTATTATAATCGTTTCCAATAGAATAGTTTATGTTGTAGGTGTTGCTGTTGTTTACATCGAATATAGTGTAACTACCGGTTGGAGAGGTGATGATATGTGGTATTCCGTTATTGTTTACTTCAAAATGGAATTGACCAAGAGGGAAATTAGGTTCGCCATTTTCTTGCGTTCCATTGCTGTTATAATCGATAAACGCATTTAGTCTTATTCCTGAGCAGTCTATAGATCCTGCCCCTGGTACATTACTATTAGCTTGTGTGATATTGATCACGCCAGGTTGGTTGCTAAAATTGGTAACTAGGACAATGTAATATTCTCCCGCTTGCGCTTGTGGAATATTTAAATTTTCGGTGGCCGCTGTAGAATAGCTACAACATTCGGCACCTCCAATAATTGAAGGGGCTGGAAAAGGTTGTGAAGTGCCAATAAAAGAACAAGCGGTATTTTGATCTGTGAAAGGTCCCCACGCGGCAAAATCGGCATCAAGATTGGGTACAGAAGAACCAATGGCAGCTTGAGTTACCGTAAGATTTACGGGACCGCTTTGCGATATTTTTACGGTAATGAATGTTGGGTTAGGTGTGGTAAATAAGCATCCAATGGTTCCCAAACTAGCAACTCCGGTTGTATTTCCATAGTTAGAAATTCCACAAACGGATTCGCTATTGGAACAAGTAGAAGGGATGGTGATGCACACATTAAAAGTAACGCTTTGAGGCGTGTTTGCATTTGAATACACACGTAGATAATAAGTTTGTCCTACGGTTAAATTCGTAACAATGCCTGATAATGCGTTTGATGGGCTGCAGTATACCGTGCTTAACGAATTGCAATCACCACTGTAAACGGCAAAATTTATATTGTTTGTTGAGCCTGTACAATTGAGCAAAGCGATATTTTCAAAGCTATTATTGGCTACAAATTGAAACCAAACATCATCATCAGCTGTACCAACACAAGAGGTGTCTAACGGTTGTGTAGAAGGGGTTGCCCCTGTTAATCTTCCCGCAACAGGTTGGGAACAGTAATGTTCATAGGATGGGATAATCACGGTTGCATTATTACATTCATCATTACTTAATAACGTAGAAGCTACAATTTTATTGGACCAAGCACTAGTATCAGTGGGAGAACAAATGGCTCTTACAAAGAAGTTATAGTCTGTTGCAGAAAGCAGTCCAGTAATAATAGCGGGATGGGATGTTACTAGTTGTCCAACGGTATTCGCCTGTGGCGTAATGGAATTGTCTGAAGTGGCAAATACTTCCCAAGCAGTTGCTGGTGTAGTATCGATCCAGTTTAAAGTTGTAGAAGTCTGTGCACTGTTGCTACTGGACACTGCATAAGGAATGGCGCAAGATGGTGCGGGGGCACAAGTAACATTGGCTAACCAACTGACATAGGTAAGGGAACCATCGCTTAAAAATCTAAAGGTGAGACAACCATCTGGACTCGATGAAGTAAAAGGACCGGGAATGGAATTTCCCCAGTATGCCCCGGGCGATGTTAAGGGACCGTTACCAATGGGATTTCCGCTAGAGATTTGTGGTGACGCTATTGAAGTTCCATTATAAACATAGATGCCATCAAAAGTACTTTCGGTATTGAAGGACATAAAGGTGACGGTGACTACTTCACCAGGATTGCTAGGGCAAATGGTAACTGTATAATCTGAGTTATTGGCATAATTGGCATTGGGTCCCTCTGGAGTTGTAAATATTCCTCCACAACCGGTATTTTGAGCAGTCAATGAGGAAGTTGCTATTCCTATTAGAGCCAATACCCAATAAAGTAGTTTTGTTTTCATAATGTTTTGATTAATGACTTTCAAATATAGTTGATTTCTAGTTCACTAGCTTAAGTAAATGTTATGATTTTTAAATTATTTGTCCTCCCAATGGTTAAGGGTCCCTTTAAATTGATTACAAAATAGAAGCCTTTAAACTGTAGGAGTTGGGTGTAAGGTAGGTGTATTATATAGCTTTGGTAGGGCTTAGATAGGGCTTTGGGATAGCTTTGGTATGAGGTTACTATGGAGTAACTATGAAGTAACCATGGAGTAACTATGGAGTAACGGGAAAGTAGCTGTCAGAAAGAGAGGTGTAAGCCCAATAAATATAAGGGTTTGTTTCTTAATTGCTATTTTTATGGTTTGTGAATTTCTTACAAATTTTTGTAGGAATGCTGTGGGGAGGCGTAAGAAATAGAAAAAAAGCGGCTGCACTTAACTCAAGTGCAGCCGCTTTTAATAGAACGTTAGCTCGTTATTATTGAATGATCAGTTTTTTGATTTGTTTGGTGTTGGATGCCGTAGTGATTTCTACGAAATAGAGTCCTTTAGCCAGGGTTTGAAGGTCAACTGTTATTTGGGAATGGTTGGTTTCCGTTAGTTGTTTTACTAGTTTTCCCGACACCTCGTAGAGCGCTAGGTTGGTAATGGTTTCATTTAAGCTATTAGTAATTTGGACCGAGTTGGTGGCTGGGTTGGGGTAAAGTGTTATGGTGTTTGTAGTAAATGAAGGATTTTGTAAGGATTGTACAAACTCCGTGTTGAATGTATTGGTCACTATGGCGGGGTTGGTGTCAAAATAGATGGAAGCGGTATTGGGTATTATGTCTCCTATGGCGAAGCCTGGTTTTGGTTTTATTCTGTAGGTAATATACCCATGACTGCTCGTTGGGTTG
Organism: Flavobacteriaceae bacterium; assembly: GCA_947371275.1. Taxonomy (GTDB): domain Bacteria; phylum Bacteroidota; class Bacteroidia; order Flavobacteriales; family Flavobacteriaceae; genus Flavobacterium. The sequence goes on along the minus strand of CANBOV010000175.1, from coordinate 860 downwards.
GTTACAGTAGGCGGTAAATTAATGTCATAAAAGCGCCAAATGAGTTGGTTTCCATTACGCAGTGTGGTTACGGTATGGTTTGAGTCCAGCATTTCAAAAGTGCTTTCATCTAATTTAGCGTCGAGTGTATTTTCAACGCGTACAAAAAGTGCCTCGGCGGTACCAGTATTTTCAAAATTGATGGTGTAATACAAGTACTCATTGGATGAAAAGTTGTTAAATACAATTTTCTCGCCATGCGATTCAAGTAGGTTGTTAGGATCATAAGGGCCAATAATGGCTTGGGTGAGCGTTGTGGTGTTATTTGTTGCGATGGCGTCATTGGCTACTTGAACGCTGAGTGTATTGGTTACTAATTGACCTATGGCAACGGTTGGGAGGCTTGGAACCTGAAAAGTTACTGAAAAGAAAATACTTTGGTTTGGTAAAAGATCCGTAAAGACATAGTTAAAACCGTTGGCGGTAGTTGCTACACCATTTATTCCTGAAACCGAGGAAATGGAGAGACTGGCATCTTTTGTAAAGGTTAGGTTTCCTGTAGTGATTGTGCTTGAACTATTATTTTTGAACGAAAAAACAGTAGTGTAAGTAAATCCTGGTCTTGGTTGCTCTGTTGGGTAGCTGTTCACCAGGGCATCCATAAACGGTTGGGTTTGCGTTACTGCGAACGGTAAGGCTTCGGCATTGCCTAAATTGGTGAGGATTACATTATTTTGTGTTGCGATGCAGTGGTAGTAGTTGCTATAGTCGTCATTAAGCACGTAGCTGATGTCATAGGAATTAGCAGGATTGCTGTCAAAAAGCGTAAAATAGGCATTTGTTTCGGTAGGATAACCGTATTGGATGATGCCCGAATCGTT
>CANBOV010000174.1 GCA_947371275.1 Flavobacteriaceae bacterium | reverse complement strand
CTGGAAATTCAATTACATCAACTTAGTAGGAGCGCTAGAAAATGAAGAATTAAGCAAAGGATATGTCACCTTTAAAGTCAAACTTAAACCCGGCTTTGCAGTAGGGGACATCGTTCCAAACAAAGCCCGAATCTATTTTGACACCAACCCCGCCATTGTAACAAACACATTCAACACGGAGTTTGTACAACAGCTCCAAAATCCTTCGTTTACGTCAAACACCATAACACTCTACCCCAACCCAGCCAGCAACGCGGTCCAAATTACCAATAGCCTAAATGAAACCATCACCAACGTAGCGCTCTACGAGGTATCGGGAAAACTAGTAAAACAACTAACGGAAACCAACCATTCCCAAATAACTGTTGACCTTCAAAACCTTGCCAAAGGACTCTATTTCGTAGAAATCACTACGGCATCCAACACCAAACAAATCAAAAAACTGATCATTCAATAATAACGAGCTAACGTTCTATTAAAAGCGGCTGCACTTAACTCAAGTGCAGCCGCTTTTTTTCTATTTCTTACGCCTCCCCACAGCATTCCTACAAAAATTTGTAAGAAATTCACAAACCATAAAAATAGCAATTAAGGAACAAACCCTTATATTTAGTGGGCTTACACCTCTCTTTCTGACAGCTACTTTCCCGTTACTCCATAGTTACTCCATGGTTACTCCATGGTTACTTCATAGTTACTCCATAGTAACCTCATACCAAAGCTATCCCAAAGCCCTATCTAAGCCCTACCAAAGCTATACAATACACCTACCTTACACCCAACTCCTACAATTTAAAGGCTGCTATTTTGCGATCCTCCAGAAGTCCCCTTCTGCACTAGGATGACAAATACTTTTAAAAAATCTTACAATTAGTTGAGCTAGTAAACTAGAAATCAACTATATTTGAGAGTCATTAATCATTCGAACATGAAAACAAAACTACTTTTTAGCCTCGTATTGGCTTTATTAATAACCGTTTCAAGCACCTTCGCTCAAACCAATACTTGTGGAACCGTATTCACAGACCCAGCAGGTGCAGGGGTCAATTACGCCAATGATTCAGATTATACTATAACGTTTTGTCCTGATAATCCTGGTGAGGTAGTAACCGTAACCTTTGCCTCATTTAATACAGAAGCCAATTGGGATGCCCTATATGTTTTTGATGGAAATTCAACGGCCAGTCCAATGATTTCAAGTACAAACCCAGCAGGAAATGTACCAGGTGGCGTCGCAGGTGGTTATTGGGGTGATAGCATACCCGACTCTTTTACATCAACTAGCCCAGACGGTTGCTTAACCTTTAGGTTTCGTTCTGATCCAAATGTCAATAATCTAGGTTGGGTTGCCAATGTAAGCTGTGGCCCTCCCACAACTTGTCCTAAACCAAATACCCTTACAGCGGTAAACATAGGAGCAAATTCTGCCTCGATCGCTTGGAATAGCAGCGATATAACACAATGGGAATATACGGTGCTACCAGCCGGTTCTCCAACTCCTAACGCGACAACGTTAGGCACGATGACTTCAATCAATCCGACTTTAATTACGGGTCTTACGCAAAATACCTGCTATACCTTTTATATTCGAGCTCTTTGCTCTGCCACTGACACCAGCGATTGGTCGGCAGGCTATGACTTTTGCACCGCCTTCGGTCCACCGGCATGTGGAGGTTTATATGTCGATAATGGCGGCATTTCTGGTAACTATGCCAACAATTCTGATCAGATAAACACTATATGTCCCAATACTACAGGAAATATAGTGACCGTTACATTTACCTCGTTTTACACAGAAGCGAATTGGGATGCCTTATATGTCTTTGATGGAAATTCAACAGCTAGCCCAATGATTCCAAGTACTAATCAAGGTGCAAACGTACCGGGTGGTTTAGCGGGTGGCTATTGGGGAACTGCACTACCTGGCCCTTTTACGTCTACCAGCGCAGACGGCTGCTTAACGTTTAGGTTCCGTGCTGACTCAGCAGCAAATAAACCAGGTTGGATAGCCAATGTAGATTGCAGTCCAGAACCTACTTGTCTTAAACCAACTGCGCTGACCGCTTCCTATATTGGAAGTTCTACTGCTACTATTGGATGGAACAGTGGCACAGCAACGCAATGGGAATATACTGCAGTACCCGCAGGATCTCCAGCGCCTACAGCTACAACAACAGGAACAACGACTACACTAAATCCTACCATAATTACAGGTCTTAATCAATTTACCTGCTACACCTTTTATGTAAGAGCACATTGTAGTGCAAATGACACGAGTTATTGGTCTACTGGGTATAATTTTTGCACCACGGCTAACCCTCCCGTTTGTGGCGGTTCATTTGTAGACAACGGTGGCCCCTCAGCAAACTACCCCAATAATTCTGATAACATTTATACCGTTTGCCCTGATACAACCGGGGATGCCGTGACGGTTACCTTCAGTGCATTTTATACCGAATCAATGTGGGACGGACTATATGTTTATGATGGGAATTCGATCTCAGCAACTCAAATACCGAGTGCTAATCCTTCGGGATTCGGTCTACTAAATTTGCCAGGCGCATACTACGGGAATTCAATCCCAGGTCCCTTTACTTCCGAAAGTCCCAACGGATGTTTAACTTTTCGATTTGTAAGCAATGCTTCACTCAACGAACCAGGATGGGTGGCTGATGTAAGTTGCAACCCAGCCCCTACGTGTTTAAGACCGTCCAATGTAACTAGTATAAATGCTACGCAAAGCTCCATAACGCTTAGTTGGAGCGACGTGACGCCAGCAAGCAGTTGGGAAATAATCGCACTTCCCTTAGGTTCCACGGCACCTACTTCTTCAGTTAGTGGGCAACCAGTAACTTCAAATCCCGGTACAATATCGGGGTTGGAAAGTGGTACGACTTATAGTTTTTATGTAAGAACAAATTGTTCGTCAGGGAACTACAGCAATTGGTCCAACGCTTATAATACAAATACGTTATCGGCAAATGATGAATGCGCAAATGCTATTGAAATTACACCCACATTGGGACACATCTGTACACAACCTACCGCCGGAAGTCTAATTGGAGCTACCGCCTCAACACTAGACTTAACACCATGTAATGGCCCAGTAAGTGAAGACGTTTGGTTCAAGTTTGTGGCAAATAACGACGACCTAAATGTGTCAATTCTAAACCTTTCAATCCCTGGTATTTACCTACATTTTGCCATTTATACCGGTTCATGTGGTACACTAACACCCTTTGCTTGCACCGACTCAAATCTAATGTCTAAAACATTAACGAATTTGACTATTGGAACAACCTATTACGTGCGAATATATTCAACAGGCACCAGTGCCCAATCGCCAACTTTTAATTTATGCATCACAATTCCTTCCAACTGCAGTAATAGTGAATCGATTTGCGGGGTAAACAATTACACCAATACAAGTGGGGTAGCATCGTTAGGAACTATTGGCTGCTTAATTTCTTCACCAAACCCAACCTTTTTTACCGTAAAAATTGCGGAAAGCGGTCCAGTGAATCTTTTAATTACACAAAAAACCATCGATGCAACTTATGCTAATTTAGATGTAGATTACGCCGCTTGGGGACCCTTTACCGATCAAACCGCTGCTTGCAATTTTGTCGGAAACGCATTCCCGTTTCAAGACCCGTCTCTTGACGGCAACGCAACAACGCAATTGACGGGTTGCAGTTTTTCTGCGGCTCCAATCGAAAATCTCCATATTTCTAATGCTCAAGCAGGGCAATATTATATCCTCTTAATTACTAATTACAGTAACCAACCGGGTATCATTAATGTGTCACAAAGCAATGTTAATACTGTAGGAGCTGGTTCGATCGACTGCGCCGGTATACGACTTAATGCCTTTATGGACTATAATGCCAACGGGGTGCAAGATAATGGCGAACCCAATTCACCAATTGGACAATTCCATTACACTGTAAATAATGATGGAAACGAACATCTAATCACCTCATCAACGGGAAGCTACATCATTTACAATCAAAACCTTAGCGACCTATACAATCTTTCTTATACGGTCAATTCAGATTATAGTGCCTTATACACCGTTCCAAGTAGCTTTGCCAACGTAAGCGTAGCAACAGGCTCCATGACTACCTATAATTTCCCTTTAGTAAGCCTGCAGGCCTATAATGATTTGGGCGTTACTATTGTACCAATCAACGCTCCAAGAGCAGGGACCAACTATAAAGTTAAAATCATTTATACTAATTTTGGATCACAAACAATCGCAGCAGGTACCTTAACGTTTACAAATAATCCAGGAACAAGCATTACCGGTATTTCTCAAACAGGAACGACTGCCACGCCAACTGGATTTACATACGCCTTCACCGCTTTAGCGCCCTATGAAAGCCGCAGCATGATTGTAACCCTAGCAGTGCCGGCCATGCCTGCCGTTTACTTAGGACAATTACTATCCAATTCGGTTTCCATAACGCCTCCTACAGGAGATGTAGTGGCAAGCAATAATGCCAATAATGCCACACAAGCGGTAGCAGGTTCTTATGACCCTAATGATAAGGTGGAATCCCATGGAGAACAAATCTTATTTTCTTCCTTTACACAGAACGACTATCTAGAATACACCATTCGCTTTGAAAACAACGGAACCGCAGGGGCCTTGAACATTACAGTAAACGACTTACTTGACAGCAAGTTAGACGAAACCTCTATAGTAATGCTAGCCGCTAGCCATACCTATTCCCTTGACCGTTTAGGCAATAATCTAACGTGGAAGTTTAACAACATCCAACTGCCCGTTTCTATTCCCAATACCGATATCGGTAAAGGATTCGTGAAATTCAAAATCAAACCAAAACCAGGCTATGCCGTAGGCGACATCATTCCGAATACTGCTCAAATTTACTTTGATACCAATCCAGCGATTGTGACCAATACCTTCAACACCACATTTGTAACGACCTTAGGAAATGATTTATTCACCGAAAGTTCCATCCGCTTATTCCCGAATCCAACTACTAATCTGGTTCAAGTAACCATTACAAATAGTCCCGAAACCATAGACACCATTACCATTTATGATGTATTAGGGAAAAATGTAATGTCCATAAGCGCCATCGCTTCCAATCAAAAAACAATCGATGCCAGCACACTTGCCAAAGGAATTTACCTAGTAGAAATCACTACAGAGCATCATTTAAAACAAATTAAAAAATTAATTGTGCAATAAGCCCAAATAAACAAGATTAGATAAATCCCGAAGTTTTTCGGGATTTTTTTAGGTCAATATGCTAAAAATCAATTATATTTGGATTGTCAAAACCAAACCAATATGAAATCAAAACTACATTTCAGCCTTTGGGCTGTGTTATTCTTGTCTATTTTCAGCAGCTATTCGCAAACCATTTCCTGCGGAGATGTGTTTACCGACCCAGCTGGTGTCTCTGCAAATTATGCTGACAACTCCGATTATATCGTTACCATTTGCCCAACAAACCCAGGGGATCATGTAACCGTAACCTTTACTTCATTTAACACTGAAGTCAATTGGGATGCCTTATATGTTTTTGATGGTAATTCAATTGACGCGCCTCAAATCGCAAGTGCCAATCCAGCGGGCTATGTCCCAGGTGGTTTAGCAGGAGGATATTGGGGAGCCACTAATCCTGGTCCCTTTACGTCAACCAGCGCCGATGGTTGCTTAAC
>CANBOV010000173.1 GCA_947371275.1 Flavobacteriaceae bacterium | reverse complement strand
ATTGGAGCACTTTCATTAAGTGGAACAGCTACAACCACTACCGTGGTTAATCTTGCCATTACCAACAATCTTACCATAAACACTGGAACTACTTTTACAACGGGTGCTACTTTTACTCAAAGTGTAGGAGGAACTACTTCCGTTACTGGGTCACTCGTGTTAGGGGGTACTGGAGCGAAAACGTTTACCGGCGATGTAACTCTGAATGCCGGAGGGGTTTGGAATGAAACAGGCATAGCCACCATCAATTATGGCGGTGCCTTAACCAATAATGCTACGACATTTACAGCCAATACGGGGGGACATAATTTCACAGGAAGTTCTAATATAATCAGTGGAGGAACTGCCACATCAATCCCTACTGCTACTTTTACAGGAGCCTACACCGTTAATAGTGTGTTTACTTCAGCTACGTTATTAACGATTACAGGGGTAACCGTTACCAATAATTCAACCATGACCGCTACGACTTCATTAGCAGGTACTGGTAATTTAACGCAAGGAGCAGCCGGACTTTTAAACATAGGTGGGGCGATAAGTCTTACTACCCTTAATGCGGCTGCGGCAGGAAATACAGTTAATTATACTGGAGCAGCTCAAACAGGATTTGTAACGACCTATAGTAATCTTACTTTGTCAGGGACTTTAGCAAAAACATTTGCTACTACGCCAACAGTTAACGCTGTGTTATCTTTGGAAGGTACGGCTACTATTTCTATAGCACCAACCTACGGAGCCAGCGCGACTTTACAATACAACACCGCGACAGCAAGAACCGCTGGAGTAGAATGGAATACACCTTTCGTTGCAACAGGCGGTATTATTATTAAAAATACCGGCGCCATTACGACACCTGGAGTAGTACAAATAGGAAATAATACAAGCGTACCATTAAATATTAATGCCGGGGCTACGTTAACTCCTGGGGCAAATTTGATTACATTCCACGGAGATTTTATCAATGCAGGTACCCTAACTAGTGGTTCTGGAGGAATAACTATTGGAGGAACAGTAACCACTCAATCCATTGCAGGTTTTACCACAACAGGAACGGTAACCCTAACCAAAACAGCGGGGACAGCAACCCTAGGTGCCAACGCAAATGGTGGACCCCTTACCATTAATGGTGCTGGAGGTACCTTAAATTTAGGAGTTGGATTTACCCATACTTTTACAGGCATTGTAACCTTAACCGCAGGTACATTAAATGGAGGTAGTAGTACCTTAAATGAAAATGCAGTGAGTACCACAGCATGGACCGGCACGGGTAGTGTATTCGTTCCATCAACAAGTACCGTTAATTTTGGTGCAGCAGGGAATCAAACAATAGCGGCTAATTCCTCTTTTTATAATCTTGCTTTATCCAGTTCAGGAACAAAAACGTTTAGTAATGCAACCACAATAAATAATAGTTTTTCTGCAAGTGGTACAGCCGTTGCCAATTTGGGTACTGGTTTTAGCCATACAGCCATATCAATCGCATTGGGTGGAGCTTCGCAAGTAATAGGAACTTGGGGTTCAACTGCTTCATCAGCCTTAAATAAAAATGCAACGTGGTTTGGTACTACGGCAACAGGAACGATAAATGTTAGTTGTGTAGCACCATCAGTACCTACTAGTGGCGGTAATCAAACGATATGCTCTGGAGCTACAATACCCGCTTTAACAGTATCAGTTGGAGTAGGTCAAGTGGTTGATTGGTATAATCAATCCAGTGGTGGAACGCTTTTAGCTTCAAGCACAACTTCTTATACACCTTCAGGAGCAGGTACTTATTATGCAGAAACAAGACTTTCATCTACGGGTTGTTTAAGCGCAACCAGAATAGGTGTTACACTTACAGTTAATCCACTGCCTGTAGTATTGTTATTAACAGGAAGTACCATTTGTGCTAGTCCTGGTGGAAATGGTACCATTACTTCCACAACTTCTGTAATCGGAATTAATTATCAATTATACAACGCAAGTAATGTAGCCGTTCAAGCGGTAAAAGCAGGAACTAGTAGTGCCTTAACTTGGTCAACACTTGCTGCGGGTGCTGGATATTATGTAAAAGGAACCAATGCAACTACAGGTTGTGCTTCGAATAGTAGCACTGTCAATGTGGCTACCAATCCTAACCCAACGGCACTTATATTAACGGGAAGTACTATTTGTACAAGTCCAGGAGGAGATGGAACAATTACTTCATCAACGTCTCAAATAGGTGTTGATTACCAATTATACGATTCAAGTAATGTTGCTTTACAACCTTCTGAGCCAGGTACAGGTGGTGCTATAACTTGGGATGCATTAAATGCTGGTACTGGCTATTATGTGAAAGGAACTAATACTTCAACAGGTTGTATTTCTTCCAATAGTAATACAGTAAATGTTTCAACGATAGCTAATCCAATTGCTCTTGTGTTAACAGGAAGTACTATATGTGCTAGCCCAGGAAGCGATGGTACTATTACTTCAACAACTTCCGTTGTTGGAGTAGATTATCAATTAAATGATAGTACAGGGACTGATATTGGATCCCCCGTTTCAGGAACGGGTGCGGCATTAACGTTTACTGGAGTTACTGCAGGTAACGGATATTACGTAGACGGATATAATACCACTACAGGATGTATTGCTCCAAACAGTAATGCTGTTGATGTTTTAACAAATGCGAATCCATCAAATAAAACCATTACAGTTTCATTAGCCAGCGTTTGTACAGGTACCGGAGCCAATGTGATCATAGCAGGTTCATTAGCATCAGAGAGTTATCAGCTAAGAAATAATACAGGGAATACAAATATCGGTAGCCCAGTAACAGGAAATGGAGCCTCATTAAATTTAGCTACTGGTAATTTATCAACCACCACTACGTTCAATGTCCTAGTGACAACAACAGCGACTGGTTGTACTTCCGTAATGACCACGACACCTACTATTTCAATAACACCAGCAAATACAGCAAGTGCGGCTTCGTCTACACCATCGCTTTGTATCAATGCGGCTTTAACCGCTATTACGCATACCACTACAGGGGCTACAGGTATCGGAACTGCTACTGGTCTACCAACCGGAGTAACCGCGGCTTGGGCTAGTAATACAATAACTATTAGTGGTACGCCATCAGTCGCTGGAACATTTAATTACAGCATCCCATTATCAGGAGGTTGTGGTACTGTAAATGCTACAGGAACGATTACCGTTACACCAAACAACACCGCAGGTGCAGCTTCGTTTACACCAACATTATGTATCAATACAGCGTTAACCGCTATCACACATACCACTACAGGGGCTACCGGTATTGGAACGGCTACTGGTCTACCAACCGGAGTAACCGCGGCTTGGGCTAGTAATACCATAACTATTAGTGGTACGCCATCAGTAGCGGGAACATTTAACTACAGTATTCCTTTATCAGGAGGCTGTGGAACGGTTAATGCTATAGGAACGATTACCGTTACACCAAACAAGACAACAGGAGCTGCTTCGTCTTCACCTACACTATGTATCAATACAGCTTTAACGGCTATTACGCATACGACAACGGGTGCAACAGGTATCGGAACAGCAACAGGCTTACCAACAGGTGTAAGTGCAGCTTGGGCAAGTAACACCATTACCATTAGTGGTACCCCAACAGCATCAGGAATATTCAACTATAGTATACCTTTATCAGGAGGCTGTGGTACCTTAAATGCTACAGGTACTATTACTGTTACACCAAACAAAACAGCAGGTACAGCTTCGTCTACTCCAACATTATGCATTAATACCGCTTTAACAGCAATAACACATACAACAACCGGTGCTACAGGAATTGGAACAGCATCAGGATTACCTTCAGGAGTAAGTGCTGCTTGGGCTAGTAACACCATTACTATTAGTGGTACCCCAACAGCATCAGGAACTTTCAACTACAGCATTCCATTATCAGGAGGTTGTGGTACTGTAAATGCTTCAGGTACTATTACTGTTACACCAGCCAATGCAGTAGGTGCTGCTTCAAGCACACCAACACTTTGTATCAATACGGCTTTAACCGCTATTACACATACAACTACAGCTGCTACAGGTATTGGAACGGCTACAGGCTTACCAGCAGGAGTAACTGCTGCTTGGGCTAGTAACACGATAACCATTAGTGGTACCCCAGCAGCAGCAGGAACATTCAACTACAGCATTCCATTATCAGGTGGCTGTGGAACAGTAAATGCTACAGGTACTATTACAGTTACACCAAACAAGACAGCAGGTGCTGCTTCAAGCACACCAACGCTTTGTATCAATACGGCTTTGAGCGCTATTACACATACTACTACAGGTGCTACAGGTATAGGAACGGCTACAGGCTTACCAGCAGGAGTAACCGCTGCTTGGGCTAGTAATACCATTACAATTAGTGGTACCCCAACAGCATCAGGAACATTTAACTACAACATTCCATTATTAGGAGGCTGTGGCACTGTAAATGCTTCAGGTATTATTACCATTATACCAGCCACTGTAGGAGGAACGGTTTCAGGATCATCAAATGTTTGTGCCGGAAGTTCAAGTGGAGCCCTTTCATTATCGGGACAAACAGGTACTGTTGTGCGTTGGGAATCTGCGGTTAGTCCTTTTACAACTTGGACACCCATTACTAATACAACTACATCTTATACCTCTGGAATATTGACCCAAACCACTAAATTTAGAGCAGTGGTACAAAGTGGATCTTGTGGCGAAGCTACTTCTACAGCAGCAACTATCGGAATAAACACGACAACATGGGTGAGTGGAGCGTGGAGTAATGGAGCACCAGATGCTACAACATCGGCCATAATTTCAGATTCTTTTGTTTCTGGAGGAACTAGTATCAATGCGTGCTCATTGACAGTTAATAGTAATGCCACAGTAGTTATTTCATCGGGTGATACAGTGAATTTAAGTGGTGCTTTGATTTCAGTACCAGGCAGTTTTATTACATTTAACAATAATGCAAATTTGATTCAAGGAGGTACAACGAATCAAAATTCGGGAGGGATACTTATAAAAAGAAATAGTGCTGCCTTAAAAAGACAAGATTATGAAATTTGGTCATCTCCTGTAGCAAGCCAACAATTACTGGCCTTTTCTCCTCAAACGTTAACAAATAGATTCTATACCTATAATACGAATACAAATTTATACGATCCGATAGCCTCGCCTTCAACTACCAATTTTGATACAGCAAAAGGATACTTGATAAGAATGCCAAATAACCATCCTACTACGGCAACTATTTGGACAGGTCAGTTTGTAGGAGTTCCTAATAATGGTGATTATAGTTTCCCTCTTATTAATGGAGGAGTGGGTAATAGATTTAATTTAGTTGGAAATCCATATCCTTCACCTATTGATTTAACAGCATTCATCGGCAATGCTACTAATAATAGTAGCATTACGGGGACACTTTATTTTTGGAGAAAAACAAATGCTTCAGCAACGCCGTCTTATTGTACATGGAATCTAGGAGGTTTTGTAGGGAATGGAGATGTACTAGCAATTGATCCAAACGATGTACTTCAAACAGGCCAAGGTTTCTTCGTAGAAGGAACAGGTGTCGGTAGTACAGTGGTTTTTGATAATAGTATGAGAATTAATAATCATACAAATCAGTTTTTCAAATCCGCTGCAACAGTAGAACGTAACAGAATATGGTTGAATGCAACCAATGCTGATGGATTGTTTTCTCAAACCATGGTAGGTTATGTTACAAATGCTACTCAAGACTACGATTCAATGTATGATGGAAAATTCATAAACACAGGTGATATGTCTTTATCATCTTTAATTGGAACCATTCCGTTTGCAATACAATCAAGAGCTTTACCTTTTGCAGATTCAGATGTTGTGCCGCTAAGCTTTAAAGCAACAACTGCAGGTAGTTACAGCATAGCAATTGACCATGTTGACGGATTGTTTACTGGATCACAAGGAATTTATCTTCGTGATAATTTGTCAGGCACTATATTTGATTTACATTCGGGAGCCTATAACTTCATTAGTGAGGCGGGCAACTTTGATTCTAGATTTGAGTTAGTATATCAATCTTCAACATTAGGAGTAGTACCTGCAGAGTTTAATGCCAATCATGTAATATTATATAAAGATTTAACCAATAATCTTATCATTAATACAGGTTCAGAAACTATGTCTTCTGTAAAAGTATTTGATTTGACAGGTAAACTTTTAGTAGATAAAAAAGATATTAATAGCAATAACGCTGCGATGAACATTGGAATTGCAAACGAAGTGGTCGTGGTTCAAATTATATCAGATAAAGGCGTTACCGTTACAAAAAAATTCTTGGTGCAACGTGTTTCATCAAAAGAAGAGAAATTTAAAATGATTAAAGTTCAAGTTGCTGAAGATGAGTAATGATATAGTTCTTCTGAGCATCAAATGATTAGATATAGTTTTTTAGTTTAGTTGATTAAAGTCTCCATAATAATTGGAGACTTTTTTCTTTTAATGTTAAAAACAAAATATTTTTAGTAATGGATGTTTCTTAATTAGTATTTTTACGGGCTATATTAGAATATTCTGAAAAGGGTATACTTAAGATCGGCTTTGTGTTAGATAGTCACTAATATTTTTTTTATGAAGTTTTACATTACATTATTATTGAGTTTGATTTGTCACCTAGCTGGCTCAGCACAAGTAAAAATATTATTCGATGCAACAAAAGCTGAAATGGCAGGGAGTGCCGATTGGGTTATAGATGCGGATTCGCATAATATTTATTTTTCAAGTACTACTCATTTGCCCTATGCAAGTTCTGGCACAACAGGAGGTTCGAATCCTTTGCGTTATCCTTCGCCAGCTCAATCAGGAATCACAACTAGTACTACCGAAGATTTTTGGCAGGGTGCTTTATCTTACTGGGCGATAGACTGCGCGAAACAAGGATATACAGTAGAAAGTTTACCATTTAATGCGCAAATAACATATGGTAATACAAGTAATACACAAGATTTAACTCATTATAATGTGTTCGTTGTTGACGAACCAAACATGTTATTTTCCGCTAGCGAAAGAGATGCTATCGTTAGTTTCGTGCAAAATGGAGGTGGATTGATGATAATTGCTGATCATGATGTGTCTGATCGAAATAACGATGGTTATGATTCTCCGATGGTGTGGAATGATTTATTTTTAAATAATTCTATACAAACAGACCCATTTGGAATTCAATTTGACGCTGCTAATATTAGTCAAACGAGCACCAATATAGCAAATTTACCTTCTAATCCTATTTTACATGGGATTAAGGGCAATGTAGCCAAAGCTCAGTGGTCTAATGGAAACACAATGACGTTAAATACTACTTCCAACAGCAGTGTTAGAGGATTAATATATAAAACAGGTTCAAGTAATTCTGGGACAACGAACGTAATGGTGGCTCAAGCAACTTATCAATCCGGAAAAGTTGTTGCCATTGGTGATAGCTCAATACCTGATGACGGAAGCGGAGATACAGGGGATACATTATATGATGGTTACATAGCAGATGCTAATGGAAACCATCAAATATTGTTAATGAATGCCATTATTTGGTTAACTACACCCTATTTAGGAATTAATGATTTTGAAAACACTAAAGCAACTATAATTATTGCTCCAAATCCAGTGCAAAATAAACAAGTGAAGTTGTTTTATCATGCTTCAAATTCTGAAGAAGCAGTCTTTGAAATTTATGATGCACAAGGCAGGATAGTGCAAAAGAATGCGGTTATAAATGAAATTCAGACAATAGATTGTAATCAGCTTAGTGCCGGACTTTATTTTGGAAAAGTAACGTCTTCAGGAACAACCAATACAGTTAAATTTATTATTAATTAAGCAACAAAAATATAGTTTAATAAGATATTCTAGAGCCGACAATATTTCTGTCGGCTTTTTTTATTGTTTATAATAAATGTTATCTTTACTTTTTTCAACCTAATACCATGTCCAAACAAGACACTAAAATACTGCACATTGACAGCAATCATCCGTTGCTATGGGAACAATTAGAAAATGCAGGTTTTCAAAACGAAGCTGATTTTACTTCTAATAAAGCTGAAATAGAAGCTAAAATTCAAAACTATCAAGGCGTTGTTATTCGCAGTCGTTTTAAAATTGACAAGGGCTTTTTGGATAAGGCAACCCAATTAAAATTCATTGCTAGGGTGGGTGCTGGCCTTGAAAGTATTGATTGTGATTATGCTTTATCTAAAAAAATTCATTTGATTGCTGCCCCAGAAGGCAATAGAAACGCGGTAGGAGAACACACTATGGGAATGTTACTATCACTTTTTAATAAATTAAATAGAGCAGACAGATTAGTAAGGGAAGGAAAATGGATACGGGAGGGTAATAGAGGTCATGAATTAGAAGGAAAAACTATTGGTATCATAGGATATGGTAATATGGGTAAATCCTTTGCCAAAAAACTAAGTGGATTCGATGTAACCGTTTTGTGTTATGATATTCTAAATAATGTCGGAGATTGTAATGCCAACCAAGTTTCATTAAAAGAACTCCAAGAGAACGCTGATGTATTGAGTCTGCATATTCCGTGGACACCGGATACCGATAAAATGCTAAATAAAAATTTTATAAATGCTTTTGTCAAACCATTTTGGTTGATCAATACTTCACGAGGGAATAATGTAGTAACAGATGATTTAGTTTGTGCTTTGGAATCAGGCCAAATATTGGGTGCCGGTTTGGATGTTTTAGAATATGAAAAACTATCTTTTGAAAATCTTTTCATAGATATAGAAAAGCCAGAGGCATTTAAGTATTTATTACAAGCAGAAAATGTAATACTGACACCACATATTGCTGGTTGGACTTATGAAAGCCATCAAAAATTAGCACAAACCATAGTGGATAAAATAAAGAACTTATATGAGTAATAAAGATTTAAAAAGAGTCACGGGTTTAGGAGGTTTCTTTTTTAAAACAGTAAATCCAGCAGCCACAAGAGATTGGTATAAAAATCACTTAGGAATTCCAACAGATGATTATGGATGGACCTTTCGTTGGAAAGACAATGAAGGTAAGAACGGTGCAACACAATGGTCTCCTTTTGGAGCTGACTCCACTTATTTTTCACCAAGTGATAGGCCTTTTATGATGAATTTTCGTGTTCATGACTTAGAAGCTTTATTGGTTGCATTAAAAGAAGAAGGGGTTACGGTAGTGGGGGAAATGGAAACCTATGAATACGGTAAGTTTGGCTGGATATTAGATCCAGAAGGAAATAAAATTGAACTTTGGGAACCAATTGATAGTGTTTTCTTATAAATTTTTTATATTAGCATTTCTAACCCTTTAAAATATAAACATGGAAGTAATTAATAACCCTAATGAACCTTGGAATAGACCAAATAATATACCGGAATTTAAAGTAGATCCAGTGCTGGTTTTAGTATTTAGTTTTTTGACCTGTGGCCTGTATCTTATTTATTGGAACATTAAAGTGGCAGAGGTTTTTAATGCCGTAGCGGAACGTGAAATTATTTCAACACCTTTGGCAGTATTCTCTGGTTGTTGTTTGCCAGTTCATGTTTATTTTTACTATATAGTAGGAAAAGATGGTTTACCTAAAGTGTATCAGATTACAGGCGAATTGCAAAAAGATCAGTCGACTTTACTTATTATATTAGGCTTCTTCTTTCCTTTGGCAGCGGCCATGATTGTTCAGGGAGACATCAATAGATTATACAAATAGAAAAAAGCATAAAATATAAAATCTACGGTATTATTGGTGCATTAATGACACTGATAATACCGTTTTTTTTGATGTTAAATAATGGTGGCGACCATCTAAAAAATGACCAATCCCTTTGTCCGTTTAAACTCTTAACAGGATTTCCATGTCCTTCTTGCGGCATCACTAAATCTATTGTTTATTTTTATGAAGGTGATATCGTCAAAAGTATTTCTTATCATATACTAGGGCCTGCAGTAGTGTTTTTCTGTTTAGTAGCCATTCTATTACTTTCAGTAGAATTAAAAACCAAAAAAGACTATTTTATGCAGTACCTCTACAGTAAAAGGATGGCCTATGGCCTAGCCATTTTCTTGGGTATTTACCACATTATCCGATTGTTTTATTTTATCAATCATAATTCTTTTCAAGAAATATTGAAAGAATCCATATGGAAATAGCACTTAAAGTTCCCATCATTTGATTTGTTGTGATATTTTAAGTGATGCGTATTTTATTACTAAATTTCTTTATATTTGGAATAACAAACCAAAAAATGGAGCAACCGAAAAGCCTTAAGAGTAGGACTAACTAAAAACTAAAATTTATGTTTAATTGGTACAAAAAAGTAGTATTTGAAAATTATGCTAATTTCAGTGGTC
>CANBOV010000172.1 GCA_947371275.1 Flavobacteriaceae bacterium | reverse complement strand
CACAATGGGCACAGAATGTAACATTGGTAAATCCAATACGCTATTTTGTGGAAGTAATGCGTATGGTATTACTTAAAGGAGCTGGGCTAAACGAAATAAAATTTCATTTGGCTATAATTTTTGCTTATGCTGTAATCATAAATGGTTTTGCGGTATGGAGTTACAAAAAAATTATTTAAACTAAACTTTATTTTAAATTAACGTTACTACTTAATTTATTTTCAAATACTTTTTTTTGAATCCATCGGGTGTAATATTTTCATACTTCTTAAAAAAACGACCAAAATACGAATTGTCTTCAAAACCTAATTCATAGGCAATTTCAGCTACCGTTTTTTGCTCGTGTATAAGTAATCTTTTAGCTTCTAGCAAAATTCTATTCCTAATTAAATCACCAGCCGATATACTCGAAACAGCATTACAAACGGCATTAAGATAATTTGGACGAACATACATCATTGAAGCATAATCTTTTACAAAATGCTTTTCTTTATAGTATTTGTCTATCAGCTCTTCAAAATGATGAATGAGTTGTAACGATTGTTTTAATTCAGAATTTAAAGAATTTGGCTCAAAAAGGCGATTTAAATCTATCAACAATAAGTTAAGTAATGATCGTAAACTTTTTTCAAAATCTTTGTGATTATTAGCGCTTTCCTGCAACATCCACAAAGCAATTGTCTTCCATTGTAAAAATTTTTCTTCAGATACTTTCTCGTAAGGTTGCTGATGACGATAAGTCAAAAATGAAAATTCACTCAGTTGATAATTCTGATAACGAAGCGCAAAAAAATCATCTTCAAATACTAAAATATATCCATCTATTGTACTGTAATCTAACCATTGATGTATTTGTCCGTAGTGTAAGCAAGTGACAGAAAGTGGTTCTATAATACATTCCTTAAAGTCAATTAATTGAGATCCAAAATTCTTTTCGTTGAGTAAAATCATAAAATAATTATGACGGTGCGGAATATTTAATTTTTGCATAAAAGGCAAAAAGTCAGAAGTGTGGTAAACTGCAAACTTTAACTCATTTTGAGTTACTTCATTACATTTTATATTTTTAATTTCACACATATTGATCTATCCTAAAGAAGTTATTGTAAAATAAATTGCCCAAGCAACAAAAGCAATTATTGCCGCAAATAACCAAGACGGAACACTTTTGGGCGTTTCACTGCCATCAATTAAAAATTGTTTTTGATTTCCTTTACCATAAGCATTAATCATTAATGGTAAAACTCCGTCAACCACATCATTATCATTCAAACCATCGATGGCAATTGCTGGTCCATTTCTAACTGTAAAAGGAACAATTTTTATACCTTCTTTTCCTGTTGGGTCCTTACTCACTATTTTTAATTGGTGTAATCCATCTACAAGCTTTCGAGTATCTAATTCAAAATTTACCGGAGCTTCAAATTCTCCTACTGGTTGAATTTCATTATCAACAAATATAATCACTTTGCTTTTACTATCCATATTATTCAAAAATTAAAAGGTTTCTTTTTATATGATTAGCTTCGTTTTCTTTTGGTTTTATGAGATATTTTAATGCAAAAAATAGGGTTGTTAAAACAATCACTACCATTGTCCAAACAATAACATAATCTAAATTGCTTTCTGGACCTGCACCGTGAGTAATACCTCGTAAAACTTTTGGTTGTTGTTTTTCACACATCGGACACGCATACGTTGCAATCGATAGTGATGTAAAAAGTATTGAATATTGAATTTTTTTCATTTTTACTTACGGTTTAGGAGCACTCAGTTTGGCGAGATCCATTAATTTTTTAACTTGATCTGGAGTTACTTTTTTAGCATTATTTCCCCAACTTGACTTTTCGTGATTCATGATGGCTGCAATTTCTTCGGCAGATAAATTTGCATTTGTACCTACTGGAGGCATAACACCATATTCTTCTCTTGGGTTATATCCATTCATTATGATACCGACCATAATTTCGGGATTATCATCCAATACAATTTTACTTCCTTTTAATGGAGGAAATGCTCCTTTCAATCCTTCTCCATTCTGTTGATGACAAGCCATACAATTAGCGGCATATAAATCACTTCCGTTCAACTCCTGTTTTGCCGATCCAGTCGCAGTATTGGTTTCAGTTTTTACTTTTTTATAAAGAAATTCAGGTGTAGGCATTCCATCTGGTAGTTTGACTTGTTTCAAAGTTTGCAGATAAGCAACTAAATTTAATGCATCTTTTGTGGCTACAACAACGCCTTTTTGACCGTGCATAAATTCTTCAGGTACATTTACTTTTACATCACCTTTTTCTGCTTTGTCTTTAATTTCAAACAACCAAGGAAAAGGAGCCATAATCGATTGAGGTACTACAGTTCTTGGATTGTATAAATGTACCAAGTGCCAATCTTGACTGGGTTGTCTTGCTCCAATGTTAGATAAATCTGGACCTGTTCTTTCTGTTCCCATTAGTGTTCCTGCGTTTTGCCAGATACTTTTTCGTGTACTCAAAGCATAATCGGCAGCAACATTAGGTCTATCACCCCAAGTTTTATCCATATCAACATCTCTAACTTGTTGCGTGTGGCAACTAATACAACCGTTGCTAATATATACTTGTCTTCCTGCTTCTTGTTCTTCAGTAAGAGGAATACTTCCGTATAATGGTTGACTTATGGTTTCGTTATATAATGATGGAAAAACAGCAACAAAAAGGGTTAATACACCAAACAAAACGGTTGCAATTATATATAGTTTCTTATGATCGTTAAATATATTCATTGGTATTTATAGTTTAGGTTCAACAGAATTAGTTTCCAAATTTTGATTGATTAATTCAAATGCTTTTTCTTTAACATCAATTTCAGTATTTGGTCTTATCATTTTGTACATATTATAAACCAAAACGATATGAGAAAGCCACATTAATGAACCGCCAATTGCTCTCCAAAGCCAATATGGACCCATCATTACAACACTGTCTATAAATGGTTTTCCTTCTGCCCACATTAATCCTTTTAGTGTACCACCAATCATTAGTGGTATAGTATAAAATTGTAATCCTATTAATGCCAACCAAAAATGTGCTCCAACTCCTAATTGCGGTGGCTCTTGACCTGTAAGTCGTGGCACAATAGCATAGATACTTCCAAATAATAGAAAAGTAATGATACCATACATAGTTATGTGCGAATGGGCAATGGTAAAATCAGTAAAATGCCAAATTAAATTGGTAGATCTAAATGCTTCAGCTGTGCCTTGAAATGAACCTGTGAAATAATAAATAACACCAACTAAAAGAAAAGGCAACGAATAACTATTACTAACCTTACTCCAAGAACCTTTAAATGTCATTAAATAATTTATAGTTCCAGATGTTACTGGAATTAGCATTCCAACGCTTCCAACAATAGCTATAGTTTGAAGCCACCAAGGCAAAGCACTAAAAACAAAATGATGGGTTCCAATAGTCGTATAAAAAAGAATTTGTGACCAAAATGCTAAAACACCCAAACTATACGAATAAATAGGTTTGTTAAGTTGTTGAGGAAGTATATAATATAGAACACCCAACATAGAAAACATAAACCACATTCCAACCGCTTGGTGCATATAATATCCTTGCACTATGGTTTCTCCAATGCCATCTTGTCCCATCGGAATATAGGCAAGAAAAGCAACTATAAGTATGAATATATAAGAGGCTACTATAAACCAATTAGAAATATAAATCTCGTGAGTAGTTCGTTTTGCAATAGTTTTTATGAAATTAATAACTGTGAGCAATAAACCATAAGCCCAAACAGCCATTATGGGCCAAATAATCTCTCGGTATTCTCCACCACCATTATTAATGCCAGCCATAATGGTAATTGCACCAACAAGCATTGCTGAATTGACCGCAATTAGTGCTTTCCACCCATTTTTTATACTGTTTAAAGGAGTATTACTTACCATAGGAACGATGTAATATCCCAAACCCATAATTCCGATTGTTGCCCATGCCCAGAATACTAAATTTGTATGTACTGCTCGCAGTCTTCCAATGCTTAGCCAACTGTAAGTATCTGCATCAGGTGCAACAAATTTAATACCAACATATTCACCGATACTACTTCCGACAAAAAGCCAAAAAACAGCAGTTCCTAAAAACCATAGAACTAACTTTGTCAATTCAGGATCTATTTTAGGACGTTTTACAGGTGGTCTTTTTGAGGCAAAAAAGCGATAATTGGTTTCAGAACTTATGTTTTTTAGTAATCCTTTAGCATCATTAGCTTCTTTATTGCCCGATAATTCATTTGAACCTATATTGTATTCCAGTTTTTGCTTGATTTCATCTAACTTTTTATCGGCTGGAATATTTTCTGTTTCCGAAATATAAGCTGCAAATTCCTCGGCTTCTTTAATTTTTTGAAAATTGAAATAATTATTAAAACCCTTGTAAACTTTTGTCGCTAAATAAAGTAAAGCAAAAAATAAAGGAATAAAAATCAAAACTAATGTGATGACTACTCCAGGTTGAGAAAAAATATCATCTCTTTTTGCAGGTGCTGTTTGAGCAAATGTAAATTGTGGTATTAATGAAATAAAACCTAATATAAAGATGGAAACAATTTTATTGATTTGATTTCGCTTCTTTTTTAATTCTTCTATTTGAGAAGAATTTAGATTGGTTAAATATTTTTTAAATTTATGTTCTTCATCAAGATTCGAATATTCTTGGTTAACATTTGTTTTTGTAATTATTCTTAAAACTAAGAAAAATACAAACCCAACAATAAAAAACACAAAAACCGTTAAAACACCTATCAAACCAATTGATTTATTAGGAAAAAAACTAACTCCATTATCTGATTGAGCCGACATAATCGTGTGCTGGAACAAAACAATTAGTAACAAAAAAGTTTTTATTACTTTAGGATTCAACATTTTTTTTATTTGAAATTTCATAATTAATCACGTTTAAAATGATTTTACAAAATTGAAATAAAGGAACATTCTTCCAATGGTGATAATAGATGTATTAATGGTACTTTTTACTTTAAATAAAAAACTATGATAAATATCATTGTTTAAAAAGTATTTATATTGCTATACGTAAAAAAAAGCTATTACAAATTTGCTGATTGTTATTTTTTTTAATTGTAATAAAAGTTACAATAATTCAATGTTTTTTTCAATACTTTTGAAAAATGAAATTATTTGCATTTTTATTTTGTTTTTATCTAGTTGCTTTAACAACACTTCCGTCAGTTAGAGCAATAAGAATGCAATTTGTCGAACAAAATAATTCTTGCTGTCATAATAGTAATTCAAGTAACCAAGAACCTTATGGTTGCGAAAAAGGAAAAATAATAATGAATTTGAGTTTTAATCCGGTTCATTATGAAACTCCCCAATCATTTGATAATTGTATTAAAACTGCTTTTATTGAAATAGCAAAAAAAGAAAATTCCACTTACAAAAAAGTTTTTATTTCACAATATAAAAACTCCATTTGGCAACCTCCCAAGATTTTTTCAATAGTATAATTAAAGTTCAAACAAATTTAAACCTATTATTTTGAGTATTTTATATTCAAAGTAATGGTGTAACTTATTAGTTAATACAATGAAAAAATATATCATACTAGCCATACTGCTATTTTCAAGCAAAGTAGTATTAGCACAAAATACATTTCCATACAATGTGCAACTCACACCAATTACAATAGCAAATCTTCCAGGATTGCATTCCTATGCTTTTGCGCAACACAACGGGAAATGGCTCATATTTGGTGGAAGAAAAGACGGTATTCACGCCAGACAACCTTTCAACTCATTTCCTGAAAATCAAAACAATACCGACATCTATGTTATTGATGTGAATACACAACAATTCTGGACGGCTTCTTTAAATGTGCTGCCTACTACTATTAAAGAGCAATTACAATCGACCAACATGAATTTCCATCAAGATGGAGACACACTTTATATTATTGGGGGTTATGCTTTTTCAGCAACAGCAAATGATCACATTACATTTGATAAATTAACAAGTATAGATGTGCCAAATTTGATAAATGCAATTGTTACAGGAAATCCAATTACAAGTTATTTTAAACAAATTTCTGACCCAATTTTTCAAAATTCAGGTGGGCAATTAGGCAAAATTGGAAACGAATTTTACTTGGTTGGAGGACAAATTTTTACAGGAAGATATAATCCAATGAACAACCCAACTTTTGTGCAAACCTATCTTTCAAAAATTCAAAAATTTACTATTGACAACTCTGGTACACAATTAAGTTTTGGTAATTATTCAGCGGTTACAGATGTTGTGAATTTGCATCGAAGAGATTATAATTTAGTACCACAAGTTTTTCCTAACGGCGAAGAAGGTTACACAATTTCATCGGGTGTTTTTCAAATCAATGCCGATTTACCATTTCTGTATCCAGTGGATATAACCAGTAGCGGTTATTATCCGCAAACACAATTTAATCAATATTTAAGCAATTATCATTCTGGTAAAGTAGGTATTTATGACCAAACTAATAACCGAATGCACAACTTGTTTTTTGGCGGAATTAGTCAATATTATTACAACGGAACTACTTTGATACAAGATAACAATGTGCCCTTTGTAAAAACTATTAGTAGAACCACTCGATTGGCAGATGGTACTTTGTCTGAACATAATTTTCCTGTCGAAATGCCAAATCTAAAAGGTGCTGGTGCCGAATTTATTCCAAACACAAACTTGTCGCATTATACCAATGAAGTTATTAAATTGAATGACATTACGGCAACAGAGTTTGTTATTGGTCATCTTTATGGCGGAATTCAAAGTCCTACTATCAGTGCTTTCACAAACAACCAAACCACGACTACTGCTGCCGATCCAACAATTTATGAGGTGAAGCTAATATATAATCCGAGCTTGAATGTAGCAACTATGGATGGAAATAATCCATTTACCTTTTCCGTTTCGCCTAACCCAACAAAAGACGACACTGTTAGAATTCAATTCAATATTCCTTATGTAGCCACTTTAGATTACTTCATTACATCAATGGATGGAAAACTGCTTGATGATGGGGAAATTGATGGTCTGCATGTTGGTAATAATGCAATGACTTTCAGTTTAAAAAATGCAAAAGCCAATAGTGTTATTATCACATTTGTGTTAGATAATAAATATTACGTTTCGAAAAAAGTAGTTAGAAACTAAAATTTAATTAATCTTTTGTTAAATATCATTTTAAGTAATAAATGATACCATCTTTATAAAGTTGCTTCAATATATTTAACAAATAGTAATTCTAAAAAATATAACCATGAAAAAAACAATTTTCGTTGCTTTTATAACAGCAATAATGTTAAGCAACTGTTCTAATGATAAAAATGAGAATTTAGTTCCATTGACTGAAAATGAAACAAATAATTTAAAATTTGTAAGAGAAGAAGAAAAATTGGCACGTGATGTTTACATGTATGCCTACACTAAATATCAAACTGCTATTTTTAATGATATTTCACAAAGTGAGCAAAAGCATATGGATGCCGTTTTGAAAATGCTAAATAAGTATGGCGTTACAGATTCAGCTTCAGCACAGATTGGTGTGTTTAACAACCAAGAACTGCAATCATTGTATAACAATTTGACAATTCAAGTAAATATTTCATTAATTGATGCATTAAAAGTGGGTGCAACAATTGAAGATTTAGACATTAACGATATTGACGATTTTATTGTCAATACATCAAAACAAGACTTATTAAAAGTTTATGGAAATCTTACTTGTGGTTCAAAAAACCATATCAGATCATTTACTGGTCAACTTTCAGCAAACAGTTCTGCTTATACACCGCAATTTATTTCTTTAGAAGAATATAATAGTATTTTGAGTGAAACTAGTGGTAGTTGTGGAAATAATTAATAAAACATAAAATTAGTATCTTAAATAAATTTAATAAATAATCAAAAATGAAAAAATCAGTTTTAATGATGGCTTTAGTAGCTTTCTTATTTTCAATGAATGTTAATGCGCAAGAACAAGAGCCAGTGCAAAAGAAAAAAGAAAAAGCTAAAAAAGAATGTTCTGTAAATGGCAAAAAATGTTGTGCTGGAGAAGAGAAAAAAGGATGCTCATCTGAAGCAACAGAGAAAAAAGGTGGTTGTTGTGCGGCTAAAAAAGAAGAAAAAAAATCTTAATTTTAGTTTAATTTGGTGAGGAAGTGCTTGAGTAATCGAGCACTTTTTTTATGTAACAATTGTTGCTGTGCGGTTTTTGAAACAAATATAAATTTGATAAAAATTAATACATATGTCAAAAATAGTAATACTTGGAGCAGGAATTGCAGGTCATACTGCCGCCACTCATTTAAGACGAAAATTATCTAAAGAACATGAGGTGTTGGTAATTTCACCCAACAGGAATTATCAATGGGTTCCATCAAATATTTGGGTAGGAATAGGCCGAATGAAAGCTAGAGATGTTTTCTTCCCTTTAATTCCGTTATATAAAAAACACAATATTGGCTACAAACAAGCCAAAGTAGTTACATTCCATCCAGAAGGTGATTTTCCTAATCAAAAACCTTATGTAATGGTTGAATATATTTATGGCAACGATAAAGGCAAACAAGAAAAAGTAACTTACGATTATCTAATAAATGCTACAGGTCCAAAACTAGCTTTCGACTTAACTGAAGGGTTAAATCCCGGGACAAATAAAGCTTTTTCGGTTTGTTCATACGATCACGCAGAACACGCATGGCAAGGATTAAATAATTTAATCAGAAAATTAAAAAAATCAAATACTTCCGAAAAAGCCAAAATACTTATTGGTACCGGACATCCTAAAGCTACTTGCCAAGGTGCGGCTTTTGAATACATTTTAAATGTTGAACAAGAATTACGCCGACATAAAGTACGTGATAAAGTAGAAATTACTTGGATTTCTAACGAATACAAATTGGGTGATTTCGGAATGGATGGTATGTTGATGAGCGTGGGCGGAAAACCAATGGCATCAGATGTATTAGTAGAAATGGTTTTTGCGGATAGAGGTATCAAATGGATTTTGGGAGCAGGTGTAAACAAAGTTGAAAATGGAATAGCTCATTATGAAAATCTTGAAGGGGAATACAAATCAGAAGAATTTGATTTTGCAATGCTCATACCTGCCTTTTCAGGTCATGGTTTTAAAGCCTTTGATAAAAACAAATTTGATATTACTGACAAACTTTTCAAAGGATTCATGATAGTCGATGCAGACTATACGCCAAGACCTTATGAAGAATGGACGGTTCAAGATTGGCCAGAAACATATCAAAACCCAAGCTATCATAATATTTTTGCACCAGGAATAGCCTTCGCTCCACCACATACTATTTCAAAACCAAGAAAAAGTAAAAACGGAACTGATATTTTTCCTGCGCCACCAAGAACTGGAATGCCTTCTGGAATTACAGCCAAATTAGTAGCTGATAATATCATTGATAGTATCAAATTAGGTAAAGAAAGTTTGCATCACAAAGGCTCTATGGGAAATATGGGCGCCGCTTGTATTGCTTCATCTGGTTACGGAATGTTAAAAGGAAAAGGAATAAGCATCACTACCTATCCTATCGTTCCTGATTATGTTAAATATCCAAATTCAGGCGGTCGAGATTTAAACAAAACGTTTGGAGCACTTGGACTAGCAGGACATTGGGTAAAATTATCACTTCATTACGCTTTTATTTACAAAGCAAAACTTAAACCTTTTTGGTGGATTATACCAGAATAAAAAAAAATATCATGGCAAAAAAAATAACAAGATTTCAAAAATTTATAATGCACAATCCGTTCATTCAGTTTTTTATGTTTCTATTTTTAAACGTAAAAATACTATATGTGGTAGCATTAGGACATGGAGGTACAAGAAAATAACATTAATTAAATTCTTTAATTAATTTTTTAGTTTGTAAATGGTTTTGTTTAAAGCATTTCAAGTAAAATTGAGATGCTTTTAAATTTATACATTAACAAAATTTTAGATTACCGAACAACTATTTATTTTTAAAATAAATTACATTACTTTTACAACTGTATTTTTAGTTTACTATAATTTAAAACAAACTTAAAAATTGTTTTAGAAATAATTTAAATCATTTAGTAAAGAAAATTTCATTGAAAATATTAATCTTGACAAAAGTTTATAAAAAAAACTTTCTATGAAGTTTTTAATTTCAGGCAAATATGAATGGAATAGATTTTAACCAAATAATTAATACCGAAACCCCTGTATTAGTGAGCATATCCTCTCGATATTGTGATCCTTGCTTTTTGCAAAAAATGATATTAGATAAAGTCAAAAAATATATTGGTCAAAAAATATTTATTATTTCTATTGATGCAGATAATTATCAAGAGTTAGCAGCTGAACATAATGCAATAGATAAACCCGCATTACTACTTTTCACCAATGGAAAACTCATTTGGAAGCAAAAGGAAATTTTATCTACTAAAGAAATCATTCAAATTGTTTTAGAAAAAACATTTTAAATTCTTAAACAAGGAATTATGAACGCATTTTTTTTAGGTGGTATTATACAAGCTCTTCTGTTAGCATTATACTTTTTATTCAACAAATCCAACAAAAATGTAGTCGCGCAACGTTGGTTAGGGACTTTGCTATTGCTCATCGCAACAACAATGGCTCTAACTTATTTTTTGCCCAATAACTACAAACAGTTTTCTTATTTAATTAGGGTTTGGGAACTATTACCGTTCTTATTTGCACCTTCTATTTTTCTTTATATTTATGCGCTGTTGTATGGTCAAATACATTATTCAAAAAAACATTTATTACTTCTAATACCATTCATTATTGGGTTTGTAATCCTTTTCCCTTTTTTCATAAGTAGTTCGACATATAAAATTCAACAATATGAACTTTCAGAAAACACAATTCCTGAAAATTTTTATTTGCTTTTTTGGTTAAAATCCATAAATGGATTAGTTATGATTTTAGCATCGTTTTATACCATTATTAAATACAAAAAAGATGTGAAATTAGTTTTTGCAGATAATGCGGTAAACAAATGGGCAATTTACTCTTTAATTGCATTTTCGCTATTATGGATTGTTGGTACAGGAAGAATTCTTTTTGATTTTAGTGAAATGATTGCCAAAATGGTTTCTATGCTTTTGATAATTTCTATCTATGTTTTAACCTATTTTACATTAAAACAAACTCAAGTTTTTAGAGAAACTGACTTACAAGTTTTAGAAGAAATTGAAACAAAATTAAATGCAAAAACGGAACAATCGACATTAAATAATGAAGAAGCAACTCTAATTTATGAAAAGCTTTCAAAGGCAGTTTTAGAAGAAAAATTGTTTTTAGATAAAAATCTGAATTTACAAAAACTTACAGAAATTTGTCAATGCAAATCGAGTACTGTTTCAAATGTTTTAAACCATCATAACAACCAAAATTTTTATGGTTTCATAAACGAATTTCGCGTAAACGAAGTATGCAAGATGCTAAAAAATAATGAGAATTCTCATTTAACATTAGATGCAATTGGCGAATTATGTGGCTTTAAAAGCAAATCTACATTCTATCAAAGTTTTAAAGAAGTAACTGGAAAAACGCCAATGCAGTACAAAAAAGATATTTTAAACTTGTAATAAAAAACTTTTTTTTTCGTTTTAACAACAATGAAAAACATATTAAAAATATTTCTAATTACTTTTTACTCGTTGGGAACGATTTTTTTACCAATGGGAGATTTTTCTGTAATTGGAGATTTACCTAAAATGTATGACCATTGTAAGGCGACAGAAGATAAAGATATGACCGCTTTTGATTTTGTTACAGACCATTTAATAAACATTGATAGTCTATTTGATAAACACGAAAATGGTGATGAGCAGAAACCACACAAAAGTATTGACTTAACAATTCATCATATAACGAATCAAATTTTTCAAGAAATAAAAAATATAGAATTCAAATCAGTTAAAATCATTATTTCAAATAAGGTTTTAATTCCTGATTATGAAAATTCTATGTATTCACACAATCCAATTTTTTCAATTTTCCGACCTCCTATTTTTGTGTAATTTAACATAGTTAATCCTTTTATAAAAAGGAAAATAAGACTTTTACTAAATTTAAATTATTCAAAAAAAAATGAAAAAAATATTTTTCGTTGCATTGGCTATTATAGGTAGTTCAGCAACAACTTTTGCACAGAGCAAAGCTCCAAAAGAAGTACAAATAGCAT
>CANBOV010000171.1 GCA_947371275.1 Flavobacteriaceae bacterium | reverse complement strand
GCGGGA
Source organism: Flavobacteriaceae bacterium (assembly GCA_947371275.1). GTDB lineage: Bacteria > Bacteroidota > Bacteroidia > Flavobacteriales > Flavobacteriaceae > Flavobacterium. The sequence continues at coordinate 3,661 of CANBOV010000171.1, read as the reverse complement.
TTGCCAGCTAAACGTCTTTCTACTGCTTTTGATAGTGTAACTTTATATGGAAACGACCCACACATTCGTCCTGATATTTATGGAAAAATTGGAAATGCCGGAGTTTCTATTTGTTGTTTAGACGATGCTAAAAAATTATATTCTGGTTTTGATTTGAGTCATCCAATGACGTCGGTTTCGATGACCATTAATGGTCCAGCTCCAATGTTGTTAGGGTTCTTTATGAATGCTGCCATTGATCAAAACTGTGAAAAATACATTGTTGAACACCAACTTCAAGTTGAAGTAGAAGAAAAAATCAACGAAATCTACAAGAAAAAAGGAACGGCTAGACCAAAATACCAAGGCGATTTGCCAGAAGGCAACAATGGTTTAGGTTTGATGCTTCTTGGAGTAACAGGAGACCAAGTATTGCCTTTGGATGTATATAATGACATTAAAGTGAAAACGCTAGCTCAAGTTCGTGGAACGGTTCAAGCGGATATTTTAAAAGAAGATCAAGCGCAAAACACTTGTATTTTCTCTACTGAATTTGCATTAAGATTGATGGGTGATGTTCAAGAATATTTCATCAAACAAAATGTTCGTAATTTCTACTCGGTTTCTATTTCTGGGTATCATATTGCCGAAGCAGGAGCTAATCCAATTACGCAGTTGGCATTTACGTTGGCAAATGGATTTACTTACGTGGAATACTATTTAAGTCGTGGTATGAACATCAATGATTTCGGACCTAACTTATCGTTCTTTTTCTCCAACGGAATTGATCCAGAATATGCTGTGATTGGTCGTGTGGCGCGTAAGATTTGGGCGAAAGCTTTAAAAAATAAATATGGTGCCAACGAAAGAGCTCAAATGTTGAAATACCACATTCAAACTTCAGGTCGTTCGTTACACGCACAAGAAATCGATTTCAACGATATTCGTACAACTTTACAAGCGTTGTATGCTATTTACGACAATTGTAATTCGTTACACACAAATGCGTATGACGAAGCCATCACTACACCAACGGAAGAATCAGTTCGTAGAGCAATGGCAATCCAGTTGATTATCAATAAAGAATTAGGTTTAGCGAAAAATGAAAATCCAATTCAAGGTTCGTTCATTATTGAAGAATTAACCGATATGGTGGAGGCGGCTGTGTTGCAAGAATTTGACCGAATCACAGAGCGTGGCGGTGTTCTTGGAGCTATGGAAACCATGTATCAAAGAAGTAAAATTCAAGAAGAATCGTTGTATTATGAAACTTTGAAACACACAGGAGAATTCCCAATTATTGGTGTAAATACATTCTTAAGTTCTAAAGGTTCTCCAACCGTAATTCCTGCCGAAGTAATTCGTGCCACCGAAGAAGAGAAACAATATCAAATTGATATGTTAACCAACTTGCAAAAAACCAGCGCCGAAAAAGTAGCTGAACACATTGCCATATTACAAGATGCAGCGATTAGTAACCAAAACATTTTTGAAAAATTAATGGAGGCTACTAAGGTTTGTTCGTTAGGCCAAATAACCAATGCGTTGTTCGAGGTTGGTGGTCAGTATAGACGAAATATGTAAGAATAGAATTAAAATAAAGATAAAAACCTTTCAGTAATGGAAGGTTTTTATATTTTTGAAATATGAACCCACAAATCAAAACCTTTCCAACTACAAAATTCATAGGCAAGAATCTTTCCTTTACCTATGCCAATTATCGTGCTTTTGAATTGTGGAGCAGTTTTATGCCTCGTCAAAAAGAAATTCAAAATGCAATTGAAACAGATTTATATAATATTCAAATCAATCCCATTGGGTTTTCATTTGGATTGCATGAACCTTTTGTGAAATGGGCTGCTGTTCCTGTTTCTAATTTTGAATTTGTTCCAGAAGAAATGGAAACCTTGGAGATTATAGAAGGTTTGTATGCTGTTTTTCAATACAAAGGCGATCAATCGAATGCACCAGCATTCTTTAACGCTATTTATACCGAATGGTTGCCTGCATCAGAATATGAATTAGACATCAGACTTCAATTTGAGATTCTTAGAGATAAATACAAAAAAAATGACCCCAACTCTGAAGAAGAAATTTGGATTCCGATAAAGAAAAAAGTTAATTTTTGTTTTATTAAAAAAGTTAAATTATGAAAAAGATTATTTTGTTTTTTGGTGTTACTATTTTATTTTAGTAATTCCTCATTTTTGTACTTTTATCAAAGTCAATAAATTAAGGGATGAATTACTTCTGTTACTCTATCAACTTATAAGAGATTGTTTAAAAAAATAAAAAAATGCTCAACATTGTACTGGTTGAACCAGAAATACCTAATAATACTGGAAATATTGGCCGATTGTGTGTTGGTACCCAAAGTCGACTTCATTTGATTCATCCTTTTGGATTTGAAATTAATGATAAAAATCTCAAGCGTTCTGGTTTGGATTATTGGGTGCATTTGGACGTAACACAATACCAAAATGTAGCAGAATGGATGGCTATAATTCCTGATTCTTCCAGAGTTTTTCTAATGAGTTCGCATGCTGAAACATCCATTTACGACGCTTCTTTTCAAGAAGGAGATTGGTTGGTTTTTGGAAAAGAAAGTGTGGGGTTGAGTGCTTCCGTTTTGGCGTTGTTTGACAACCATTTAACAATTCCTATGTCCAACTTAATTAGAAGCTATAACATTGCCAATTCAGTAGCATTTGTAGTAGGAGAAGCCAAACGACAATTGCTTAAAAAATAACACAACACTTGGGTATTCCATTATGGCAACAATAAAAAAACCCACAAATGCCTTTTATTTGACAATTGTGGGTTTCTGATTCCATTTTTTTAAATGGTTTTTTGTTTTATGGATTAATGATTGTGTTTTGGATTAACTCCATCTTCGCTCAATTCTTTGTGAACATAATCAGCAACCATTTCTGCTTCGTAATTTGTTTTTTCTTCTTTTGAGAATTTGCGAATAATTTTTTCCATAATTTCATAAATTACGGGTACAATAATTAAGGTTAAAAATAAGGAACTGATTAATCCCCCAATAATTACCCAAGCCAAACCATTTTTCCATTCGGCACCAGCACCAGAAGCCAATGCAATAGGGAACATACCAAAAACCATGGCAATTGTTGTCATCAAAATTGGACGCAAACGAGCATGATTCGCTTGGATTAATGCCGTTCTAATTGTTTCTCCCGCTTTTCTTCTTTGGTTGGTAAAATCGACTAACATAATTGCATTTTTACATACCAATCCGATGAGCATAATGATTCCCAAAATGGTAAAAATGTTCAAAGTATTATTTGTTAATGCTAGTGCTAACATTGCACCAATAAACGATAGCGGTATAGCAAACAAAACTACAAATGGATGTACAAAACTATCATACAATCCAACCATAACAAGGTAAACCAATATAATAGCAGCTAGTAAAGCAATTCCTAGTGTACCAAAACCTTCGCTTTGGTTTTCTTGATCACCGCCCCAAATGTAATTTACTCCAGTTGGTTTTTCTAGTTTTTCTAGTTTTTCTTGCCATTTGTTTACAATTGTACCAGCTGGAACTCCAACGTTTTGTCCTTGTACAGTAACCGATGCCGTTTTATCTCTACGCTCCAATTGACTAGGTCCAGAACCTTGTGAAATTGCAGCAAATTGCGACAATTTAATTTGTTGC
>CANBOV010000170.1 GCA_947371275.1 Flavobacteriaceae bacterium | reverse complement strand
CTTTGAGCATTTACAGCTTCTCTAACATTAGCTCCAACTGAAGTTATTGATCTTAAAAACTGTTTACTCATTACAAACTCCTTCTTTTCAGAAACTAAATATTTATAAAAATTAACTCCTGAAATTGCTAATTCAAAACTCTTAATTTTTATAATACTTTCACTCATAACTCATCATTACTAATTCATAATTATCTACTCCCATTCCTTTTGTGTTCTATACACTACTCCTTTGAAAAGCGCTACTAACTCATCGCCTCGTTTTACTTCAATGATATTAAATCCTAATTTATTATTAACTTTTTCGATAACTGATTCAGCGGTTAGATAATCACCTTCACTAACTGCTTCGATATGATTGATGGAGGTTTCGATGGAAACCGAAAACCGTCCATGTGTATTGGCTGCAAAACCAAAAGCAGTGTCTGCTAACGAATAGGTTATTCCGCCATGAGCTTTGTTCATACTGTTGAGCATTTCTTTGCGAACCGTCATACCCAATTTACATCGACCGATTTCACATTCAAGAATTTCGATACCGAGCCATTGGCTGTAGGCATCTTGAGAAAGCATTTTGTATGGTATTTTTGTTCCTTCCATTTAGAAAAAGTTTTTATTTTCTTTAGCCATTCTTCTCAAAATTAGACTGCATCTGTATCGATCTTCGTGGTATTCGTTGTATAATTCGTCAAGTTTTTCTACACACCAATTGATTCCGAGTTCGTCTGCCCAAGCAAGTAGGCCTTTTGGGTAATTTACTCCTTTGGTCATGGCGTTGTCGATGTCTTTGGCTGATGCGATATTTAAAAAAAGTGTATCGGCTGCTTCATTGATTAGCATTACGATTACTCTTTCGAAAATAGTTTTTGCTAAAGCAGCATCTTCTGTTGGAGCTGGTAATTCTTGACTGTAATTATAAAAACCTCTTCCTGATTTTCTTCCTAAAAACCCAGCTTCCAACAAACGTTTTTGTGTGAATGATGGTTTGAATTTTGAATCGAAATAGAAGGCTGTGAATACGGTTTCTGTTACTATATAATTGACATCATGACCAATCATATCCATTAATTCGAAAGGTCCCATTCGGAATCCTCCGATAGTTTTTAATGCCCAATCTATGGTGGCATAGTCAGCTACTCCTTCATCATAAATGCGTAAACTTTCGCTGTAAAAAGGTCTTGCAACACGATTTACTATAAATCCAGGTGTGTCTTTTGCAACAGCCACTACTTTCTTCCAATCGGTGATAATTTGCACTGATTTTTGCAGCACTTCTTCGCTCGTTTGCACTGCCGGAATCACCTCAACCAATTGCATTAAAGGTGCTGGATTAAAAAAGTGAATTCCAATGACGCGTTCTGGTTTTTGACAAGAAGCTGCAATGGAAGCTATTGATAGTGATGATGTGTTGGATGCGAGTATTGTATTTTCTGAGACTAGGGTTTCTAGTTCCGAGAACACCTTTCGCTTGACTTCGAGATTTTCTACGATGGCTTCAATTACTAAATCCGAAGCGGATAAGTCTTTTAATGTGTTGACGTAAGAAATATTGTTTTGGATTCGGGATTTTTCAGTGGCATCGATTTTTTCTTTTTCGACTAATTTAGATAAAGTGATTTCAAGAACCTTTTTACTTTGGTCTAAAGCCCCTTGATTCAAATCGAATAGTTTTACGGCACAACCTGAAGTAGCAGCAACTTGTGCGATGCCGCTTCCCATGGTTCCAGAGCCGATTATTGAAACATTCATATTAATTTCCTTTAAATTCGGGTTTTCTTTTTTCCACGAATGCCGTTACTCCTTCTTTATAATCGTTGGACGAACTTGCTTCAATTTGCAAATCGCTTTCCAAAGCCAATTGTTGTTCTAAATTATTGGTCATTGATTGATTCAATAATCTTTTGGTTAAACCTAATGCCTTAGTAGGCATGTTGGCTAAATTTGTTGCCAATGTCATTACTTCTTCAATAAAAAAAGAAGTCGGATAAATTTTATATATCATACCTATTTGAAGTGCTTCTTCGGCGTTCACTTTGTCTCCAAGCATCATTAAAGCAGTAGCTCTTTGGAAACCAATTAATCTTGGTAAAAAGAAAGTTCCAGCGCTATCTGGTATTAATCCTATTTTGCTAAAAGCTTGTATAAAACTAGCGTGTTCAGAAGCTACAACTATATCACAAGCCAAAGCAATATTAGCACCAGCACCAGCAGCTACTCCGTTTACTGCTGCAATTATTGGTTTTTCAATTGTTCTAATTTTTTGGATGATTGGATTGTAGTGTTCTTCCAATATTTTTCTAAAACCTGGATTCAATTCAGGGTCAGTTACTTCTTTTAGGTCTTGTCCGGCGCAAAATGCTTTTCCGTTTCCGGTAATTACAATTGCACGGACATTTGAATCGTTTGCACAATTGTCAAGAGTTTCTTGTAACAGAAACGCCATCTCACGATTGAAACTATTGAAAACTTCGGGCCTGTTGAGTGAAATCCACGCGACATTGTTTTCAATTTTTAGTTCTATTGAATTACTGCTCATACCTTATTTTATTTTTTAAACCATTAAGAAATTAAGCTTCTTTATGGGTTAGATTTCAAAAGATTTCCATTTTCATGGGAATTTATTTTAAACATTTAAAGTAGTCGAATGGCTCTAAACAATCTTCGCATTGGAAAAATGCTTTACATGCTGTGGAACCAAATTGACTTACTAATTTTGTGTTCAATGAACCGCATTGCGGACATTTCACTAATTTTTTATTGCCTAGAAGCGCTTCTTTATCGGCATCAGCTGATAAAGGTGATGCTATTCCATATTTTTCTAAAGCTATTCTGCCTTTTGATGTTATCCAATCGGTTGTCCAAGCGGGTGAAAGAATTAAATCCACTTTGGCTTCATAACCTTTTTGTTGAAACGCGACTTTGATATCGTCTCCTATGACATCCATTGCTGGGCAACCGCTGTAAGTTGGCGTGATTTCTACTTCAACAATTCCGTTTATTAGTTTGGCAGTACGAACTACTCCCATTTCGACTATAGAAAGTACTGGAATTTCAGGGTCGGAAACCGTCTCCAAAATTTCAAAAAGTTCTTTTTCTATGGGCAATAATGAAGTTGTCATATTACCAAGTCATGTTTGGATACGTGCGTTGCATGTACTGCAATTCTGATAGAATAAAGCCCATGTGCTCACTATGAACGCCTTGTTTTCCTCCTTTTTGGAAATATTCAATTGAAGGTGTTTGCAATGTAGCTTCTTCTAAAATGCTACTTACTTTTTTATAATAGTTTACTTTTATAAGTGTAACATCAACTCCTATGCCTTCTGCAACCATAGCTTTATCAGCATCGGTTTGATGGAATAATTCATCCGTAAAAATCCATAAATCGTTGATGGCTGTTTGGATTCTGTTGTGGCTTTCTTCAGTTCCATCGCCCAATCTTTTAATCCAATCGGAAGAAAATCTCGTGTGATACAGAACTTCTTTTATGCTTTTTTTAGCAATTGCAGCCAACATTTCATCTTTGCTTTTTAGCAATTCTTCTAATAATGCCAAATGAAACACATCAAACAAAAATTGACGTGCAATAGAATATCCGAAATCAGTATTCGGTTGTTCTACTAAAAGTACGTTTTTATACTCTCTTTCCAATCGAAGGAAAGCCACAGTATCTTCATTAGCACCATTACCTTGCAATTTGGCTACATATTGAAAATAACTACGTGTTTGCCCTAATAAATCAAGGGAAATATTGGTTAAGGCGATATCGGTTTCAATGCTTGGTCCATGACCACACAATTCTCCTAAACGCTGACCAAGAATCAATGAGTTATCAGCAATTCCGTAGAT
>CANBOV010000169.1 GCA_947371275.1 Flavobacteriaceae bacterium | reverse complement strand
AAAAATATTGATATCAAACACATTCATGTTCCTAAGACCATAGATAATGATTTGCCTTTACCTGACAGGAATCCCACTTTTGGATTCCATACAGCTAAAGATGAAGGGGTTCGTATTGGGAACACTGTATATGAAGACGCTAGAACTAGCGAAAACTGGTTTGTAGTTTCTGCAATGGGACGTTCTGCAGGTCATTTAGCTTTCGGCATTGCTTCGGCATGTCACTTTCAAATGATGATTATCCCAGAAATGTTTAATAATTCCAAAATAACTTTTGATAAAATTATCAAAATGATTATTTCATCGATTGTTAAATGTAAGATAAAAGGTTTGGAATATGGAGTTGCGCTAATAAGTGAAGGTGTTTTTCATTTTATGGATGATGATGAAATTTTAAATTCAGGTATTAATTTTACTTATGACGAACACGGGCATCCTGAATTAGGAAATGTAAGTAAATCGCATATTTTTAATTATTTATTACAACTTAAATTGAAGGAATTGGGTTTAAATATAAAATCAAGGCCGGTAGAAATTGGTTACGAAATACGTTGTTGTAATCCTATTGCTTTTGATTTAACTCTATGCACATTACTGGGTATTGGAGTGAAAAAATTGTTTGATGAAGGTATTTCAGGTTGTATTGTAAGTGCCAATTCAAAAGGAGACATTACACCTATATTTTTAAAGGATTTTGAAGACCAAAACGGGAAAATCCCTCCAAGACTAGTAGATATTAATTCAGATATGGTACAACTTTTCATCAATAATATGTTCTATATACAAGAAAAAGATTATAAAAGCGCACAACAATATCTGCCGAACCCCGAAGATTATGAATTTAAAAAAATATTAAACTGGAATTAAAACAAATAAAATAAAATGAGCAAGATTCAAAATGTATCAGACGCCATCGTGCAACAAGGAATGCTTCCTTTGTACTTTAATGCTGACGAAAATGTTACAATAGAAGTATTAAGAGCGATTTACAGATCAGGAATTAAAGCGGTTGAATATACAAGCCGTGGTGAAACCGCCTTGTCGAATTTCACTAAAATGGTAGAAGTGAGAAATGCCGAAATGCCTGATTTATTATTAGGTATCGGAACCATAAAAAACCTGCAACAAGCAGAAGAATATTTTGCTGTAGGCGTTGATTTTTTCATCAGTCCTGGATTTGTTCCAGAAGTTGCTGCATTTTTAAAAAGCAAAGGAGTTTTATACAGCCCAGGCTGTATGACGCCAACAGAAATTATAGCAGCCGAAAATGCTGGGATTCACTTCATCAAACTTTTCCCTGGCAATATGCTAGGACCCGATTTCTTGAGTGGTATCAAAGATCTTTTCCCAAAATTATTGTTCATGCCAACAGGTGGTGTAGATACCACCAAAGAAAATATTGGAGGCTGGTTTAAAGCCGGAGTTTCGGCTGTAGGAATGGGAAGCAAATTAATTAGCAAACAATTGATGGCAGATAAAGATTATGCAACCATAGAATCGGAAACGAAAACAGTTTTGGCTTTAATTCAATCGATAAAAAACTAACATATGAAAACAGTAGTAATAACAGGTGCGGGAGGAGTTTTGTGTGGTACATTGGCAAAAGCCTTGGCTAAACAAGGTTACCAAATAGCCCTTTTGGATTTAAAAAAAGAAGCTGCAGATGCAGTTGCCAATGAAATTAATGCAGCCGGCGGAAAAGCCATTGGAGTTGCAGCAAATGTGTTAGAAAAAGAATCTTTAGAAGCAGCAAAAAAAGAAGTTAATGAAAAACTAGGTAGTTGCGATATTTTGGTTAACGGTGCTGGTGGAAACCATCCACTAGGTACCACATCAAATCCATTTTTATTAGAAGAGGACTTGCAAAATACAACCGAAGGTTTCAAAACTTTTTTCGATTTGGATGCCGAAGGTATAAAGTTCGTTTTCAATTTAAACTTTATCGGAACTTTATTGCCAACGCAGGTTTTTTCTAAAGATATGATAGGCAAAAAAGGTTGTAGCATTTTGAATATTTCTTCGATGAATGCCTTTACACCATTGACAAAAATACCAGCTTATAGTGGCGCAAAAGCGGCGGTATCAAACTTTACGCAATGGCTGGCAGTACATTTTTCAAAAGTGGGAATTCGCGTGAATGCCTTGGCTCCAGGATTTTTCTTAACAGATCAAAACCGTGCTTTATTGACAACTCCAGACGGAAATTTAACTCCAAGAGGGAACAACATTATAGATCAAACTCCAATGGGAAGATTTGGAGAACCTGAAGATTTAATCAGCACCACTCTTTATTTGTGCGATGACGCATCTTCTTTTGTAACGGGTGTAGTTATTCCTATTGATGGAGGATTTAGCGCGTTTAGCGGAGTTTAAAAAAATATTTAATTTATACCTAATAGTTATGGAACAAACATGGAGATGGTACGGACCCAATGACCCTGTAAAATTATCTGACGCGAAACAAGCCGGAGCAACTGGAATTGTTACTGCATTACACCATATTAAAAATGGGCAAGTGTGGGAAGTAGACGAAATCATGAAGAGAAAAAATGAAGTGGAAGCGGCGGGATTGACTTTTTCTGTTGTAGAAAGTATTCCGGTTCACGAGGACATCAAAAAACAATCGGGTGATTATTTGAAATATATAGAAAACTATAAACAAAGTATTAGAAACTTGGCGTCTTGTGGCGTTAATATTGTGTGCTATAATTTCATGCCTGTATTAGATTGGTCTAGAACCGATTTGTCCTATGAAATGCCTGATGGCTCAAAAGCATTACGATTTGACATTAATGAATTTGCAGCTTTTGAATTGTTTATCTTAAAAAGACCAGGAGCTGAAAATACATATACTGATGCTCAAAAAGCCAAAGCCAAAGCGACTTTCGAAAAGTTATCTGATGCCGATAAAATAAAATTACAACAAAACATTATTGCAGGTTTACCAGGAGCTGAAGAGTCCTATACTGTGGAAGATTTCTTAAAAGTGCTTCAAGGCTATGACGGAATTGATGCCAATAGATTGAAAGAAAATTTATATTATTTCTTGCGTGAAATCATTCCTGTCGCCGAAAGTGTTGGTGTATTAATGGCGATTCATCCTGATGATCCTCCCTACCCTATTTTAGGATTGCCAAGAGTGGTCAGTACCGAAGCTGATTTGATTCAATTATTAAACTCAATTGATTCTCCCTCCAATGGATTTTGTATGTGTACAGGTTCTTACGGCGTTATTGCTGATAATGATTTGCCAGGAATTGTTGATCGTCATGGTGCTAAAATGAATTTTATTCATTTAAGAAGTACCCAACGTGATGCAGAAGGAAATTTTTATGAAGCCAACCATTTAGAAGGAGATGTTGATATGTATGAAGTGGTAAAATCGATTCTAAAAAAACAAAAAGAAACCAAACGAATCATTCCGATGCGACCCGATCACGGTCATCAAATGTTGGATGATTTGAACAAAAAAACCAATCCAGGATATTCAGGAATTGGTCGTTTACGAGGTCTTGCTGAATTAAGAGGTTTAGAAATGGGAATAGAACGAAGTTTATTTTAATATAAATTATGGCTGAAAATATATTTATTACGGATGACTTTTTGTTACATAGTGAAGCAGCTAAAACGCTGTATCACGATTTTGCAAAAGCCCAACCCATTTTTGATTACCACTGTCATTTGTCTCCAAAAGACATTGCCGAAGACCGCCAATTTGAGAATTTATATCAGATTTGGATTGATGGCGATCATTATAAATACAGAGCCATGCGTGCCAATGGTGTGGATGAAAAATTTATTACAGGCGATGCCAGCGATAATAAAAAATTTACTAAATGGGCAGAAACGGTTCCTTATACATTAAGAAATCCTTTGTACCATTGGACTCATTTGGAATTGAAAAATTATTTTGGCATCACTACTTTATTGGATGCTGATTCTGCGGAAGCCATTTATAACCAATGCTCTGATTTATTGAAAAAACC
>CANBOV010000168.1 GCA_947371275.1 Flavobacteriaceae bacterium | reverse complement strand
GGAACAACCAACCGCATTATGGTAAAAGGAACAAATCATATTTTCTTCGATGTGTCGAATACCAACTTTACCATCACAGCAGGTTCAACCGATACAGTAGCTCCTACCGCACCAACGTTAACAGCATCAGGAACTACACAAACCACTACTTCATTGTCATGGTCTGGTGCTACCGATAATGTGGCCGTAACTGGATACGATGTATACAAAAACGGAGTGTTATTAGCATCAACGGCTGCTACTACTTATGCGGTTACAGGCTTAACGGCTTCGACTACTTATGCATTTACCGTAAAAGCAAAAGATGCAGCAGGTAATGCTTCAGTTGCCAGCAACACAGTAAGTGTAACAACGTTAGCTCCTGCTCCTGATACTACAGCGCCAACAGCACCAACATTAAGTGCCGCTGGGACTACTACTACAGCAACCAACTTGTCTTGGACTACCGCTACCGATAACGTAGGGGTAACTGGATACGACGTTTATAAAGATGGAGTACTTTTAGCTTCAACTACAACAGCAACGACCTATGCAGTGACAGGCTTAACGGCTTCAACGGCTTATGCCTTTACGGTAAAAGCGAAAGATGCAGCAGGAAATGCTTCAGTAGCCAGCAACACGGTAACCGTTACTACCTTAACGCCCGATACAACTGCTCCGACAGCACCTACATTAAGTGCTTCTGGAACAACTTCTACGGCAACCAACTTATCTTGGACAGCCGCTACAGACAACGTTGCCGTTACGGGATATGATGTCTACAAAAACGGTGTTCTTTTAGCTTCAACTACAACGGCAACTACTTATGCTGTTACAGGCTTAACAGCTGCTACAACATATACATTCACTGTAAAAGCAAAAGACGCTGCCGGAAATGCTTCAATAGCCAGTAACACTGTAAGCGTTACTACGTCAGCCGTAACGATTACCTATTGTACTGCTTCAGCAACAACTACGACCGACGAGAGAATTGGTAAAGTAGTTTTCGGTACCATCAGCAATACTTCAACAGGTACGGCAGGGTATGAAAACTTTACGGCTTTATCAACCAATGCCGTTAGAGGAACTGCCAATACAATCACCATTACTCCAACATGGACTAGCACTGTTTGGGCAGAAGGGTATGCCGTATTCATCGATTACAACCAAAATGGTTTATTCACCGATGCTGGTGAAACCGTATGGACCAAAGCAGCTTCTACTACAACACCGGTAAGCGGAACATTCACGATTCCTGCAACAGCAGCTTTAGGATCGACTAGAATGAGAGTGATCTTAAAATATAACGCCATTCCAGCAGCATGTGGATCGTTTACATACGGCCAAGTAGAAGATTATACTGTAAACATTACAGCTACAGCCAAATTAACAGACGCCAATACCCTAAACTTCTCACTATACCCTAACCCGGTAAAAGGTGAGGTATTGTCTATCGCTAATTTAGATACAGCCGCTACCTATACCATTTACAACCTAATGGGACAAGAAGTTTCAAAAGGAACAATAGAAAACAATACAATTATGGTAGGCGCCCTCAGAACTGGCACGTACTTACTAGAAGTAAGCAGCGATAAAGGAACCGCAACAAAACGATTCATAAAAGAATAATTAAATACTACTTATAATTAAAAAGCCACTCCTTACGAGTGGCTTTTTTATGCGCCTACTTTAATGTCAGCGTTTTAAACACTTTACCAGTTTTCGCATCAACAGTACACCTGGCTAAATTGGGACACAGAGGAACTAGTATAAAATTACCACATTCGCAAAAGTAATGCGGTAATGCACTGAATTGACAACGTTCAACTGCTCCATTGACCGCCATCACTTTGTACTTATACAACGGTGAATCAGTGCGCTTACGCTAACCTACTAATTAAACGAAGCGCAACCAAGGCAACCTGCCACTTGGAATTAAAAAATACGAAAACGACCGTGTCCAAGCTGCATAATCGTTGCATACAAAAAGAACTGAAAATAAATTAGACATAACGCTTTACACTGGCGCTGTAGACTGTAAGACATTTGCCTCCTAGAATAAATTTTATCAAATTTATATTTAAGCCCAAGGCAAAACACAGTAAAATCCACTACCCTTTATTATTGAGGCAGGAGCCACAAACAACCGACGCAATGCGTAATCATTTCTCACTGACCTAATCGTCGCTCAAATCACCTAAAAGTGGCCTCTAATACTGATACAAGCTGCCCACTAAAGAGTAATAAACAGAAACACCTCTTAAAATGAAAACTGAGACTGAAAACTGAGACTATAAAAAAAGCCCCGAGAGTGAACTCGGGGCCTTTTTTTATTAAGTAAACTACTTATTTCTTAACAATCAAGAATTCAGAACGACGGTTTTGAGCAAATTGCTCTTCCGTACAAGTAGCGCCACAATCAACTTTAGGCTCCAACTCTCCCATTCCTTTACCAGAAATTCTGTCAGCAGCAATTCCTTTTGAAATGATGTATTGAACCGTAGCTTTAGCTCTTCGATCAGATAAAGCTAAGTTGTATTGATCACTACCTCTGTTATCAGTGTGCGATTTAGCTAAGATTACTAAATCTGCATTGTTTTTCATTACTTGAACTAACTTATCCAATTCAAACGCTCCTTCTTGAGTAATGTTACTTTTGTTAAATTCAAAGAAGATATCTTTCAAAACAATCTCGTCTTCTTTAACGATTACGTCAATCGGTTGTAAGGCAGCATCCACTTTCGTTGAAGGCGCCTTTCCTTTGGTAACCGCAAATGAATTACCTTCAAATCCATCTTTAGAAGCTTGAACTACATAAGGCTTATCACACTCTACACGGTACTGAACTTCTCCTTTTGCATTAGAAACCTCAGAAGCAATTACATTGTTTTTCTCATCTAAGATGCTCACTTTAGCATTAGATAAAATTTCACCCGTTTTAGCATTAGTAACTACAATCATTACGTCAACACCACAAATCGGACTAACCGCAAAGATATCGTCGTTTCCATTACGGTTACTGGCTAAGAATCCAACATTTTTAGTTCCGTTAAACGTGAAAGAAAAATCGTCTTTTTCAGAGTTTACCGGCTTACCTAAGTTAGTTGCATCAGCACCAGCTGATAAATCTACTTTGAAAACATCCAATCCTCCTAAACCTGGTTTTCCGCTTGAAGCAAAAAATAAGGTTTTGTTATCGTCAGCAATGAATGGGAAATTTTCGTTTCCTTCTGTATTCACATTTTTACCTAAGTTTTGTGGCTCTCCATAACTGCCATCAGCATTTACAGAAACTTTCCAGATATCAGATCCACCCATAGAACCCGGACGATCAGAAGCAAAGTATAAGGTTTTACCATCTCTGCTCAACGTAGCATTACTAGTAGAAAAGTCTTTGCCATTGAATGGTAAAGCGGTTTTATTGCTCCATTTATCTCCATCTTTAGTGGCTTTGTATAAATATACCTGGCTAAATTTAGCATTCGCTGTTTTATCTTTAGTAGATATTTTTTCGTTATAACTTTCACTGGTAAAGTAAACCGTATTCCCATCAGCACTGATAGAAGCAGGTCCATCATGCCATTTCGTATTGATTTCCGTAACCGTTCTAGGATTAGTTATCGTACCATCAGCATTATAATCTGCTTTGTATATGTCCAAATAAGGTTCGTCTGTCCAACCATAATTTTTACGAGCCCCATTACGAGCACTTGCAAAATAAACCGTGTTGTCATATAAGACTGCTCCAAAATCAGATTTATCACTACTTAAATCCGAAGGATTTACATTATATAACTTTGATTTATCTAATAATTTTGGAACATAATTAGGGTTTTCTTTAAACGCTTTAGCACGCATATCCGTCGGAGCTGCGGCAGCAAATTTTTGCATTTGCTTGTTGGCATCCTCATATTTTCCATTAGCTTTCAACATTTGAGCATAACGATAATACGTTTCTGCATCTTGCGGCATCTCGGTTGCTTTCGCATACCATTTAACCGCTTCAGTAGAATTAAACATATTATAGTAGCTGTCCGCTAACTGTTTGTAAACATAGGCTGTAGCCTTACCGTCTTCCACTAATTTTAAATAAGCTTTAGAGGCATTAACATACTCAAATCGGTTAAACATTTTGTCGGCTGATTTGGTCTGTTTATCTTGAGCCGTAACCGAGAAACTAAGGGCTGCAAAACTTAATGCTATATATAGATTTTTCATTTTTAGGAGTACTTTATGGTTAGAAATATCTTGGTGAACGTGATACTTTTTTCGGGAAATTCAAATCAAACAATAAGAAAAACTCGTGCGATGCAGGAGCAACAACTTTAATGTCAGATATTACATGATCGTACGCGTATCCTACTTTTAAACTTGGCGTGATTGCAAAATTTACCATCGCACCAAATGAATCTTCTAATCGATAGGTTGCTCCTACTTCAAATTTTTCATTAAATAAGAAGTTAGTAGAAACATCAACCGAAGTCGGTGCATTCACCGAAGACTTAATCATAGCAAATGGTTTAAATTTCAAATTAGGATTGATGTCAAACACATACCCTCCTGTTAAGAAATAATGCAACACTTCAGTCCCATATTTTGATCCTTTAAAATCAAGATATTTGGCCTTTAACATATTAGGCATCGAAAAGGAAACATAATACTTTTGTGTATAGTAGAACACCCCAGTACCTACATTAAGAAAAGTAGCATTCGGATTTCCAGCACTAAAAGGATCAAGAGGCGATGGTTGCGGTAAGGTTGGGTAAATCGTTGTAAAATCTACCTTATGCATCGTTGCTCCGGCTTTCAATCCAAAAGCTAAACGGTGCTCGCCTCCCAAGTTTAACGTATACGAGAAATCCCCATAAACGTTATTCTCTTGAACAGGGCCTATTTTATCGGAAACCACAGAAAGTCCAAGTCCCACATTTTTTCCGACCGGACTGTGCAAGAAGAAGGTTCCCGTATTGGGAGCCCCTTCTATTCCAACCCATTGCGATCTGTATAACAAACCTCCGGATAAATTCTCCTTAGAACCAGCGTAGGCCGGGTTAATAACACTCATATTGTACATGTACTGAGTATAGTTCGGATCTTGTTGAGCTTGTACTTCTGTGAACACAGATAAAGCTAATATTGCAATGAAATATAGTTTCTTCATTTTGTTTTGTTTTATTTTAAATGCAAATTATATTAGGACCTAGTTTTGTCTGTTGATATAAATCCAACCCGTTCTGGTTTCACCATTGTCACGATTGAATACATAGTAATATGTACCATCAGGTAATTTATCACCATTGTTAGATTCACCTTTCCATTGATTAGTATAATCGGTTTTACTATATACTTCCATTCCGTAACGGTTAAAGATAGTAATCTTTTTAACGTTAAATCCAGAAAGGTCAAACGAGTCATTTAATCCATCTCCATCAGCAGAGATACCTTTTTGAATGGTACAAGCGATATCTTCAGTACTTACCGTAATGTTAGCCGTACTAATACATCCGTTTAGGTTAACCGAAACCGTATAAGTTCCTGCCGCATGAACCGTTAACGTAGCCGTACTACCGACAGTATCAGATCCATTGGTCCAAGTATACGTAGCAGCTGGATCAAACGTTCCAGTTACTGGCGATACTGTAAGTACAAAGGCATTGTTTTGACAGTCACCAATAACTCCTATACTTATCGGAGCATTTACTACTATTGTAGCGGTATCCGTATTGGCTAATTCACAAGTTACTGTGTTTTGTGCTACTGAATACAATACATCATAAGATCCCGCTGGAGTACCTTGCGTAATAGTAACAACTCCCGTAATAGCGTCAACCGCTAATATTGATGAAGAGAACGTTCCACCTGAAACAAATCCTGTTGCAAATGAAGGTGTTAATGTCGTATTTGAAGAACAAATTGGAGTCGTGTAATCAAATCCAACTACTGGTAATGTAGGAGCCGTAACCGTTAAGGTAAACGTACCACTATTAGCAGCAATACAACTTCCTGGTATATCATTCACACTATAAGTAATTGTATAAGTGTTCGGCGTTGAAGTTCCTAAAGTTACTATTCCTGTCGTAGCATCTATCGATAAACCTGAAGGAGTAGCACTATAAGTACCTCCCGTAGTATAACCGGTTACCATTCCTGGAGATACCGTGTTTGGAACTGCTATTTTACAATAAGACGCAGCCGAACCATAATCAATAATGCCAACCCCTGCTAAAGTAGGTGCCGTAACAGTCACCGTAAACGTTCCTGTATTAGCGGCGATACAATTAGTAACTGAACTAGCGACAGTATAAGAAACCACATAAGTATTTGGAGTCGAAGTACCTAAAGTAATTACGCCTGTTGTAGCGTCAATAGACAATCCAGCCGGAGAAGCACTGTAAGTACCACCAACGGTATATCCAGTAGCCATTGTCGGTGCAACCGTATTCGGTACAGCAATTTTACAATAACTAGCCGCACTATAACTAATACCCACAACCGCTGGCGTAGTAGCAGTAATTGTAACGGTAGTTGTACTAGAACCTGCTGATTGACAAGTTGTAGGATCAAATAATACACTATAAGTAACAGTATATGTTCCTGCTTGAGAAGTGGCAGTAGTAACTGCGCCCGTTGCAGGATCTAATGTTAATCCTGAAGGTGTAGCAGTATAAGTACCTCCTGCTGTAAATCCAGCATCTGGAACTACTACAGGGTTAGTACTTGCAAGAATACATACACTAGCAGTATCATAATGGAATCCCGTTACTGAAGGAACTTGACCTACCACAGCATC
>CANBOV010000167.1 GCA_947371275.1 Flavobacteriaceae bacterium | reverse complement strand
TTCGCTTGGGCAAAGGTTATGTTCTGTGGAAACTCCGCTTCCGTCTCCAAGCGTTGCAATACGGGAACGGCTTTGGCATAATCGTCTTTTTTCAAATGGATTTCGCATAAGCGCGCAAGCGACTGCTCCGTATACTCATTGCGGGGCTTGCTGATCACGTACTCATAATTGGCCACTGCATTTCCTTCCAAGCCATCGGCATAATAGGATTGAGCCAAATAGAAATTGGCATTCATCGCATGGATCCCGTTCGGGAATTTAGTCACATAGCTGCTTAAGCTCGTAATGGCTTGTTTGGTATTGTTTTGCAAGTATTGCTTTTCGGCCGCCTCATAGGTATCGTTGTCTAATTCGGCATCTGTTACTTCGACAAAATCTAAGGTGCGTACCCATGCAGCGTACTCGTCCACTTTGCCGTTATCCATATAAATCAAACGGGCGGTGGATACCGCTTCTAGTGCTTCGGGCGTTCGCGGATAATCGGCTGCTACCTTTTTGAACTTGGCAATCGCTAGGTCATCCTTTTGAGCGTTATAATACACCAAGCCTTGACGTAGGGTCGCTTTGGCTGCAAAGGAGCCTTTCTTGAATTCGCTTAGCAACTGATCATAGGTTTTTATGGCCAAATCGGTTTTGTTTTCGGTCACGTAGGTATTTCCTAGTTCGAATAAAGCATCATCTCTATACTGAGACGTTTTAAAGTTTTGCAAGAACTTTGTAAAGTCGTCTATCTTTTTGTCGTTGCGCGCTACGAAGCCGTAGCTCAAGGCTTTTTGGAAGGCCGCATAATCGGCATCAATGCCTTTCATTTCGATTGCCTTATTATAGGCATCCATAGCTGGCCAGTATTTTGAAGTTACAAAACGGCTGTCTCCTAAACGCAGGTAAGCATCGTTTAGGCGTACTTTATCGTCCTTATTCCCGTCAATAAAGCTTTGGAAGTAATTCCCTGCTTGGTCGTATTCCTTTTGTTTGAAATAGGCATAGGCGATGTTGTAATTGATGTTTTTATTTTCGGGCGTATTCTTGGCCTCTGTGTAGCCCACAAACTGTTTGAAGCTCAACAAGGCCTCATTGAAATTATCTAGACCGTATTCGGTCTCTGCTTTCCAGAAGGTTGCTCTGGCGGTAAACTTTTCGTCTCTAGGCGTGGCAATGGATTTCTTAAACATGTTTAAGGCCTCTTGGTAATTCCCATCGGTATACAATTCGATACCGCGGTAGAAGGTCACCTTTTGGTAGGCTGGTTTGTTCTCGGCGCTGTTGTTTTTCTCTAATAAGGTTAGGGCGTCTTTGTAGTTTTTGGACGTGATGTAGGAGTTAATCAACAGGGATTCTATTTCGCTTTTACTTGGCGAATTAGGGTATTTTGTTAAGAAGGCCGATAGTACATCGGGGATGGATTGGTAGGAGTTTCCAATTTCGTAGCTCAACTTGGCATAATTTAAACTGGCATCCTCTTGGATTTTTAAATCAAACTCCATTTCAGAAGCGCTTTTGAAAGCATTTAGCGCCTGTTGTTTTTTATTGGTTTTGAAATAACACTCCCCAAGATGGTAGTAACCGTTTTGAGCCACATAATCCTTACCGTCTATAATCTTATTAAACTGTAGTATGGCGTTCTCGTAATCTTTTTGTTGGTAATACGCGTAGCCTAATTGATAGAAGTCGGTGTTGCTCCACTTCCCTTTTTTACCGCGGTATTCTTTTAAGTAGGGCAAGGCTTTGTCGTACTGTTGCAAATTGAAGTAACTTTCCCCTATGATCTTATTCAACTCAGACTTCTCGGCTGCC
Source organism: Flavobacteriaceae bacterium (assembly GCA_947371275.1). Lineage (GTDB taxonomy): Bacteria > Bacteroidota > Bacteroidia > Flavobacteriales > Flavobacteriaceae > Flavobacterium. The sequence continues at coordinate 1,206 of CANBOV010000167.1, read as the reverse complement.
GTTGATACGCTCATGGCAGCAAGACCGGCATCAATGGCTTTTTGGAAGTCGCCCGACTTGAAGTTCATATCTGCTTGGAAGTAGGACAACTTGTCTTTGTATTTATCATCTGCGATTTGTTCGAAGTACTTGTTGGCTTCCTGATAATTATCCCCTTGGTAGGACATCATGCCCAGGTAGTATTTGGCTTGAGAGCCGTATTCTTTGGAATTGGCTACTTTGTTGAAATAGTTGGTTGCTTCTTTTTTATTATCGGCGTTGTAGTAGGCATACCCTTTTTGGAAGGTAAATTTCTCAGTTTGTTCGTAGGTCAGCGCACTCTCGTCTACTTTGTCAAAATACGTAAGCGCTTGCGGGTATTTCCCTTCCTCAAAATAATACTGGGCTACTTCAATAAACGCCTGATTTTGTTTAGAGCTCGTAGGGTAATCGGCTACGAATTGCTCCATTAATTCATCGGCATTGTTTTGGTTTAAATGAATGGCACAGTTGGCCGCATAGTAAGCACAATCTGCCTGTACATCGGAATCGTTGGTCCCTTGCTTTACTTTATCGAATAAGATTTGAGCCGATTGGTACTGCTTGTCTTTATAGAGCACTACCGCATTATCGAAGTCGGATAACGGATGGGTATAAATGGCAGATTGTTGACCGGATACCTTAGAAATTCCTGCAAGGGATAGCAGGAAAAATAACATTAAAACGTTGCGCATGGGTGTTTGGTTTTACTTACTCAAAAATATTACTCTATACCCTATAACGTAGAAAGTCCCGTATTTATTATAAACATTGTTGTAAACATTTTTTTTGGAGATGATAGACTGATAGACTAATAGATGATAGACTTTCTTTTTTGGAGATGATAGACTGATAGACTAATAGATGATAGACTTTCCTTCTAACCACAACTGTCTATTATCTATTATCTTTTCTTCTATTATCTTTTTTACAGCATTTGGAAATTGGGAATTATATTTACTATTTTTACAACATAAACCCAATACACATGGCACAAACAGTTTTATCATTAAAAAACGTTACGATTTATCAGGAAAATAGAGTGATTTTATCACAGGTGAATCTGGATGTCAAAGAAGGTGAATTCCTTTATATCATTGGTAAAACGGGAACGGGGAAAAGTAGTTTCATGAAAACGCTATATGCCGACTTGGCGCTAACCGAAGGCGAAGGCACTATAGTGGGTTA
>CANBOV010000166.1 GCA_947371275.1 Flavobacteriaceae bacterium | reverse complement strand
ATGAATAACTCTATCAAAAATTGTATTGGGTGTATTTGAAGCTGGTCCAAAAGCATGATTATAATCATCATAATAGGTAACGGTAAGTAATGAAAAGGTTTGAGGATAAACATCATTTGAATAACTAACCTCGACATTATTAATACTGATGGGACTAGTAGTTCTTTTCTCTGCCCATGCTCCTGTAATTTGTGCTTGAAATGAGTTCCTACTTGAACCATCTACTGTATCTTGTTTCCAACCTGTATAAACTACCCTGCCAAACGCGTCGTACTTAGTAATCAGCCAACCTACAGTGCCATCTCCCCATGGATTAAGTGCTGGGCCAGTAGCAACAGGTTTGTCTTGGGATAAGTCACGGACTGAAAGTCCGCGCCATCGGGATTAATACAATTAAGGATAAATGTCATCATTTGTATTGGCTTTGCAGTCCACTCCAACTGAAAAAAGAATATAACTACTTTTATTGCTTTTATATTCAAAAGTAGTTTTAATCTCTCGATTCCTCTTTGAAAGCAAAATAGGGTCAGCTATCATAATCATATCATTCGATTTCTCCAAGACTTCTAAACTTTCAGGGTATTTTCCAAATTTGTTTTTATAATTTTCAATATCTTGTTTTAGTATAAACAAAGTTCTGCGGGAAAGTTTAACATATTGCTTGTTTGAATCATAATGCGACTCACTAATAAAATATATCGTGGCGTAAACAGCAAAAGTAAATACAATGCCTAGCATTCCTATTTTGAACAAGATTTTGTCCTTCTGATTGTAACTTAAAATAATTAAAACTATTCCAAAAATAGCACCAAAAAAGGGAATAAGGCAAAGTATTAAAAGCAACAGTAATTTTCTATTGTTAATTTTAACATCCATAAACTTATATTATTACATTAAAAAGCTAAAATTCCTGCACTGCTAAATAAATTGAAAAAAGTTATTGTAGCAACTACAACCGTTATATCACCTGCAACCTAATAGCTCAGAGTTGCAGACGAGTCTCGTCTAGGGACAAGACGACTTCCGGAGGAAGCAGTACCCAAAACCCTTATCAAAACGGTTACTTTGCTTTAAAGCCACTTTCAAATATAGTAAAAAAAAATTCCGCAAAGTCGGGCGATATTTGCGGAGCATTGTTATGGAAGTTTTTGCGTAGATGGTTTTACTATCTTATTAAGTTCAAAAATCAAATTCTGTAATAATTACTTATTTTAAATATGATAATTGCTAAAGTTATAATCAGTATATCAAAAACAAAAAACATCCAAGCTTTCATCTTTTTATAATTTTTATACTTTTCTTCTATTTTGATAACTTTTCCCTTGTAATAAAAATAGTTAACTAAAAATAAAATTAAGTAGACAATCAAAACGCATAATCTCATTGTTTCAAGACTATTATTAAATAGATACTTAAAAAATAAAATTTTAGGACAAAAAATAGCGTTTATCAAAAATATAACTCCGTAGAAAAACATGTATTCAAGAAATGACACGTAAGACACTGCTTTAAATATTGTCGAATCTTCCTTCTTGAATCTCAAATAAGAAATATAAAATATGTAATTAATTATTTCCATAACCAAAATCAAACAAAGGTTCTCAGCCATTTCATGATGTGTGAAGTGTACCGACCCTTTTGCATTGCGCAAATGCCCAAGTACTTTGCTGTAGCGGGACTTTCAAATATAGTAAAAAAAATTCCGCAAAGTCGGGCGACATTTTAGTTAAGTCACGGACTGCAAGTCTGTGCCATCTAGAATAGTTTTCAGTCGCAGTCGCAGTTTGGATTTTGGGACGTGGGAATAGTTTTCAGTTGCCGTTTGGATTGCTGTGTCTGGGGTACAGGCTGCGCGGGTTAAGTCACGGACTGGAAGTCCGCGCCATCGAGAAATACTATCAATACAAATTGGACAAGACAATTATAGCAATTCCCCTTTTATTGTAAATGAAAAACTACTGGTTTTGTAGATTTAGGTATTTTTACAATCATGAACGATTGTGCATAAACGCTACTACCCGAGGGTGCGTAAATTTTTTCATAAGAAACAACAATATTATCGAGGTTTTCTGTAATGTTGGTAATATTGACTTCATAAATTGGACTTGGATAAAGCGTATCAAAAACTGCAATTAATTGAAAATTAGCAAAATCTACACCTGTTGTTTCAGTCAATTGTTGTAATGTGCCGCTGTCAAATGAATTTAAGATGTTATTCCAAGTTGAGGTGTCATAAAATGCCGTATTTTGAGGTGAAATATTTTCGTTGCCACTCAAGAGACCTTTGCCAATTAATGTAGGTATTATTGTTTTAGGCGTAAAGCTATTTTCCTCATTATTTTTGCTGCAACTTAATGTAAGAATAAGCAACATACTTAAAATTAGTGTTTTCATTTTTTTTAAATTATAAAAGCATCTGCTAATTCAATAAGAATCTTGCTGCCTCTAAGCGCCCCTTATTTCCCGTGGATAATCTTAATAATTTTACAATTGTTAGCATTGATTTCAGCACGGGCAACGCCGCCGAACGTCACTACTCCGGGTTTGGCTTTTGGAAAAGTTCCTTTTACGACCCAAACCGTATCCTTAACCAGTGTTGCGACAAAAGGTTTCTCCTTCATTACTTGTTCTCCATAGACTCTAATAAATTCTTTTTCAGCGATGCCAATGGCTTGATTCGCATCGGCCACACATGGCTTGCTATTTAAGTCTGTTTTACTTACGCCTATTACAAATAGTAGGCTTAGTATTGAAAGTGGTTTTAAAATCATTTGTTTATAAGTGTTAATTTGTTAGCAAACCAGTGAACCTTATGGCAAATCTTGAAATTACTAAATCTCTTACCGACACAGGTACACATTTTTGTTTCTATTCTGTTAAAATTTGCCAAATAACGTTTTTAGAAAATTAGGGTGGTTACTACTGAGTTCTTTATTTCCCGTGGATAATCTTAATAATTTTACAATTGTTAGCATTGATTTCGGCAAGAGCCACACCCCCTACCCAAT
>CANBOV010000165.1 GCA_947371275.1 Flavobacteriaceae bacterium | reverse complement strand
ATGGGAATTGAAACACCGGTGCATACCGGTGCTGAAATGTTGGCCAAACGATTTGACATGAATGTTATATTTCTTAAAACTAGAAAAATAAAAAGAGGGTATTATCAAGGTACCTTCGAATATTTGGTAGATCATCCGAAAGAAGTTCCAAACTATGAAATTTCGGATGCTTTTTTGAAAAAAGTAGAATTACAAATTCTAGATGCTCCAGAATATTATTTATGGACTCACAAGCGCTGGAAACACAAAAAACAATAATATTCAGCTGCTACAAAATTGGATTTAAACTTTGAACCAATTTTTGACCATCACTTTTTCCTGATGCTTTGCTGCTTTATGAACGAACTCATTTGATTTATAATTGTATTCGTAATCGACAGCCCAATCTTTATGATGCAATGCTAGCGCTTTGATGCTTTGGCAAACCATTTGGATTTCTTCGGAAGTAGTTGTAGGATGTATAGACATTCTGATCCATCCTGGTTTTTTTATTAAATCTCCAGAGGTAATTTGACATACTAAATCATGAGAGGTTTCTTGATCTACGTGCAATAAATAATGGCCATAGGTTCCGGCACAACTGCACCCTCCTCTTGTTTGAATTCCAAAAAGATCATTTAATAATTTCACCCCAAGATTATAATGCAAGTCATCAATATAAAATGAGATAACACCTAATCGCTCTTGATGTTGATTAGCTAAAATATGTATATTTTCAATATGATTCAATTCGGAGAAAATATAATCAACGATTTCATGTTCGCGTTCCAGTATATTAGTAACGCCCATTTGCTCTTTCAATTGAATGGCTAAGGCCGTTTTAATTACTTGAAGAAAACCGGGGGTACCCCCATCTTCTCGGTCTTCAATATTATCAATGTATTTATGCTCGCCCCATGGATTAGTCCAGCTTACTGTTCCGCCTCCTGGGCAATCTGGCACATTATTTTTATATAAGTTTTTATTAAAAATCAAAACGCCAGAAGTCCCTGGCCCTCCCAAAAACTTGTGAGGAGAAAAGAAAATAGCATCTAAATAACGTTCATCATCTGGATGCATATCAATAGCTACATAGGGTCCGGAACATGCAAAATCAACAAAACAAACTCCGTTGTTCTCATGCATTAATTTAGCCACTTCATGATAGGGAGTTCTGATACCCGTTACATTAGAGCATGAGGTAATGGAGGCAATTTTAAAGCTTCTTTCTTTATACTTATTTAGTAAATTCTTAAATTCATTTAAACAAAACAAACCCTCAGCTGTTGCAGGAATAACGACTACATCAGCAATCGTTTCTAGCCAAGAAGTTTGGTTGGAATGATGTTCCATATGTGAAATAAAAACCACAGGTTTTAAGGCCATTGGAATACTGGTAAATTCCTTTAAATTTTCAGGGATTTTTAGTCCTAAAATCCGTTGGAATTTATTAACTACCCCGGTCATACCGGTTCCTGTATTGATTAAGATATCATTATCATTAGCCTTAACATGCGCTTTAATAATATGCTTTGCTTCATGATAAGCCATAGTCATGGCCGTTCCTGAAATAGTAGTTTCTGTATGTGTATTGGCTACAAAAGGTCCGAATTGATTCATCAACTTTTCTTCAATTGGGCGATATAATCTTCCGCTTGCGGTCCAATCAGTATATACAATTTTTTTTATTCCAAACGGTGATTCAAATTCTTGGTTGATACCAATTATTTGTTCTCTAAATGTTTGAAAGTAGTTTTCTAGGGCTGTTTTGGACTCGGTTTTAATCATTAGGTAACTATTTGAGTTCAAAGATACATTATTTTTAATTTTTTGTTAAAAATGCTTTAACTAGTTAAATTGAAAAATAAGGAAGACATTTTAATCTTATATTTGTTAAGACCTAGACTAGTCCATTTATATGAAAAAGACGCTTGCCCTTTTATTTATTATTTTTGGGTTGACCACTGCCAGGTGTCAAGAAGAGATTCATAAGGAATACCTTGGTGACAACTTCAGTTTAGAAGGTACTCTTACTGCATTTAAAAAAGCTACTTCATTAGAACAATTTGAACGCTTACTCAACAACCGAAATAGCAATATCAATAACCTTGACTTGAATAATGATGGAGCTATAGATTACATAAATGTTGCAGACATCAAAAATGGTGATTCGCATGTACTTGTCTTAAGTACCTTTCTGAACGAAACTGATAAACAAGATATTGCAACTATATCTCTAGATAGAACAGGGGATGCAGAAGCGTTGTTACAAATTGAAGGGGATCTAGATTTATATGCAGCCAACACTATTTTAGAACCAACAGAAGAAAAAGAAACTTTACAGGAAAGTACAGGAGGACCTAATATCCCAACAATTGAAGTTGAATCACTACTTGTAAATGTTTGGGCTTGGCCCTGTGTTCATTATATTTATGGCACAAGATATGTTGTTTGGGTGTCCCCCTATCGGTGGAATTATTATCCGCATCGGTGGAATCCCTGGCGGCCCTTTGCCTATACTCTATTTTATATAAGATGTGCCCCGTATAGAATGATGTTTCATACGGTTGCCACTAGAAGGAATGTAGCGGCCAAAACCACTTACCTATATAACAGACATTCGTCAACTTTACTCCTGAACAATTCGAGAGGGAATAGTATATTTAATAAAAAAATAAACGTTAGAAACAGTAAAGTGATTCCGGCAAGAAGAATTCTGACAAGAACTATCCCCGTCAGGAAAGGCATTTTGAGTGGTTTAGGAATAAAAAGAACTGGAAGACGATAATACAATAATTAACAACATTACTTTAAAAATAAACCTAAAAATCCCCATAGTTGGGGAGTTTTTTCATAAAATTATTTCAGAGATTTGAAGCAACTAAATTTTAAAAACTTAACACCATGAATGAACAAACCTACACCGCCACGGGAAAAATTGATGTAACCCTAAATCAACTTACTTTGAGTGTTGCATTACCTGACCCTCCTAGCAGAACCATTATTTCAACCACCTATTTCAATTTGAGTAAAAAATC
>CANBOV010000164.1 GCA_947371275.1 Flavobacteriaceae bacterium | reverse complement strand
ATGGGAATGGTGGCTATTTTGGTAGGTTGAGCAGCTACAAATCTGCGCCCGTAGCCTACGCTTTCCCCCGCGTCTATGGTGCGGATTTGGGAGATTACTGATTTTAAGGTGCCTACTCTTTCCAATTCTTTTTGTTCGTCTTCGTCGTTGGAGATGCCGTATAAACCGATGCCTAGGCGTACCATGTCATATTGTGCTTCGGGATAATTGGATATGCCAGAGGTATTTAACAAGTGGCGAATGGGTTTGATGTGCAAAGCCGCTATGAGTTGGCCCGATAATTTTTCGAATAAGGCAATTTGTCCGGTGGCAAATGCATGGTGTTGTTTATCATCGCTGGTCGCCATGTGAGACAGTACGCTGGCTATTTGGACTGTTTCGTTGCCTTTTAGGATTTGGATTAGTTCGTCTAGGTTTTCTTCTTCAAAGCCTAGGCGGTGCATGCCCGTGTCCAGTTTGATGTGGATAGGGAACCGTTTTAATTTCTTTTGTTCGGCTATTTTGAGAAAGGCTTTTAGTCCTTTAATCGAGTAAATTTCGGGTTCTAATTGGTGTTGGATGATGGCGGAGAAACTGGTGGTTTCTGGGTTCATTACCATAATGGGTACGGTTATGCCAGCATTCTTTAATGAAATCCCTTCGTCTGCAAAGGCTACCCCAAGGTAATTTACTTTGTGGTGTTCGAGTAATTTGGCGATTTCGAAGCCGCCGTTGCCGTAGCCAAAGGCTTTGACCATGACCATCATTTTGGTTTTGGGCGCCAACTTCGTTTTGAAGAAATTGAGGTTATGACCGATGGCGTTGAGGTTGATTTCGAGTACCGTTTCATGTGTTTTCTCTTCGAGCATGGAAACGATTTCTTCGAAATGAAAATCGCGAGCGCCTTTGATTAGTATGGTTTCGTTTTCAAAGTTGAGGGTGTCGAATGCTGTTGTGAAGTCGGCCACCTTATTAAACGTAGTACTGTTTATGAATTTGTTTTTGTATTGGGCAATGGTTTCACCAATTCCGATGACGCGGGTAATTTTGTTGGAGATGATGAGTTGGGAAACTTGTGAATATAATTCTTCATTGCTGAGGCCGCTTTGAAAAATATCGGACAGTATTAGTGTTTTTTTCTTGTGTTGCTTTTGGTTTTCTAAAAAGTCTAAGGCGATTTTTAGCGACTGGAAGTCGGAGCTATAACTGTCATCAATAAGTGTACAGTTGTTGATACCATTCTTTACTTTCAAGCGCATTTCGACGGGATAGAGTAACGCCATGCGGGTTTGAATTACTTTGTGGTTATAGCCAAAATAGAGCATGACCATCATGCAATGGATGGCATTTTCTACTGAGGCTTGGTCTTGAAAGGGAATGGTTATGGGATAAGTGTCTTCTTGGTAGGTAACCTGTAATTCGGTTAACTCTCCTGTGCTTTTCTTAGTGATGAATACCTCGGCGCTTTTATCATCAGAACACCAGCTGAATGTTTTAATCTTTGGATTAAGAAATGCACTTATGGTTTTGTTTTTGTTTAAAATGAGTACGTTAACGGAGGTGAAAAGCTTTAGTTTTTCTTTTATTTTTTCGCCTACGCTAGAAAACCCTTCGTCATGGGCTGAACCGATATTGGTTAAAATGCCGATGGTAGGGCGAATGATTTTCTGAAGTTTTTCCATTTCGTTGGTCATGGAAATGCCTGCTTCAAAGATTCCGAGATTGTGTTTTTCGTTGATGCCGACAATAGATAGTGGTACTCCAACTTGGGAGTTGTAGCTTTTGGGGCTACGGATGATATTGTAATCGGGGCTCAGCAAGAAATTAAGCCATTCTTTGATGATGGTTTTGCCGTTGCTCCCGGTGATGCCGATGATTGGGAAATCGAATAGGCTGCGGTAATAGGCTGCAAATTTTTGGAGTGCCTCTAGGGTGTTTTCTACGATTAGAAAGTTGGCTTTCCCATTTAAATCCGAAGGGATGTGGTTTACCACAAAGTGCTGCACGCCTTTGGTGATGAGTTCTTCTATGTATTTATGACCGTCATGGTTTGGACCGGTGAGGGCAAAGAACAAGGTATTGGCATCGTTTTGCAGGGAACGGCTATCAATGGAGATATAATCAATTACGGTTGCCTCATTTTGTCCAATCCATTGGGCTTTAATTATGGGGACAATATTTCGTATCGTTAGTATCAAATTGAGGAGGAATTAGTCTTCTTTAGATAAATGTTGAGGGTCTTTGACCTCCATGTTATCGCGTATGGCTTTATAGTAGGCCGCTCTGCTTAGGGGTTCGTATTCTTCGGTTTCCCCGAGTAATACTAATTTATCGCTATCGGTTTTTCTAAAGCTATAGTGCGCTAGATTACCGGTATGGGTACAAACGGCGTGTACTTTGGTTACATATTCGGCGGTAGCCATTAGGGCTGGCATGGGTCCGAATGGATTTCCTTTGAAGTCCATGTCGAGTCCGGCTACAATGACGCGAATGCCTGAGTTGGCCAGGTCGTTGCACACGGAAACAATTTCATCATCAAAAAATTGGGCTTCATCAATGCCTACTACGTCGCAGCCTTGGGCTAAGATGCGTATGTTGGCAGCGGCGGGCACTGGGGTGGAGCGTATTTCGTTTTTGTTGTGTGACACCACCATTTCTTCGTCATAACGCGTATCAATAGAAGGCTTGAAGATTTCCACTTTTTGCTTGGCAAATTGGGCTCTTTTTAGTCGGCGAATCAATTCTTCGGTTTTGCCCGAAAACATCGAACCGCAGACTACTTCAATCCATCCAAATTGTTCTTTATGATTTACTGTATTTTCGAGAAACATTTTGTAATTTGCTACCTTTAAAATTTGAATAGTTTCGTTACTTTGTAACGTTTACCAATCGACCTAATTTTTTTCTAATTTTACGTCGATTCAAATGTAGAAAAATTTAATCAAGGTTACTTCTTCCTTTGGCTAAATAAATTCGCCAAGGAGAAAAATAGTATTTAAAAAACGCCGAGTTACTATAATTTTAAACTTATGAAAAAAAGATTAGAAGCCGAATTAATCAGCATTGCGCACCGAGTACTAAAACTGAAAAACAAATCGGAAGTTGATCAATTGTATAAAGA
>CANBOV010000163.1 GCA_947371275.1 Flavobacteriaceae bacterium | reverse complement strand
TCTATTGCTATTGGATTGAACGACCGCATTGGATTTGTGAAGCATCTGTTTGATGAAAGTAATGAAGATTTTAATCGAGTATTGTCTCAATTGAATTCGTTTGACAGTTTTGAAGAAGCGAAAAACTTTATTGACGACATGGTTAAACCTGATTATAACAATTGGCAAGGTAATGAAGACTATGCTGAACGTTTTATGGAGTTGATTGAGCATAAATTCCAGTAATGGGTAAATTATACATTGTTCCCACGCCGATAGGCAATCTTGAAGACATGACTTTCAGAGCGATTACCGTTTTGAAAGAAGCCGATTTAATTTTGGCTGAAGACACACGCACTAGTGGGAAGTTGCTGAAGCATTATGACATTGCTACCCATATGCACAGTCATCATATGCACAACGAGCACAAGACTGTAGAGAATTTAATTAAGCGATTACAAGCAGGCGAGACTATTGCTTTGATTAGTGATGCGGGTACGCCTGCCATTTCTGATCCCGGGTTTTTATTGACTCGAGCTTGTGTTGAAAACAATATAGAAGTGGATTGTTTGCCCGGTGCTACAGCTTTTGTTCCTGCTTTGGTCAATAGTGGCTTGCCCAATGATCGTTTTGTCTTTGAAGGTTTTATGCCTGAAAAGAAAGGGCGGCAAACTCGTTACTTGGCTTTAGCTGAAGAAACCCGAACTATGATATTCTATGTTTCTCCGCATAAACTGGTTAAGACCTTAGCGGAGTATGTGCATTATTTTGGGGCAGACCGACCTGTTTCGGTTTCGAGAGAACTTTCTAAATTGCATGAAGAAACTGTGCGGGGTACTGCTGCTGAAGTGTTGGGCCATTTTGAAGCCAAACCCCCTAAGGGAGAAATAGTGGTGGTGGTTGGCGGGAAGGTTTTAGAAGCAAGAAGCAAGAGGCAAGAGGCAACCTGCCTGCCGGCAGGCAGGGAAGCAAGAGAGGAATAAGTTATATTTTTCGGAACACTCCATTTTATTCTTTCAGCGAAGCGGTCTTGCATCTTTCAGCGAAAGCTATCTTTCCTCTACTTTACTTCTACATCCGTAAAGGTGAAACTTTTTCCGCTGAACAATCCTTTATCCGATAATTTTAAATCAGGTATCACTAATAGAGCCATAAAGGAAAGCGTCATGAATGGGGCTTTTAAGGTAGTGCCTAATTCTTTGGCCATGGCGTCTATTTCTTGATATAGGCTTCCGACTTCCCAACCATCTTGATCACTCATGATGCCTGCAATGGGAAGTGCTAGGGCTTTGGAGGTCGTGCCATTAACTGCGCAGATTCCGCCGGTATTAGCGATGATTAGGTTTACAGCATTTACAATTTCGTCATCCGAGGTGCCTACTACTACGATGTTGTGGCAATCGTGGGCTACTGAACTGGCGATGGCTCCTTTATTTAAACCAAAGTTTTTAATGAATGCAATGGCTGGTGGGGTGTTCGCATAGCGATTGACAACGGCCATTTTTAGGACATCGTCGGCTACATTGGCCACTAATTTTCCGTTTTCTAAAAGTGCTGCATGGTGTATTTCGTTGGTGATCAATTGGCCTTCCAACGCTTCAATCACGCGGATGGTTTTGGCGGTGCTTGGCAGTTCGAAATCTTGAGTTGTTTTGGCTGAGGTATTGAAATTATTGGGTTTGTCAAAGTATACCTGCTTAATAAACGATTGACCCTCTTCGGCTACTAGTTCACCGTTGATGTAGGTTTGCTTTACCTGAAAATGGGTTAAATCTTCTACTACTATAAAGTCGGCCGCCTCGTTTACTTGCAGTGTTCCAACGTCCATTTTGTAATGACTCACGGGATTGATGCAGGCCGCTTGTAGCACTTTGAAAATATCCATTCCTTTGGCTACGGCACGTGCGCAGAGTTGGTTAATATGACCCACGATTAAATCATCGGGGTGTTTATCGTCTGAGCAGAACATCATATTTTGGTAATTATTGTGCAGCAAATCGATTAGGGCATCGCAGTTTTTGGCGGCACTGCCTTCTCGAATGAGTATTTTCATGCCCAGGGATAGTTTCTCAGCAGCTTCTTCGAAGGTAAAACATTCATGGTCGGTGGATATGCCTGCCGCGATGTATTTGCGTATAGGTTCGCCGCGGAGACCGGGTGCGTGACCATCTACCGGCTTGCCAAAATGTTTTGCCCAAGCTATTTTCTTTAGGACTTCTTCTTCGTCAAACAATACGCCAGGGTAATTCATCATTTCGGCTAAGTAGTAAATATCGGGATGCGCCATTAGTTCTTTGATTTGATCGGAGTCTATAACTGCTCCTGCCGTTTCAAAAAAAGTAGCGGGGACACAAGAGGGCGCGCCAAAGTGAAATTTGAAGGGAACCTTTTTTCCGTTGTCAATCATGTAATAGACGCCGTCTTTTCCTAGGACATTGGCGATTTCGTGTGGGTCGGATATCGTAGCCACGGTACCATGCACTACTGCTAATTTGGCAAATTCGGAGGGAACAAGCATCGAGCTTTCAATGTGGATGTGTGCATCTATGAATCCTGGAAGGATGTAGTTTTTAACATTATGGTCTTTTTCGGTTAGGGCCACAATTTTGCCGTTGGCTACCGTAACTTCGCCTGAATAAATGCGTTTATTTAGAATGTCAACTATTTGTCCTTGGATTTGCATTTTGTATTACTTTTATGCATCAAATTTAGCGAATAAATGCTGAGGATTGTTTACTAGATAGCCACGAATTCACGAATGTTTTTTGTAGTATTTTTTATATCTTTGGAGTTTTAGTACTTATAAAATATAATCCAAATTCAAAAATGCGCTGGACACTTAAACCTAAACCCGATTCACAAAAAGTAAAAGCTTTGGCTGATCTACTTCAAATAGAGCAGCTCATTGCGTCGCTTTTAGTTCAAAGAGGTATAGAAACGTTTGAGCAAGCGCGGCAGTTTTTTAGACCGAGTTTGGCCGATTTACATGATCCCTATTTGATGAAAGATATGGATAAAGCGGTTGCTCGAATTGAAACGGCTATTGCTAATCAAGAAAACATATTGGTTTTTGGGGATTATGATGTGGATGGTACTACGGCGGTATCGTTGGTCTCTAGTTATTTGAAAAGTTATTATCCTAATGTG
>CANBOV010000162.1 GCA_947371275.1 Flavobacteriaceae bacterium | reverse complement strand
CACTGAAACTGACTATTAAGCCTTCTAAGCATCTTGGCCTCTAGCGGCAGTATCAATTTATCCGCAAACGGATTTACGACCTCATAGCTCTTTAAAACACGCATGCAGTTGCGTACTATTTGTTTGGCTTGCTGCTCACTCTCGGAACTACTTACCCCTGCAATTTTTAGGTTCTGAGCTTTGATGATGCGGAGCGTTTGGGCTTGGCTCTCATCCACACCGAGCACCACTGAGCGGCTCATGTTATCATAGTACACTTCGGATTTGGTGGTAGCGGTTAGACTGGCAAAGTGGGCTTCCACTTTTTTCATCTTGCCTCTAGTATTGCCAAAGGGGTCTTTAACCACGGTGGAACTGGTTAAGAATTTGGCCGATTGCATTTCTCTAAAGGCAAATTGTGCCTCATCGTCTAGCCCATCAAAGTCCTGTATTAAAATTAACTTGTTGATGAGTTCTTTGCCTTGGTAGTGGTACAAAGATTTACTAGTTACTCTAGTTAAATTCATAACATCCTCCTGCGGCATGCAGTCTGCAATGGCGTTGATGAGGTGGCTTTTACCTTCACCACTTGAACCCTGCACTAACCCGTGCAATAGATACGGCATTTTATAACTGGATGCTAGAATAAAGAGCAGCTTTCTGTTTTCTTCTTCTCCTATGATGCCGCTTTGCTCCAGTAACTTGTCTATGTTTTCCAGTAGGTGTTTATTAGAGAGAAACTGCACCGCTTTCTCCTGTGCTTGGGGCGTTAGTTCCTTGGCTGAGAATTGGTCGGTTATAGGGTTTATCTCCGCTTCAAATAGCGATTCTCGATGCGTCTCTAGTAAGTCCGTAAACAGGGTTACATCATCTTTGAGCTGACTAGCATCAAAGCCATGTTTTTCTGTTAACTCACGGCACTGGTTCTCCACGTTGACAAAGTCAAACAGGTCTATTTTCAAACGGTGCTTTTTGGCCGTGTCGTGTTCTACGATTTGGAGCGATACTCTTAGATTGCCTAAGTCCATTGGTAGATTTCCAACAACGTAAAACGTTCCTGTGCTGCCCTTGTAACTTATCTTATAATCATTGTGTACTTCTAGTGCGGCATGGGCTTTTTGTTCTTTGGATGGGCGTAAAAGTTGCAAAATACCATCCACACCATAGTGCGTCCACATATCGTTCATACTGTGACCCTCTGGGAGCGTTACTATGTTGATGGGTAATTCTGGTCGTAGTTGTTGCAGTTGTGTTTTGATAAGTTGCATAGTTTAGTTTTTTAAGATGATTATCTCTTCTAGTTCTGTTAGGGCTTTGATAGCCTCTAGGTGCTGCGGCATTAGCTTGCCGTTGTGCAAAGCCATGACCGCTTCTCGGTTCTCCAGTGCCTTGGATTGCAAAAGGCTGGCAGCATCAACCACCGTAGGAACCACAAACAACTTTTTAGTAAGTGGATGCGGATACGCTGGGTAAATACCTTGCTCGTTGAGGTATTCCTCTTGCGGGGTCTTCATGTCAAAGCGAATAGCATAATAATTCACTATCGCTTGTGCAGCGTTAAATAATGGAAAAACTACACCATACCTACCAAAGACTGAATAAGCCGTTAGCCCTTCTTTGTTAACCCCTGCATCACTTTTAGTAAGTAACCCTAACGCCTCGCATTTATCCTTATAGGCCTGTTCTCGATTGTGGTGGAACTGCCCCGAATTAAAACCAATACGCAGCTCGTTATAATCTAATCCGATGCTTTTTAGGTACGCTTTGGGCTTAGCGGCCTTAACGCTTCTAATGCCTATCTCAAATGAGTGGAATATATCTTCTAAATCGTTCATAATCATACTAATATTTAAAATTCAAACACTTCGCTTTTGGCCATACCAATGGCCGTTCGGGTTTTTACACCGAATTTTTAATCACGTAATTTTAATTTGATTGTTGAACTGATTGGATAGCTATTCACTACAGCTCATAATCATTCTTTAGCTACTAGAATGACGAAAGTTACTTGCAAGATTCCTTTCTTTTGGATTTCCGTTGGCAAAGATATGTTGGAGTTTTATAACAAAAAAATACACATAATCTTACAGTTATTGAATTGTAAAAAAATGAAAATTTTCATTTTCCGTAACTGCCTGATTATCAATAAAAAATTTCACATAAACTTATCTAGAAAATTTCCATTGCGAATTATTCAATAAACTGTTAAAAAAGGCCTGAATTTTTACGAAAAAAAAATTAGCACCTATACGCTTAAGTATAGGTTGCTGATTTCCTGCTCTCTAATTCCGAGATATATTTTGGTGGTGGATACGCTAGTATGGTTGAAGAGTTGCGATAGCAATAGTAGTGCTTGGTCTGAGTACTTGTTCACTTCCCACACTCTGCGACCCAGTGTTTTTCTCATAAAATGGCTAGAGTACTGACCTCTTACCTTATAAGTAGCGAAAATGTCTTTTAGTTTTGAGTTAACGTACTGGATGCTGAATGGTTTATCACCAAAACGATTCACGAACATTAAATCTTGTTCTTTAGCGTCCAACTGAACGAACAAACGTTGAAGGATGGTTTGTAGCTCTGGGTTGATGGTTACTCTTCTGGTCTTCTTGGTTTTCTTCTCGGTGATGGTGAAGTATTCTTGGTTTAGTACTTGGTTCCATCGTAATTGCAATAGGTCGGATATTCTAAGACCGATGTAAGAACCTGTTGCGATAAGTAAGGCAAATTTTAAATCACCATCACGCTGTAACTTCAAAACGATGCTCTGCATCTTATCCCACTCTAAAAAATCACTTGTTGTTTTTTGTCCTTTTAATGCCATACTATTTGGTTTTTAGTTTCACTTTTATTGCCTTTTATACCTTTGTGAAAGTGGTCTTTTTACCGACCTTTGCGAAGTCCCTATTTTACTGGGTTTTTCACTCACCTTTCATCTATTGTAAAAAGTGAAACAAATGTAATGTCCTGGAAATCAATAAACAAGAAAAAAGTAATATTTCCTGGTTTTCAGTGAATTACAACAAAAAAACGAGGTGCTACCCTCGTTCTTCTGCTTGCTGCATTAATTTTAAAAACTCTTTTAGTTCTTGGTCGGTGAAGTCCTCACTCTTAAAACTTATTGGAAACTTTATACGCTCCGTTCGGAGAATCTTTTTGAGTTGGGATAGTGTTAGCGTTACTCTCATGGCCTTACTTTATTTTCAAATTGCAACCCGTCTTGTTTTAGGTTGTTGCCTAATATATCCCAATCTTCGTTGATGGTGCCTTCTTTACTCATGTAGAACAC
>CANBOV010000161.1 GCA_947371275.1 Flavobacteriaceae bacterium | reverse complement strand
ATTGTTATAACTCCTACCGTCATTGTTATAAGTCCCACCGTCATTGTTATAATTCCTACCGTCATTGTTATAACTCCTACCGTCATTGTTATAACTCCCACCGTCATTGTTATAATTCCCACCGTCATTGTTATAATTCCCACCGTCATTGTTATAATTCCCATCGGCAACGTTATAACTCACGTCGGATAGAGCTCCACAAAGAACCATCAACAAAACAACCTACACAAACAACCTACAACCTATTACTTTCACTCCAAAACACAAAAATCGTTTACAATAAAGCAAAGGTTTTTCATTTTACTGCCCTTATTTAACCTCTTATTGACAGCTATTAGTAAGAGGATTCTGTTACTTGCTTAACAACTATTAAAATAAATCCTTATTAAAAAACTAATGACAGATAGGATTAAGGCTTTTTTTAAGTATTTTTTTAAGTATTTTTTTAAAAATAGTGTAGGATTATAAATTTAATACGAAACACTATGAGCTACATTTGTGGCAGATAGCTTATTTTAGTTATCCCAACCTCCCTAAAGGATTATTTTCTCTAAGATAATCTGTCCTTTTTCAAATACTATTTTTCGTGAAAAGAATTATACCTTGTTCTTATCAGGCATTTTATGTCCTGATGTTTTTTTGTATTGGTTTCCTTTCAAGCGTACGAGCACAATGCTTGCCTAATCTTGGAGAGTCGTCAAATTTTGTTCTCTTTACTTCCAATGGTGCTATTGGAAATACAGGAACATCCATTATTACGGGAGATATTGGCACCTCTATAGGCGCAATCACTGGTTTTGGTGCGCCCTCTGTGGTCAATGGCGTTATTCATATTACAAATGGAGCTACTACGCAAGCAAGTACTGATTTGACAGCAGCCTATAACCAATTAAATGCTTTAACGCCAACAGTTACCAATCATCCAGCCGCTTTTGGTACAGAAACGATTCTTCCAGGAATCTACAATACTGGCGGTGCAGGATCTGTTGGAGGAACACTTATCTTAGATGGACAAGGGAATTCGAGCGCCATTTTTGTTTTCAAAATTGGCGGAGCACTTACCGTAGGCGCAGCAAGTACAATCACTTTAGTAAATGGGGCCTTGGCAAGTAACGTGTTTTGGTTAGCCGATGGCGCTGTTTCGATGGGAGCGAATACTACCATGAGTGGCACCATAATTGCCAATGGCGCTATATCTATGGCTGATGGAGGGATTATAAACGGACGATTATTATCTACTAGCGGTGCTATTGCAATTTATAATGTGGTCTCCAATACTCAAGGAATTGAAATCGCAGATGCCGTTGGAGGAACCGTTTTTGCAAATCAAACCATTTGTTCAGGATCTGCTCCAGCCAATTTAACTTTGTCGGGAAATACAGGAGGTGTATCCCAATGGGAAAAAGCATCAGATGCTGCCTTTACTTCACCCATAATAATTCCTTCAACAGCTACTATTTTATCCGGAACGACTATAGGTAATTTGACTGCAACAACATATTTCAGAGCAAAAGTTCAAAGCACCAATTGTACTGAAGCTTATTCTTCTACTATAGTAATTACTATGGGTACAATTACAACATGGAATGGGACTGCTTGGAGCAATGGAGAACCAGATGCTTCCTCAGCAGCTATTATATCGGACACTTATACCTCACCAGGAACTACTACTCCTACTGATTTAAAAGCATGTAAATTGACTGTTACTAACAATGCAACTGTAGTGATTAAGTCTGGTGACAGCATGACTTTGGATGGCCCTTTAACTGTTAATACAGGGAGTTTTGTAACTTTTAATAGCAATGCGAACCTGCTACAAAGTGGCACAACTAATACTAATTCTGGTGCTATAATTATCAAACGCAATAGTTCACCATTAAAACGATTGGACTATACTTTATGGTCTTCGCCAGTAGCTAATCAGCAATTACAAACTTTTTCGCCTAACACTTTGAGTAATCGTTTTTATGGCTATAATACGAGTACTAATTTATACCAAGTTGTTGACCCTAGTACTACTAATTTCACTCCTTTAAATGGACATTTGATTAGAACTCCTAATAACCAATCTACCACTACTCCAACAATTTGGACAGGACAGTTTACAGGTGTACCTAATAATGGAAACTATAGTATTGCATTGCAGAATTTTGCTACAGGATACCGTTATAATTTGATAGGAAATCCTTATCCATCAGCCATTGATATAGATTCTTTTATTGATACTAATATTGCCAATGGCTCAATTACAGGAACAGTTTACTTCTGGAGAAAAACCAATGGAGCTACAATTGGCGCTTATTGTACGTATAACTTTGGAGGTTTTGTTGGTAATAACGATCAAGTAATGTCTATTATGCCTGTAAACCCTGATAGTAATACAAATGTTGTACAAGTAGGACAAGGGTTCTTTGTAGAAGGAACTGGGACAGGTAATGTTGTTTTTACAAATGATATGCGAATCAACACTAGTGTAAATCGTTTCTTTAGAACCGCCAATACTATAGAGAGAAATCGTGTTTGGTTGAATATTACCAATGCAACGGGTTCTTTTTCGCAAGCCATGATTGCTTATATGACAGGTGCGACTCAAGGAGTTGACCCTTCAATAGACGGACAATTGTTTAGTGATGGAGATCTTTCTCTTGCTAGCATAATAGGAACTACATCGTATACTATTCAAGGGAGATCGTTACCTTTTGATATGAATGATGTGGTGCCAATTAGTTTTAAAGTTACTACAGCAGGAAATTATACGATAACGATAGATCATGTAGATGGTTTGTTTTCTAATGGCGCTCAAACGGTTTATTTAAGAGATAAGAGTACGGGAATTGATCATAATTTAAGCACTGGAGCTTATACTTTTACATCCGCTTCAGGTACATTTAATACTCGATTTGAGATAGTCTATCAAACAGCATTAAGTGTTACAACAACAACTTTTAACGAAACACAAGTGGTTATTTATAAAACATCAACTAATGAAATTTCGATTAACACAGGAAATGTTGTGATGTCAAAGGTTAAGATTTTTGATATCACGGGAAGATTACTTCAAGAACAGAAGGAAATTAATGCTACACAAACCTTAATGAAGGCAGGAGTATCAACAGAAATTTTATTAGTTCAAATTACATCAGTAGACGGAGTAGTGATAACTAAAAAGATGTTGTTCCAAAGAACCTCTCTAAATCAAGACAAGAATTTAATCATAAAATCGCAATTAGCCGAAGATGAATAAAGAGTAATAGTTTTTAAATGTTTTAATTTTATTAAGTCCCTGCATAATAGTAGGGACTTTTTTGATGGTGTACTTTTA
>CANBOV010000160.1 GCA_947371275.1 Flavobacteriaceae bacterium | reverse complement strand
CATGATACAGCATCTTCACTGTTTTCATTTTTTAATCGAGATTCTCTTTTAGTTCCCAGTATTTCATTCAGTAATGAAATGTCATTTTTACAAACAAGATTGCTCTCTAAATCTTGATAAATAAACGTACTGGGAGTAATTACTATTTTATGTTCTTTACATACAAAATCCGTATCAACTTTATTTTCTCGACGTTTTCGATTAACAGTATTTTTACAACCTAGAACAGGACATTCTACTTTGTAATCTGTTATTTCAACTTTTGGTTTTAATTCATTTATTGTGTACATAAATTGAACTGAATTATAAGTTATTAATTATTTGAATTTAAATCCCTACCTATTTCGCTCTGCGACTGCCCCCTAATCAATCCCCCTTACTGCCCCTGGCGGATTAAACAATTCCCATTCATCCCAAATGTAATCACTTTTATCAAAGCCAGCAACCCAGTCTATATACAGCTCCCTAAACGCTTCTATCTCAGCCCGAATTAAAGTAACGTACTCCGGCTGCTCAAAAGAAGGCATAAACCGCAAACTACCCACTTGCACATACAAATGCATTGCATGCTCCCTAATGAGCGCTGCATTTTGCATCTTAATGCTATATAAACCACCCGCTTCCGCACCGGCAATCTTGGCGGTCATGATCAAAGCATCTTCCCGCATAAAGCCTTTAGTACTTTGGATATAGTCATCGTCCTCTGGTAAAGAAGCCACTAGGCTTTCAACCAACTGATAAATAAGTTCCGCCTTTTGGTAAATAGGGAGGGAGGCTGGGTTTGGGTTTTTATTCACTACTCTAGAATTTAATTCAATTTTAATTCGCACTCATTTGTATTTTTTTCAAAATAAAGCTCTGGTAATACAATTTTGATTTCTTCTTCACTTCCTTCTTTTAACCAATAAACAATTAAATTTACCTTGGCCTTTTTTAATTCATAGTGACGCGCTTTCAAACTTTCAATTTGCTTCATAAACTGCTGCGAAAATTTCAAGATAGATTGGCCTTTAGAATTTAAACAGTCAGTAGTTTCTAGTGCTAAAGTATCACCACTGGTTAATTGTGCAACTAGATTTTGCTTGTCTTTGAAGTAATCCAACCAGATGTCTTTATGCTTCAAGTGCATAACAATTTCATTGGGAGGTAAATAAGTAGCTGTAGATTGATTCCAAACCAAATGATCAATCGCATAATCATTTAAGTAATCTTCATTAATGTGTATCGAGAGATTTTGTTTAGCTCTAGTAAAGGCTACATATAATTCTCTTTTACGAGTATCAGTTGCAGCATCAAATTTTTCATTTTTTTCAAGCAATAGGAATACATTGTCAAATTCTCTTCCCTTAGCTTTATGAATAGTGGAAACAAATATGGTCTCTCCATTCTCATTGTAAAAATCTTCTAACTTGGAATCGCGTATAAAGGTGACCAAATCAGATTTGTATTTTTTAAAAGGATTAGTTAGTTCAAAATCTTTTATTAGGTTAAGGCAAATGTCTAACTTGCTGCTCTTACTATATCTAACCTGTACTTCTTGTTTGGCCTTTTCCCAAATTTCTTCATGAATAACATAGGTTTCCTCAGTCAATTGTAATAAATCTAGAAAACCACGTACTTCCAGTAAATGATATAAATTAAATCCATCATTAGATTCAATCAATTTGGCTTGCAGATTGTTTTTTAGTAGGAGACCCGTTATTTGCGAAGCTTCTTCGTTGGTTTTAGTAAGTACACAGCTGGTACACTTCAGGTCTGTTTTTAGAATATCTTGGACTAAAGGTGTTATTAAATTATCACTTTGGTAGGTTACTAATTTAATAGTGCCTTTATCGGATTGCATGGAAACAATCGGGGTAGTTTTTAACCGGTGCGATAACGTTTCCACAAACGCATTACCAAAAGCAACCAAATTACTTTTACTTCTATAATTTTCAACTAATTCATGTTTTACAGCCTTGTTTACCTGAATAAATTGTTCAAGGTATTTCGAACTCGAACCTCTAAATTCATAGATGTTTTGGTCGTCATCGCCCACAGCAATCACACGCATTTCTTCATTGCGTTCCATCAAGGTATTGACTAGTTGGTATTCATCCGCATCCATATCTTGTGCTTCATCAATAACCAATACAGTTCTAGTTATTTTACTAGGTTCAACTTCGCCATTCTTAATCTTTTCAATTGTGTTTTTTAGTATCGAACCCGATTTTTCTATTGTACCTACTTTTCCAAGCAGGTCAAAACAATAAGAGTGAAAGGTTTTTATTTCAATAAAATTGGCGGCATTACCGATAAGTTTCAACAGCCTTTTCTTAAACTCAGTGGCCGCTGCTCGTGAGAACGTCAGCATTAATAGCTGTTCGTGCTTAACATCTTCCATTAAAAGCAAAGAAGCTAGTTTATGAACTAATACTCTAGTTTTTCCACTACCAGGGCCTGCCGCTACAGCAATATAATTACTTTCGTTGTCATTGATGATTTTCAACTGGGTAGGAGATAAGTCACCAAAAAGCTGTTTGAACTTGCTAGGGGTCATTTTTAATTTAAGTTCATCTACTTTACTTCCAGGAAAGTATTTCTTTAAAAACGAACTGTAATTCAAATGAAAATAATCCTCCACAAATTGCAATGCTTCCTTGTAGTCACTAATCATTTTTTTGGCATATTCCCCAACGATGTGAATTTGTTGCACTTTATTTTCGTAAAACTGATTGAGTTTTTTATAATCATCTTTATTGTATTTCTTTAGATTATTAAACTCTTTTCGTTCAATCGTTAAACGATTATGGATGACCAAAAATCCTCCTTCTATCTTGATTGCTTCTATCCGCGTAAGATAAAAAAGAGTGTCTTCGATGTCATCAACCGTGATGTCTAATTTAAACAAACTCTGACTATTTTCATAGCCTTCTTTAAGATCATGGACAGAGAATGCTACTAAGACTTCGTCTTTGGATTTATCATCTTCACTCTTGATTTGATTGGATTTAGTATAAAGGTACTCAACGATAAAGCGTGCCAACTCATGCCGCTTTTCTAACTTTTCTTTTAAACTAGAATAGGGTTGGAGGCCTATTATGGCAATGTGGTTTTTAGAGTGAGGGAGATTCTTTCTTTTAATCCAATTTTTTATGGTCCAAAAATTAAGGATGGTTTTTAACTTAGAAGTCGTAACACCTTCACAACCATAAGATTCAGCTGCTTCATTGAGTTCCTTAATATGAATTACTATTTCCTCTTCTTTAATTTGAGGCAATAAAAAGTCTTCAATTTTTCGATACGAGTCCACGATTGAAAGGTACCTGTTTTTATGCTCTCCCTTTTTAATAAACGCATTCAAATCTTTGGTGTCAGCTAAGATTTTTTCTTCTTTTAAAAGGGTGATTATTTTTATAACCTCTTCTTTTACAATGCCCAAATGATCACTTATATA
>CANBOV010000159.1 GCA_947371275.1 Flavobacteriaceae bacterium | reverse complement strand
AAGCAAAGGCCTTGGGTTTAATCACCATAGTAGACGGTGCCCACATTCCCGGACACATCGATTTGAATATAGCCGGCCTAAATCCTGATTACTACACAGGAACACTACACAAGTGGATGCTAGCCCCCAAAGGAAGTTCATTTCTCTACGTGAGTCCAAAATGGCAAGACCAACTTGATCCGCTTGTTGTAAGCTGGGGATACGAGAGCGTCGCGCCCGGAGAAAGTCAATTCCTAGATTATCACGAAATCCAAGGCACCAGAGACGTCTCCGCCTTTTTATGTACGCCTACCGTAATTGATTTTTTAAATAAAAACAAGTGGAAAGCAGTGTCTGAAGGATGCAAAACAATAGTGCTCGAGAATTACCAACGCTTCTGTGATTTAGTAGGCTCAGAGCCGCTTTGCCCCATTACTTCTGAGTTTTTAGGCCAAATGGCAAGCATTCCCATTAAGACCAACAAGGCGGCCGACTTAAAAGAACGATTATACACCCACTACAAAATCCAAATACCCGTAATGCCCCTAAACGGAAACTACTACCTCAGGTATTCCATCAATGGTTATAATGCACAAGGCGATTTAGAAGTGCTGTTAAAGGCACTAGAAGAAATTATTAAGACGACTGATTTGATTATAAAGTAAGCCTAGCCAAATAATCATAATGAGAACCTTCCTGCACCAAAGTACACTGCAGTCCATTAGCATGGGCGGCATTTTGCAAAGTGTTATAATCTAGATACAACCAAGGAAAAGGCTCCTCGGTTTCGTTTTTATAAGATACCGTAAAAGTCAATTCGCCATAATACCCATCCCCAGGAATCCATTTACCACCGTCGTCATCGTCGTCAAACATGTAGATGATGTCCGAACTGTCAATCAATACCTGCCCATTCGGACGCAATAAGGTTTTCAGTTTTTGCAAATATGCCGACGTCTGCGCCAAGGTGCCAAAAATTCCAGTCCCATTCATCAAAAGCAAAAGGGTGTCAAATCGCTCGTCTTGTAAATCCATCAAGTTAATCGCTCGGGCGTCTTTAACACCACGCAACTGGCAAGCTTGTATAGCACTGGGTGAAATATCAATCGCAGTAACGTCTAGGCCCTGCTCTTGCAAATACAAACTATGACTCCCCGCCCCACATCCTACATCCAAAACCCTACCCATAGCAAGTTGCAAAGCATTCTTTTCCAATTTAGGCATGTCACTGTAGGAACGAAACAAATAAGTCACGTCCATCTCATCAGCCTCCGAAATGTTGGTTTCCGTAACCAAATCCTCAGGAGCATTTTGAGTTTGATAATCCAGTATAGCTTTTCCAAATAGGTCTTTCATGGTTTTTTAGGTTAGGCGGTAATTTGGTTATTCGTTTTTAGTAATTTTGCCATTCATCTATCAACTAACCAAATTGACAAATCCACGAATCGACATACTACAAAAGCTTGCCAAAGATAAGCATATCGAAAACAAAAAGTATTTCGATAAGCTCAAAAAGAAAACACCCAAAAATTTGGATTACGTCATGCAAGAAATCCATGACGCCGAGTTCAAAAAAACCAATTGCCTCAATTGTGCCAATTGTTGTAAAACAACCGGACCCCTGTTTACATCGGCCGATATTGAACGGATTGCAAAGCATCTCAAACAAAAACCACAACAATTCATCGACCAATACCTGCGCATCGATGAAGACAAGGATTACGTGCTGCAAAGTGTCCCTTGTACCTTCCTAGACCATGAAAACTATTGCATGATCTATGAAGTGCGCCCCAAAGCCTGCAGAGAGTTTCCGCATACCGACAGAAAGAAATTCCAGCAGATAGCCGACCTAACCCTAAAAAACGTTGCCATTTGCCCCGCAGCCTACAACATCGTTGAAGAAATGAAAAAAAAATTACCGTTATAATATGAAGATTTATAATTCAAAAGTAGATTGGTGGTTAGTGCTAATACTACTAGCCGTATTTGCCTTTCCTATTGTTCAAGGGATACAAACTAAAGAATACTTGCTTTCAGCCATCTTTGTGGGACTGATTTTGCTTTTTTGGATTTTAGGCATTACCCTAAAATACAAAATCGAAGACGGTTACCTTTCGGTTTGGAAAACCAAAATCGACATCAAAACCATCCGTAAAGTATACGCTACAAGAAATCCACTAAGTTCTCCTGCCTTATCCATAAACAGAATTGCCATCGTTTACAATAAATACGACGAGATTTTAATCTCCCCAAAAGATCGAGCCGACTTTATTAGCGAACTCCTAAAAGTAAACCCCAATATAGAAGTCAAACTTTAATTGTAAAGCAAATACTTTTTACGCATCGCTTTAAAAGCAACTAGTCCTGGTTCCCATGTTTTTCGAATGGCCGCTTCGGTAGTACCTGTTTCTATTTGCTGCTGTAATTGGGTAGTGCCGGCCAACTTAGTAAAAAACGTTGTAAAGAAGGTAGATTTATCAGTTGTAGATTGATAGGCTTTCAGCAACCACTTAAGTTCCAGTTGATGTACCTTGGGAAGGGAAGTCAAATCTTCTCCATAACATAACACGTTTTTATAAGGAGGCTCCTTGGCACCCAAATTTGGAACCGGTGTAAAACTAAAGGAACTTTTTGGCAAATAAGGTGACCCATATACTTGGAATTGCTTTTCAGTACCCCTCCCAACACTTACATTCGTGCCCTCAAACAAACACAAACTAGCATACAAATTCACCGCTTGGTCATTAGGCAAATTAGGTGAAGGTTTAACAGGCAAACTATAAGCCATTTCGCGTTTGTAATTCAAACATGGTATAACGGTCAAGGTACAGTGCTCCCGGTCCTTCAACCACTTTTCACCATTAATCATCTGAGCATATTCGCCTATCGTCATACCGTACAATAAGGGAATAGGGTGCATCCCCACAAAACTGGTATATTCTTTTTCCAAAACAGGCCCGTCCACAATGCCACCATTCGGATTAGGTCGGTCCAAAACGATAAGGGCGATATGATTCTCCGCACAAGCTTCCATGATATAATGCAAGGTGGAGATATAGGTGTAAAAGCGAGCGCCCACATCCTGTAAATCAAATACCATTACATCTATTCCAGCTAATTGAGTCGCCTTAGGTTTTTTATTATCCCCATAAAGCGAAATAATCGGCAATCCAGTTTTAACATCTTTCCCATCCACCACATGCTCCCCCGCATCTGCCGTGCCTCGAAAGCCATGCTCTGGCGCAAATAGCGTTTGCAATTGAATCTTTTGCTCCAATAAATAGTCAACAAGATGCGTCCCATTAGTAAGTACCCCCGTTTGATTCGTAACAATCCCAACCTTTTTATCTGTCAACAACGGCATATACGCTGCTGTATTATCAGCACCAGTCACAATCTCGCTAGTATATACGGTTTCAATCCCCCTCTCCTTTGGAGAGGGGTTAGGGGTGAGGTCCCTAGTGGTGAG
>CANBOV010000158.1 GCA_947371275.1 Flavobacteriaceae bacterium | reverse complement strand
GGTGTCGGACCTGCCATCGCATCAGGTAACCAAGTATACAAAGGCAACTGTGCCGATTTACCAGTAGCACCAATAAACAAACAAAGTGCGGCTACACCTAATAAGGCAGTATTAACATCGCCAGCACCTACAGCATGTTTAAGTTCAGTATAGTTTAAGGTAGAGAACATGGTAGCCAAAATAAACATCCCAATAAGGAAGCCTAAATCCCCCACACGGTTCATGATAAACGCTTTCTTAGCAGCATCGTTATACTCTTGGTTCTTATACCAAAAGCCAATTAACAAGTACGAACACAATCCAACGCCTTCCCATCCAATAAACATTACTAGTAAATTGCTTCCTACTACTAAGGTGATCATAAAGAACACAAACAGATTCAAGTAAGCAAAGAACTTATGCATGTTCTCATCATCGTGCATATAGCTGATGGAGTATAAGTGAATCAAGGACCCAATACCGGTTACGAATAACAACCACAATAAGGACAATTGGTCTAGTAAAATACCAAAGTCCAATTTGAAGTTATGAACCGAGATCCAATCGAATAACGAAAGTTCAAAGGCCTTGCCGTTTTGGTTTAATTGGGCAAAGAAGCAAAGGCTCATCAAGAACGAAACCACTACAGTCAACGTTCCTATAGCACCCGATACAGTTCTGCTTACTTTTTTCCCAAAGAAGATATTGAATAGAAATCCAAATAACGGAGATAAGAGTAATACTAAAGCTAAATTTGTTTCCATCCCGCGTTATCCTTTTAAATTCTTTAAATTATCAATGTCAATAGACCCCAAGTTTCGGTACACCGAAACAAGTATCGCTAAGCCTACCGCTACTTCGGCAGCCGCTACAGCCATAGAGAAAAACACAAATACTTGTCCCTCAGCATCCTGATGGTAAGTAGAGAACGCTACAAACAATAAGTTTACCGCATTGAGCATGATCTCAATAGACATAAATACAATGATCGCATTACGTCTGTACAACACTCCAAAAACCCCGATACAAAAAAGCAGCACCGAAAGGAAGATGTAGTTTTCAATCCCTATTTGATTTAAAATATTGTTCATGTTATTTCTCTGTTTTTTCTTTTTTAGACAATAAAACCACCCCAATCATTGCGACCAACAATAGGATAGAAGCAAACTCGAAAGGAACCATATACTCATTCAATAATACTTGTCCAAGCTTACGAATGGATTGGAAATCCTCTCCCGAAGTATCATAATCACCCATGATCGTTTTAGAATGGATGAAGATGGTCACAAGAATGATACTGGTAATGATAAAAACTACTATAGCGCCTAGACGCGTAATTCTCGGCTTGTGTACTTCGTCTTCTTTATTTAAGTTCATCAACATAATGGTAAATAAGAAGAGTACCATAATGGCACCCGCATATACAATAAGCTGAACTAACGCTAGAAATTGGGCATTAAACATCAAGTAATGGCCCACTATAGAAACCATACAGATCACTAAATAGATAGCACTATGTATTGGGTTTTTGCTATAGATCGTCAAGAACGCTGAGGCCAACGTAATAGCCGATAGAAAATAAAATATAAGAGTAATAGGTGACATTAGTTAGCGTTTTTAAGTTGAGCGTTTTTCATAGCCATCTCCAATGGCATAACCAATTTATCTTTACCGAAGATGAAATCCTCACGATTGTATTGAGCCGGAACTAATTCTTTAGAAAGGGTAAGGTAAATGGCGTCTTTCGGACAAGCCTCTTCACACAAACCACAAAAAATACAACGCAACATATTGATTTCATAGATTTCGGCATACTTTTCTTCACGGTACAAATGTTCTTCACCGCGTTTACGTTCCGCTGCTTTCATAGTGATAGCCTCGGCCGGACAAGAAAGGGCACACAAACCACAAGCGGTACAGTTTTCTCTACCTTGCTCATCGCGCTTCAACATGTGTTGACCACGGTACACCGGACTGAACTCACGTACTTGCTCGGGATAATGAATGGTGGCTTTTTTTCTAAAAAAGTGTTTGATGGTAATTAGTAACCCTTTGAAGATGGCTACTAAATAAAGTCGCTCCAAAAACGTCATTTCCTTATTGGAAACCTGTTTCTTTTTGCCCGAGAGCGATATGTTTTGTATTGCTGTTGACATAGTTGCTGTTTCTTATTTAAAAGCTAAAATGCAAATTCCTGTTATTATAATGTTGATGATAGAAAGCGGAATCAATATCTTCCACCCCAAATTCATCAATTGATCGTATCTAAAACGCGGTATCGTCCAACGTACCCACATATAAAAGAATATGAAGAAACATATCTTGATAAATAATACACCTATTCCTAATACATTAGCCGTATTAACACCCGCATGGTCAATCATCCATTGCATACCAGGATAATTATACCCGCCAAAATAAAGCACTGCTATAATAGTAGAAGAAATAAACATATTAGCATACTCGGCAAATAGATAGAATCCCATTTTCATGGAAGAATACTCCGTATGGTACCCTCCAATCAATTCCGATTCACATTCCGCTAAGTCAAACGGTGTTCTATTGGTTTCGGCAAAAGCACAAATAAGGAAAATCAAGAAGCCTACCGGTTGGTAGAAAACATTCCAGTTCATTCCTTGTTGTTGCAAAGAGATTTCTTTCAAGCTCAAAGTTCCAGTCATCATCAACAAAGCAATCATGGATAACCCCATAGCTACTTCATAAGATACCATTTGAGAGGCAGCACGAACCGCTCCCATAAGCGAGAACTTATTGTTAGAGGCCCAGCCTCCAATCATGATACCATAAACGCCAACAGAGACCACGCCAAAGATGTACAATAATGATACATCGATATCGGTGGCTTGAAGGTAGACCGTTCTTCCAAAGATTTCCAATTTGTCGCCCCAAGGGATTACGGCACTGGTCATCAAAGCCGTACTCATGGCAATGGCTGGCCCAACAAAGAATAGAAATTTATTAGGCGTATTTGGTTCAAATTCTTCTTTGGCGAATAATTTCATACCGTCAGCAAGCGGTTGCAATAAACCTCCCCATCCCGCACGGTTAGGACCTACACGGTCTTGTAGAAAGGCTGCCACTTTACGTTCTGCCCAAGTAGAATACATGGCCATAATCATAGTCACAGCAAAAACTACTACAATCAAAACGCTTTTTTCTATGATAAATCCACTATCCATTGTTCTTAGCATTTATAGGGTTACCATCTATTTTTTCGTTATACTCAATCTCAGCCATACTGATTTTTTTACGATCAATATCCCTACCTTGAAGGATGCCTTTTTCAGTATCAATCACCACTTGGTCTGTTTTACCGTAATGTTTATTTTGGTTGATTACCGAGTCTTTCTCGAATTGACGCGGACCTTCAATCGTCCAATCGGCCACTTCTTTTTTATCAAAACGACAGGTGTTACAAATGAAATCTTCTACTTCATGGTAAATGTCTTT
>CANBOV010000157.1 GCA_947371275.1 Flavobacteriaceae bacterium | reverse complement strand
AGCTCCATCAAGAAATAGTAGCCGATATACAGGACTATTTTAGTTATGATAGAGTTGACTTTGGATTGTATGATAAGTATAAGGCAGGTTTGTTTTATATGTGCAAAGACGGGTTAACTGGCGAGGATTGGGATTTTATCGATAATAGTTCCAAAAAAGACGAATAATGAGAGTAACGCTATCACTATCCCAACTCAAAAAGATACTCCAAACGGAGCCTATCAAATACCCCATTAGTTTTAGAGGTGAAGACTTCACCGACCAAGAGTTAAAAGAGTTTCAAAAGTTATTACAACAAGCAGAAGAACGAGGATAAAACCTCGTTTTTTTGTTTGTAAACCATTGAAATCCAGGAAATATCACTTTTTTCTTGTGTATTCCAAAAAAGCCTGGAATATTTGCAGTGTAATAAAACACAAACGGACATTTAAGGTTTATTACACTAAAAATTAAGCTATGAAAAAATACATTGCATATTACAGAGTAAGTAGAAAAGAACAAGGAATTTCTGGGTTAGGTTTATTAGCACAACAGAGTTCGGTAGAAAAATATGTATCAGGGCAAAATGGAATTATTCTGAATGAGTATACAGAAATTGAAACGGGTACCAACAAAAGAGAACGAGTAGAAATTCACAAAGCGATTCAAATGGCAAAGAGAGAAGGAGCTATTTTAGTTATCGCAAAATTGGATAGATTATCTCGTAATGTAAGCTTTGTAAGTTCACTAATGGATTCATGTATAGATTTCGTAGCAGTTGATATGCCAACGGCTAATAATTTTACTATTCATATTTTTTCTGCACTTGCCGAACAAGAAGCAAAACTTATTAGTTCTAGGACACGCCAAGCATTAGCAGAACTAAAGAAAAAAGGTGTGACTTTAGGAAATCCAAGTAACCTTAATGATGAGGCTAGAAGCAAAGGTGTCCAAAAGATTAAAGAAAATGCAACCAATAATGACAGAAACAGACAAGCACAATCGGTAATTATTAGCTGTAAAGAAAAAGGCATGAGCTATAGGCAAATAGCAGAATATCTTAACCAATTAAATTTCAAGACTAGATATGGCAATCAATTCATGGCACCAACAGTTCATCAATTATACACTAGATGTTTATCAGCTTAAAAAATAAAATTATGGCAACAATTCCATTATGTACAAATTGTGGTAACGATAAGAAAGGACACAATGCTAAAAGATGTTCAAAGTGTCTAAAAATTACTTGTCAAAAATGTTCTTTTTCAAGTTGTAGTTGCGGGAGCAGTAGCTATAAAAAGCAATATAAAATTGGCTAAACGAAATTTTCTTGATAAAATTTCGTTTGTTTAAAATTTCTGTAGTAGCTTTGCTTAAGAACCAATTAAAAAGGGTAAAAGCAGTGCTAAATCTGTTCTTTTTTTGGTTACTACCCGAAACTCACAGGGGACAGGATAACTGTTTAGATGTATCAAACTTCCACTTTGTCATAAAAAGTGGTTTCAGCAAAATTTTATTGTAAGGCAAACAGCCAAAACCAAGAATAGAAATCTCTTGGTACGTATGCTATTTGTCCTGTTCGAGTTATGAGCGAGAACAGGATAGGACATTTTATGTCAACAAAATAACGATAAAGCCCAGAGTGTTACACAAAAAAGCAAGGGAAGTGACACCTGTAATAACCATGTTATCAATTACAGAATGTAAAAAAGTACTAAACAAAAACGGTATTTTCTACAGCGATGAAGAAATAGAAATATTAAGAGATGCACTATACAAAATCGCTGAGATTGTGCACAGCAACAATAAGAATTAAAAATCAAATTATGAACAATATTAATGTAATCACTTACGGTAGAGTAAGTACAGACGAACAAGCAGACCATGGGTTTAGCTTAAACCATCAAGAAGAAATGTTGAGAAAATATTGTGAAATTAAAAACTATAATATTATCAAACACTACACAGAGGATTATTCAGCTAAGAACTTCAACCGTCCAGTATGGAAAAATTTAATGGATTATGTGAAAAAGAACAAAAATTCTGTAGATATGATACTTTTTACTAAATGGGACAGGTTTTCTAGGAATTCTGAGGAAGCCATGTCTATTATTAGATTGTTTTCTAGTATGGGTATTGTTGTAAATTCAATAGAACAGCCGTTAGACTTAACTATTCCTGATAATAAAGTAATGTTGGCAATGTATCTTATATTGCCTGAGGTGGAAAATGATAAAATATCTCAAAGGACTAAAGACGGTATGCGTAGAGCCAAAAAAGAAGGGTGCTATATGGCTAAAGCACCATTCGGATATTCTAATACAAAGATTTTGGAGAAAACGTCAATAGTTCCAAATGTTGATTCTAAAATCGTACTTATGGCTTTCAAAGAAGTAGCAAAAGGAGTAAAACCAGTTGAAGTAATTAGAAAAAGACTTACGAGTGAGTATGATTTAAAACTTAAAAAACAACAATTTTACAATATGCTCAAAAACGTAACTTACTGCGGTATGATATTCATTCCAGAATATAAAAAGGAACAAGCAGAAACGATAGAAGGAATACACGAGCCAATTATTGACAAAGAACTTTTCAAGAGTGTTCAAAACGTTTTAGAGGGTAGAAAGAACTCCAATGCAAAGTTTCCAACAACAGAAAGTGAATTGTTTCCTCTAAAATCGAATTTTATTTGCCCAAATTGTGGTAACCAAATAACAGCAAGTAAGTCAAAGGGGAACGGTGGGCAATATGAATACTATCATTGTAAGGCATCTTGTAAAATTAGATTAAGTAAAGAAGTTGTTCATGGTCGAGTTCAAAGCTTACTTAATTCTTTATCACTAAACGAAAATGTAAAAGAACTATTTAAAGGCGTTCTTAGCGATGTTATTAATTCTAACACTAAAGACGCAAAAACACGTATAAAAGAGCTTAAAAACGACCAGGAATCAATCAAAATCATGCTAGAGAAAGCAGAAGATAAATATATGGTTAACGAATTGACCTCAGAGGATTACTTCAAAGTAAAAAAAAGATATACGGATAAGATATTAGACATTGAAAACCGTATTGATACACTAAAAGGAAACGATGCTGATTTGATAAAATATGTAAACAATTCTGTTGAATTATTATGTCAGCTAGGAAATGCTTTCAACCACATGAAAAACAAGGCAAAAGGTTCATTTTTGAGGGTTATTTATCCAGAAAACATAATACTGGAAAAAGACGGTTTTCGAACCAATTCTGAGAACTACATAGTGGAGCTGATGACCAGATTTTTCAATAATTCGCAAAGTATGGAAATGAAAAAAGCCACTCTTTCGAATGGCTTTTCCAATGTGGCTCCCCCTCTTGGGCTCGAACCAAGGACCCTCTGATTAACAGTCAGATGCTCTAACCAACTGAGCTAAGGAGGAATTACCTTAAAGGTATATATGTTTGCTAAAAAAAGTTTGCTCCCCCTCTTGGGCTCGAACCAAGGACCCTCTGATTAA
>CANBOV010000156.1 GCA_947371275.1 Flavobacteriaceae bacterium | reverse complement strand
TTTTTTCTCCCAAGCTTCTATAAATATCGTTGCATTATACGAGTAGTAAAAGTAAGTAGATAAAATACCTTTATAATCAGCTAACTCAAAAATTAGTATTCCTATACCCTATTCAATTTGTTTTATAGTATTTTTACTTTTTCAAAAATTATTTCAAATGCACGAACCAGTAAAAAAATTATTTTCTTCCTTTTCAAATTTATTAGTAGATGACATAGAAAAAAATGCAGTAATTCAAGAGGTTAAGTCTGGCGAGATTTTAATGAGAACCGGGCAATATATCAAAAACACTGTATTAGTTATTAGTGGTAGAATAAAGATTTATAGAGAAGATGATAATGGTGGTGAGTTTTTCATGTATTACCTTCAACCTGGTCAAGCATGTGCCATATCTATGATTTGCGCTACTAAAAATGAAACTAGTCAAATCATGGCCAAAGTAGTAGAGGATGCAGAGCTGATCATGGTACCACTGCCTTTAATGGATAAGTGGATGATGCAACACCGCTCTTGGTATGAGTTTGTTATTGAGACCTACCGCAGCCGATTTGAAGAAGTCTTAGACGTCGTTGATAACATTGCCTTTAAAGCTATGGATGAACGATTGGTTTTTTACCTTAAACGACACCAGGAAGTAAGCAATACAAAAGTGCTGAACCTGTCACATCAAGAGATTGCTATAGAACTTAACACCTCAAGAGAAGTAATATCAAGATTACTCAAAAAAATGGAACAAAGGGGTTTATTAAAACTACACCGCAATCAAATAGAATTGCTAAAGTAACCCTCTGTGATAAAAGTTACAGTTAACGAATCTCTTTTACAATAAGTTTGCGGCTAAATCTATCCATATGGAATACATCGGTTATTTAGCATCAATCATTATCGGAATTTCTTTAGGTTTAATTGGAGGAGGCGGAAGCATTCTCACAGTTCCTATTTTAGTGTACCTCTTTCAAATAAATCCTGAAAACGCCACCAGTTATTCCCTCTTCATCGTGGGAACAACAGCTATGGTAGGTTCCTACAGACATTATAAGCTAGGCAACCTAAAAATCAAATCCGCACTTTATTTTGCTTTTCCTTCTGTTATTTCATTACTGTTGGTCAGGAAGCTTTTAGTACCAAAAATCCCAACAACACTTGGCTATATTCAAGGCTTCGAAATATCTAAAAATTTACTGATAATGGTGGTTTTTGCTTTGTTGATGATAGCAGCTTCTACCTCCATGATACGAAAAACAAAACAACAACCTTTACCAGCTAAAATAAATTTAACTCGCTTAGCAGTTGTTGGTTTCTTAGTAGGCTTCATTACAGGGTTTTTAGGAGCTGGTGGCGGATTTTTAATCATTCCGGCACTTATCTTTTTTGCCGATCTACCTATGAAGCAAGCCGTCGGGACCTCATTGTTTATAATATTTATAAATTCATTGATTGGTTTTACTGGGGATATAATTAATGGTGTCACGGTCAATTACAACTTATTACTGACCATAACCGGCATTGCCATCATTGGAATGTTAATAGGAACACAACTTTCTAAAAAAATAGAAAGCTAAAAATTGGAATCATTGACCCATCTGAAAAGCATTATTATCAGCCTGCATGGACTCTAGTAGGTGCCGGAACATTCGACATTGACAAAACGGTAAAAAATGAAAAAGACTTTATCCCAAAAAATACCACATGGATAAAAGAAACTGTTGCTGTTTTCAACCCCGAGGAAAACAAAGTAATTTGTACCAACGGCATTATTTTTTCTTATGATTATATGGTCGTTTGTTCTGGCATCCAACTAGATTGGATCAAAATAAAAGGATTTAAAGAAACATTGGGCAAAAACAACGTTAGCAGTAATTACTCTTTCGACACCGCCCCTTATACCTGGGAATTAATCAAGAACTTCAAAGGAGGAACCGCTGTTTTTACCAATCCGGCAACCCCTATTAAATGCGGTGGAGCACCACATAAAATCATGTATTTAGCTTGTGATTACTGGCGTAAGAAAGGTATCCTAGACAAATGCGACGTGCATTACATTTCAGGTGCCAGTGTGATTTTCGGCGTACCAGAATATGCCGCAACCTTAAAGAAGATTGTCGATAAGTACAAAATCAAAGTTCATTTTGGTGCCAACGTAACCGCTATAAATGGGGAAGCTAAATCAGTAACCTTTGAAACTCGGGAACATCATGACCATGTTAGACTAAGATTCTCCAGCATAGGAGCATCCTGTTACGGAATTACCGAAGATGAAAAAGACGATACCATTTCTAACGTAACGCTGAATTATGACATCTGTCACGCAGTACCCCCGCAATCAGCTCCAGATTTTATAAAAGAAAGCCCACTACGCGATCAGGCAAACCCGTTAGGATATGTAGAAATCAATAAAAACACGATGCAGCATAGTCGTTTCCCTAATGTTTTTGCTTTAGGTGATTGTACAAATGCGCCTTGTAGTAAAACAGGAGCAGCTATCCGTAAACAAGCACCGGTAGTCGTAGAAAATTTGCTGTCATTAATAAACCACAATCCAATTACAGCAGAATATGACGGCTACAGTGCTTGTCCAATACCAACCCAATACGGGAAATTAATGTTGGCAGAATTCGATTATACCAACAAACCTAAAATGACATTCCCTTTTGATCAGGCAAAACCAAGATGGTCTATGTGGATTTTAAAAACTAAAGTGTTGCCATGGCTCTATTGGAATAAAATTTTAAAAGGAACAGCCTAACATCTTTAAACATGAAATTCCCTTTCAATTTGTGGGAGGGAATTTTTTATGGACTATGTAACTAATATCACAGACAATCCTGATTATAGGGATTAATTTTACTAAAAAACAAGGAACAATGTTTACATACATAAAAAACATACTATCGCAAAAATGTCCTCGATGCCATGAAGGAGACTTATTCACTCACAAATGGTATCAACTAAAAAACAACAATAAAATGAAACCTAATTGCCCTGTTTGCGCACAACGAACAGAATTAGAACCAGGATTTTATCATGGAACTGGTTACGTGAGTTACGCACTTACAGTTGGCTATTCCATAATTACATTCGTATTGTGGATTCTAATCACAGATATTGGCCTTAAAGACAAAAGAATATTTTGGTGGCTTGTAATTAATGTGGTTACGTTGATAGCAATGCAACCTTGGTTAATGAGAATATCAAGAGTTTTGTGGTTATCATGGTTCTTTCATGACGATGATTACCTGCATACCAACCAAAATGAAATTTCAATTCAAATAACGAAAATAGAGAAATAGAATAAGTAGCATTAAATAGATTAGAAACTAAAAGCTAAAAAAAATGAAAATAGAACAAATATATACAGGCTGCCTAGCACAAGGAGCTTATTACATAACTGCTAATGGGGAAGCCGCTATAATCGACCCGCTTAGAGAAACACAACCCTATCTTGATCGTTTGGAACGTGATGGTGTGACTTTAAAATACATTTTTGAAACGCACTTCCATGCTGATTTTGTATCAGG
>CANBOV010000155.1 GCA_947371275.1 Flavobacteriaceae bacterium | reverse complement strand
TGCAAAGGTAATAAAAGGATTTGAAAATATTTTTATAAAACTACTTGCCAGAAAAAAAAAGGTTTGTATATTTGCACTCGGTTTAAAAAGAGCCGTATTACAAAGAAATTAATACACGATTTTAAAGATACAAAGCAATGAGCAAAAGAACGTTTCAACCATCGAAAAGAAAAAGAAGAAATAAACACGGATTTATGGACAGAATGGCTTCTGCAAATGGAAGAAAAGTCCTTGCGCGTCGTAGAGCTAAAGGAAGACATAAATTGACTGTATCTTGTGAACCAAGACACAAAAAATAATGATTAGCAATTAATCAATATAGAGCCGTTACTTTTATTAGTAGCGGCTTTTTTTTAAACTTGTTTATAAATTTTTATAAGTTTCAAAAGCAAGTTTCCCACAAATAGTAGCAAACGTACTATTTTTGATTACACAACAACTAAACACAAAACTACAACTAACTACAATGCCAAAAGACAATTCAATTAAATCGGTTTTAATTATAGGATCAGGGCCTATTGTCATCGGTCAAGCTTGCGAATTTGATTACGCAGGTTCCCAATCAGCTCGCTCTTTGAGAGAAGAAGGAATCGAAGTAATCTTGATTAATTCCAATCCGGCGACCATCATGACCGACCCATCAATGGCTGATCATGTTTATTTATTGCCGCTGACAACCAAGTCGATTATCCAAATTCTTAAAAACCATCCTCAAATTGATGCCGTACTCCCTACTATGGGTGGGCAAACGGCCTTAAACTTGTGCTTGGAAGCGGATGAAAAAGGCATTTGGAGTGATTTTGGCGTTCGATTAATAGGAGTAGACATCAATGCAATCAACATTACAGAAGACCGCGAACAGTTTAAACAACTGCTAGAAAGAATAAAGGTTCCTACAGCACCCGCTAAAACAGCGACTTCCTTTTTAAAAGGAAAAGAGATTGCACAAGAGTTTGGTTTTCCCTTAGTGATTCGTCCTTCGTTTACTTTGGGAGGAACTGGAGCCGCTTTTGTTCATAAAAAAGAGGACTTTGATGATCTGTTGACAAGAGGTTTGGAAGCATCCCCTATCCACGAAGTATTAATTGATAAGGCTTTGTTAGGTTGGAAAGAATACGAATTAGAATTACTTAGAGATAAAAATGATAACGTGGTCATCATTTGTTCCATAGAAAATATGGACCCTATGGGAATTCATACCGGTGATTCAATTACTGTTGCCCCTGCAATGACGCTATCGGATACGACCTTTCAAAAGATGCGTGATATGGCCATTTTGATGATGCGCTCTATCGGGAACTTTGCAGGTGGGTGTAATGTACAGTTTGCCGTATCGCCTGATGAAAGAGAAGATATAGTAGCGATTGAAATTAATCCACGTGTATCCCGTTCCTCTGCTTTAGCTTCTAAGGCTACAGGATATCCTATTGCTAAAATTGCTACCAAGTTGGCGCTAGGGTATCATTTAGATGAATTACAAAATCAAATCACCAAATCTACTTCGGCTTTATTTGAGCCTACGTTAGATTATGTTATTGTCAAAATACCAAGATGGAACTTTGATAAGTTTGAAGGTTCAGACCGTACCTTAGGATTGCAAATGAAGTCAGTTGGAGAGGTTATGGGAATTGGACGTTCGTTCCAAGAGGCCTTGCACAAAGCTACGCAGTCGCTAGAGATTAAACGAAACGGATTAGGTGCTGATGGTAAGGGTTATAAAAACTACGAACAAATCATAGAGAAGCTAACGTTTGCCAGCTGGGATCGTGTGTTTGTCATCTATGATGCCATACAAATGGGAATTCCGTTGAGTCGTATTCATGAGATTACTCGAATCGACATGTGGTTCCTTAAGCAATACGAAGAATTGTATTTCTTAGAAAAAGAAATATCGCAATATAAAGTAGATACATTACCAGCCGCCTTACTACTTGAGGCCAAACAAAAAGGCTATGGTGACCGTCAAATTGCCCATATGCTGGGTTGTTTAGAAAGCCAGGTCTACAAGCTGCGTGATGACATGAACGTCAAGCGGGTGTATAAATTGGTAGATACCTGTGCGGCCGAATTCAAAGCGATGACGCCTTATTACTATTCTACATTTGAAGCCGAAATCCAAAAAGCAGACGGTACCCGTTACGTGGATAATGAAAGTGTCGTGTCTGATAGAAAGAAAGTCGTGGTACTGGGTTCAGGGCCTAACCGTATCGGACAGGGTATAGAGTTTGATTATTCTTGTGTACATGGGGTATTGGCTGCCAAAGAGTGTGGCTACGAAACCATCATGATTAACTGTAATCCCGAAACGGTTTCAACCGATTTTGATACTGCCGATAAATTGTACTTTGAACCGGTGTTTTGGGAACACATCTATGACATCATTCGCCATGAAAAGCCCGAAGGTGTTATTGTACAATTAGGAGGGCAAACCGCCTTAAAGCTTGCCGAGAAACTAGACCGTTATGGCATAAAAATCCTAGGGACGTCCTTTGATGCTTTAGATTTAGCCGAAGACCGTGGTCGTTTCTCTGAATTGTTAGAGGAATTGAAAATACCGTTTCCAAAATTTGGTGTAGCAGAGAATGCCGATCAAGCTTCCGCCTTAGCCGATGTATTGGACTTCCCGCTATTGGTTCGTCCTTCCTATGTATTAGGCGGACAAGGGATGAAGATTGTCATCAACAAGCAAGAGCTAGAAGAGCATGTAATCGACCTACTTAAAAATATACCAGGCAATAAATTATTATTAGATAATTACCTAGACGGCGCCATTGAAGCCGAAGCCGATGCCATCTGTGATGGAGAGAATGTCTACATCATTGGCATCATGGAGCACATCGAACCTTGTGGAGTGCACTCAGGAGATAGTAATGCTACCTTGCCTCCTTTCAACCTAGGTGAATTCGTAATGCAACAAATTAAAGACCACACCAAGAAAATTGCTCTGGCGCTAAGAACAGTAGGACTAATCAATATACAGTTTGCCATAAAAGACGATACGGTATACATCATAGAAGCCAATCCAAGAGCTTCTCGTACGGTACCTTTTATTGCAAAGGCTTATGGTGAACCGTATGTAAACTACGCTACCAAAGTAATGTTAGGAGAAAACAAAGTAACCGACTTTACCTTCAACCCTCAATTAAAAGGCTATGCGATTAAGCAACCGGTATTCTCCTTCAGTAAGTTTCCCAATGTAAACAAAGCCCTAGGACCTGAAATGAAATCAACCGGAGAAAGTATCTTGTTTATAGACGACTTAAAAGACGATCAGTTCTATGAGTTGTATTCAAGAAGAAAGATGTATTTGAGTAAGTAAGCAATTCTAATTACGAATTATACCCTTTTACAAGCTAAAGCGGCAACATAAGATAACCAACCGTCCTCGCAAAGGGGCGGTTTTTTTATACCATACAATATAATTTGTTTGCAGTGCTTGTTGTTGTTTTTTTAAATAGAATAGTACATCCAACCGTCTATTTTGAAGGGGGTATCTTTCTATACTGTTATATTTTGCAGTTTTTGTAGTGTTAAATATTTGTTAAAGTT
>CANBOV010000154.1 GCA_947371275.1 Flavobacteriaceae bacterium | reverse complement strand
TTTTTGTAGACCACTTCTCCTCTGCTATTAATAAAAAATCGTTGGTCATCGAACAAGCGTTTCTGGAAAAATTGGAAGCTTATCATTGGCCTGGTAATATTCGTGAATTAAAAAATGTCATTGAACGAGCAGTAATATTAGCGAATAATGATGTACTAACCTGTGAAGTATTGCCCAACGAACTACAACATCAAAACTCAACTGCCGCTAAAACCCTATCGGCTTTTTCCATGGAAAGCGTTGAAAAACTGCATATTCAAAAAGTCCTTAACTACACTAAAGGAAATAAAGCAGAAACGGCACGATTACTCGAAATAGGAATTGCGACTTTGTATCGCAAATTGGAAGAATATAAAATTCAATAAGCACCCTATCATTTTAATAAAAGCCTATCAAAATGATAGGCTTTTTTATTGGTGTGAAATCATTATATATTGTTTAATTATTTGACTTACATGTCCTTAAAGTCTATACGGCTATTTTGGAACATCTTTTGGCATAGGGATGGAGAACAAATTATTCTCCTTCTTATGAAAAATAAAATAAACACGATTTACCAGCAAACCGAACGATTTGCTGAAATCACTAAAAAAGCGATCATTTCTGGAAATATTACCCGAGCAAAGAGATGTTTGGATAAAGCAGAACAATTATTTACAACGGGTACCCAAGAAACTAAAAGTGTTATCGCTAACATTTATGTGTATTCAGTTTCCACCTTTATGGAATACCGAAATTGCAGTATCGCCAACTTATTTCCTCAAAATTTAAGAAAAGAATATATCAAACAAATCACCGCTGTGGGCGTTTAATCTATAGCACTGTTTTATTAGCAATAATGGGAATCTCCTACTCTACAACAAAAAATATCTAATTAAAAATTCATTAGTATGATGAGCACAATTATTTTACTGGCGTTAGGCCTTTTACTTTTTGGAATCTGTTTTAAAAGTGTTGACTTTTTTGAAAAAATCTAATCTTATGACACTCCTTTTTATCATCGCGGTTGCCGTTTTTTGCTATTTGGTCTATGTGCTCCTTAAACCTGAAAAATTCTAAGATGAACAAGACTAGAATCAAAGGAATAGTAGTGATTGTATTTGCTTGGCTCTTTTCAATAGCCCTAGTTTACTTTGTCTATTTAAAAGCCAAATTATTTATTAAATAACACCATTATATATTATGAATACAGAATTAATTGGGGTCCTAGTGATCTTTCTAATTACGGTGGTTTTGGCCATCCCCGTTGGAAAATATATTGCTAAAGTGTATGCGGGAAGTGCCACTTTTCTTGACCCAATTTTTAATCCCATTGAACGCTTTATTTTCAAGATAAGCGGCATCAATGCTACCGAAGAAATGAACTGGAAGCAACACTTAAAAGCACTGTTGAGTGTTAATATGGTTTGGTTTATCCTTTGTTTCTTTATTTTACTTTTCCAAGGCCACCTTCCTTTAAATCCGGATGGCAATCCGTCAATGTCGGCTGATTTGGCCTTTAATACGGCTATCTCCTTTGTAGTGAATTGTAATTTACAGCATTACTCAGGTGAAACGGGCCTTACTTATTTGTCACAACTCTTTCTGATGTTTTTACAATTTGTATCTGCGGGTACTGGAATGGCTGCTGCGGCTATGGTGTATACTGCTATGAAAGAGCGGACTACCGCGCAATTGGGTAATTTCTATAATTTTTTCATCAAGAGCTGTACCCGTATTTTATTGCCATTATCGGCACTTTTTGGCATAGTGTTACTCTTTAGTGGCACACCCATGACATTTGAAGGAAAAGATACAATAACATCCCTACAAGGAGACCACATTGAAGTCTCACGAGGCCCTGCTGCGGCTTTTATAGGCATCAAACACATCGGTACTAATGGAGGCGGTTTTTTTGGAGCCAACTCGGCCCATCCTTTTGAAAATCCGACGTACTTTACCGATGCCGTTGAACTCTGGGCCCAATTAATTATTCCGTTTGCCATGATCTTTGCGTTAGGGTTTTACCTTAAAAAACGCAAGTTATCCTATATAGTATTTGGCGTCATGACCATTGGTTTTTTACTCTTGGTCCTCCCGACGATACAGACAGAGTTGCATGGAAACCCCGCGCTAGCCAAAATGGGAATTACCCAAACTACGGGTGCGATGGAAGGCAAAGAAGTTCGCTTTGGCCCTGCTGTTTCAGGCTTTTGGAGTATTGCGACTACCGTAATTTCGACCGGCTCCGTTAATAGCATGCACGATAGTTCTATGCCTGTTTCGGGTGCTATGCAATTATTGGCCATGATGGTCAATGCTTTTTATGGCGGTTGTGGTGTTGGCTGGTTAAACTTTTACATTTTCATCATACTGGCTGTTTTTATATCTGGATTAATGGTGGGGCGAACCCCTGAGTTTTTGGGCAAAAAAATAGAAGCTCGAGAAGTTAAAATAGCGGCCTTCATTGCTATACTTCATCCTTTATTGATTTTAGCAGGCACTGCCTTGGCCTCTTATTTTGCAGCCCATGACACCGATATGGGTTACTGGTTTAACGGTCATGCGACGGGATGGTTAAACAATCCGGGGCATCATGGTTTTTCAGAAATGCTCTATGAATACACCTCCAGCGCTGCTAATAATGGTTCGGGCTTTGAAGGGTTGGGAGATAACAATCCGTTTTGGAATATCACTACCGGTATTATTTTATTACTAGGTCGTTTTCTTCCCATCATCGGTCCGCTAGCCATCGCTGGCTTATTGGCTAACAAAAAATACATTCCGGAAAGTGCTGGAACCTTAAAAACAGACACCACGATATTTGGTGTGATGGTATTTGCAGTTATCGCCATCATCGCTGCTTTATCGTTTTTTCCCGCGTTGGCGTTGGGCCCGTTGGCTGAATATTTTACCTTAAAATAAATTCGAAATGACTAAAAATAATTCCAATTCATTATTTGAGAAAAAGCAAGTGAAAGAGGCCTTAGTGCAATCTTTTGTGAAGCTTAATCCTAAAGTAATGTATAAAAACCCCGTAATGTTTACGGTTGAAATAGGGACTGCCATCATGCTAGTGGTTTGTATCGCCATCCTAATGGGGGCACAAAATCAAGGTAGTTTTATCTATAATCTAATCGTGTTTTTAATCTTACTGTTGACCTTATTGTTTGCTAATTTTGCAGAAGCCATTGCGGAAGCACGAGGTAAAGCTCAGGCGGATAGTTTGCGAAAAACC
Source organism: Flavobacteriaceae bacterium (assembly GCA_947371275.1). GTDB lineage: Bacteria > Bacteroidota > Bacteroidia > Flavobacteriales > Flavobacteriaceae > Flavobacterium. The sequence goes on along the minus strand of CANBOV010000154.1, from coordinate 389 downwards.
CGAGAAGAAACTCCGGCCAAAAAAGTATTGGAACTGGGAAAAGTATTTTCAAATGATATCGTAATGGTATCCTCTTCGCAACTTAAGAAAGGTGATATGTTTTTTTGTGAAGCCGGAGATACGATCCCTACTGACGGCGAAATCATAGAAGGATTGGCCACTATAGACGAGAGTGCCATCACGGGTGAAAGCGCTCCTGTCATTCGGGAAGCAGGCGGAGATAAGAGTTCGGTGACAGGAGGTACTAAAGTACTTAGCGATCGCATAACCGTTAAAGTTACTACGGAACCAGGAGAATCCTTTTTGGACAAAATGATTGCCTTGGTTGAAGGCGCAAGTCGGCAAAAAACACCGAATGAAATTGCTTTAACAATACTATTGGCCGCCTT
>CANBOV010000153.1 GCA_947371275.1 Flavobacteriaceae bacterium | reverse complement strand
ATTTGTTTGGAATAGGCAAAGGTATACGCTTGATGTACTAAGGCCTTTTTGAATTGGTAGGCATAGTGTTGGTGCGGCGTATAGTTGCTTAGGGCGAATTCACAGGCAAAACAATGGTCAAAATCGTGGTGGCTGTGGTTGATTTCGGTTTTGTTGAGCGCGTATTTGTGGTGGCAGTGTTTCGTAGTAACGAACTGCTCTAAGTGATGAAAGGAGTGTACCGCTTGCAGGGCTATAGCCCCCAAGACCAGGAAGGAACACAATAAACTTAGGACTGCGTATTTTCTTTTCATCGGGGCAAAGGTAGAGTATGCTTAGGGAAATGCGGGAAGGTTTAACAAATTTTTGATATGAGATCAAGGAACCACGCGAGAGGACTCGCGCGGCAGCGGGGGTATTAATTAAAAACACCATCTTCAAAATAGTTTTTAGCATTCCATTTACTTCGCTCTCTTTTCATTAGTACTGTAAAATGAGTTATAGAACCAAAACCAAATTTTCCATTTCCTATTTCAAAACTAATAAAAGCATAGTTTTCATTTATTATTAGAGGCTTTGATAAAAAAATGATTAATCTATCTTGCATTTTTAAGAACCCGTCTTTTACAATGGTTTTTTTAAACTCATCATACTTTGTTATGCTAATTTTTATTTTTTTAAAGTCAGATGCTTGCCAATAGTATTGCTCTTTGCCAGCCAATCTATCTTTGAGTTCTTTAATTTCTAGTTTATTAAGTATCCAACCGAACTGTTGATTCTCCTCTAAAGTAGCTTTTTCTCTATTTGAATGCCAATTTTCATAGGCATATTCATAAGCGTTTAAATTATTAATTTCTTTAAAAGCTTCTTTAATTACTACGATTTCAAAATCTTTATAATTTTTATATAGTTCTCTAGTTAATTCTACATCAATAAAATTGTTAATAATAATACTTTCTGTTTCAGTTAAATTATTGTGGCCATTGTTTTTTTGACACTTACAAGACGATAGGACTAATGTGAACAGTACAATTAAAATATATTTCATAATTCTATTAATTACATGGTTGTCCAATTGGATTTTGTTGATTTAAAGTTCCTGATGCTGATTGAATGCCAGTTTGCTCACAAATATATCTATTCATTATCCTGTTCTTGTCTGCCGAAGTTAATGGCGTACTTGGGTCATCAAAAACGGGAGTGTTAATTAATCCTCCCCAAGCTAAGTCAATATAAATTTGTTCTGGAGTGCTTGTATCTGAAACAGGAATATTAGTTTGATATTCCTGTAGCGCTCTAGCAATCGTATCTACATAAAAATGAGCCATTTCAAGATGATGAATATTTGGTGATTCACCCGAAGCGAGAGGATATTTTTTATCGCAATATGCCTGAAATAGTGAAGGAAAACTTTCCATATTGTAGTAATATTGATTATTATTTGGATTAGAGTTATAATCATCTACTATGCTTAAAAAATAAGCATGTATTAGTTCATGAAATAAATTTGCTGCTATGAACAATTTAGTTTTTCCTACATAATCAGTACTTATGTATATAGAATAATTGAAATTGGAATTCCGTATTGTTTGAGCAGGTGCGCCACTAGGAGCAATAGATGAAAGTAAAGTTGTATTATAAACTGACTTATTATCCCCTAGTTTAGTCAAAACCTTCACTAAATCAGAGTTTGATGTATTTTTAATTTCTTGGAAAACCCCTTTAGGACATGGGTTAAGTTGATTATCATTAATTTGCTTTTCTACTAAAAAAGGAGTGATAGAGGTAAATAAATCAGGAGCAGTCATAGCTTGGGTAACAACTTGCTTGGCGAACGCTAATGCTGCACTATCTATATTGTTACTGGTTGTTTTTTGCAATAAATATTCCATTATGGAATTATTTAATTCATGATGTGTAAGTAAAAAGTTTTTTTCGTTTGATAGTAGATAGAAAACAAAATTTGTTTTATACAAAACAATGAAAGGAATTATTATTGGAACATTATTTGCGATTGAAACCCCATCATCAGCTGGATATGGTATATAAATATTTACACAGGGATTATTATTTGCGGTTTTTTGTAAATTTGAAATATAAATTGGGATTTGATCGCAAGTACCGTCAAAATAATGTGCCGTAGTAGCTTGACCACAACAGCCGCATATAAAACCACCACCACCACTTAGGGGGTCATAATCTCCTGGGCTAACAGGGTCTACAGTTCCAGTTGAACCTCCTCCGCCAGTTGAAGAGCTACCGCCGGGAGGGCAAGGTATTCCTAGGCCATCTTTCATGTTTTGTTGAATAACAAGTGTTCCGCTATCATCATATACTTCATAAATGCCTGTGAATTCATCAATGATAAATTTACCATTCTTACCAATAAGCCAATCAAGATTACAATTATATTTAATAAGATTGTATTTAATTATGCCGTCTTTTTCTTGTATTACATAATTGTATCTGTCTGTCGTTGGGTATTCTGCATAAGTCTCGAAAGAATAGCTTTTCTCACCATTATTATTTATTAGCTCAAAAACATGGTCTTTTAGTACAAGAACACCGTTTATAATAGTGTCAGATGCTTTTCCTGTTTGGGTTTGCATTTGGATTTTGTAGTCGGAACCAATTTTTTGTTCAACAAGTGTTTTAATATTTGGGACTTCATCAATATTTACTTTTCTAAATTTATATGGGGAATTGTTTTGTTCTTTTATTGCGTTATCGTAAAGGTCTTTTTCACAGCTTGTCATTGAGAAAAAGAAGCAAATTGAAGTGATTTTTAGGATATTTTTTAATAGGTTTTTCATAATTTTGTTGAGTTAAATTAAACTTTTGTGAGAGATTGTTTCTTTTAATCATGAGAGGCCATTACATACGGTAGTGGCTTTCTCTTTTAAGATAAGTTATATCTACAATTTGTTGCTATTTTAATAATTGAACAATAGCCTTTTTTTATGAAAAAGGCAGAATTTTTGTAATCGATAAAATAATTAATAGCCTAAATCACTTTTATAAAAAAGTGTTATAAGTGTCGTCTAAGAACGGGGTGGTATTTGTCTTAGAAAACGATAGTGAATAATTGTTATTTCAAATGTAGGGGAAAAGTGTTAAAAAAAATACAAATTAGTCATTTATATTTTTGTTAACTTTTATATACTAAAAGAAAATCAGACTTACCTACCCTTTTTTAGGTCCATAAGTCTGATTCTTTATTTTATCAATTGCACACAGCTTTCGGTTCAAGTTTATATACTCTGCGACTGCGACTGAAAACTGCGACTAAATAAGTCCGGCTTTCACTAAATACTCTGCAATTTGAATGGTATTAGTAGCGGCTCCTTTTCTAAGGTTGTCAGCAACAATCCACATGTTTAGGGTATTGGGTTGGCTTTCGTCGCGGCGGATGCGACCTACGAAGACTTCGTCTTTTCCGTGGGCGTAAAGTGGCATCGGATAGGTAAAGGTATCCGTGTTGTCTTGTACTACTACCCCATCGGTATGGTGTAGGATGTTGCGCACTTCGTTGGTATCAAAATCATTTGAGAACTCTACGTTTACGGCTTCGCTGTGTCCGCCCACTATAGGCACGCGCACGGCGGTTGCGGTTACGTTTATGCTGTCGTCTCCGATGATCTTTTTGGTTTCGCG
>CANBOV010000152.1 GCA_947371275.1 Flavobacteriaceae bacterium | reverse complement strand
TTTCGGGGTCTATTGCTACCTTCTCCCCTACACTGCCCATGGCATAGGCACACCAGCCGCCGTATTGGGGTTCGAAGCTCCCTGGGTTCTTTGAAAAGACTTCTTTATTGGCAGTTGAAGAAAAGTAATAAATCACACCTTCATAGGTAGTGGCTAGTTCTTTTTTGCCTTTAATGGCCTTCTTTTGGACAAAATAGGCCACTGGGTCATAGCCTTGCAGGGCTACTTTTTTATCTAGGTTGAAATGTGCTGCTCTAGTATTTTGAGCATAAGAGGTTACCGAAAGGACGGCGAGCAGGAGGAGTAACAATTGTTTTTTCATAAGTGACTATTTTAGTTTTACTGTTTTGATACACCAAAAGTAGTAAGCCTAGAAAAAGCCAAATGTCGGGTAGTTTACAAAAGAGCGAAATTTATAGAAATTCTTTTCTGAAACGCACCACTTCAATGGGACAAGATCAAAAGTTAGCACTATGAGCTAGCGGGTTACAAAAAACTACATTCCAAAAAGTTCCCTATTATAATTTTTAAAAAGCGTTGAATTTTCTTGTATTTTATCCACTGTTATTTGTTAAAATATTTATATTTGAAAAACATTAAAACTCTTAGCTTATGAAAATCAACCTTTTGGTATTAAGTTTTGTCTTAACTTGTACTATTAATTACGCTCAAGATAAAGAGGTCGCCAAAAAAATGGCTCCTTTTGAAAAAGAAATGGAACTCAATTTACAAAAGTGGAATATGCCCGGAGTGGGCGTAGGCATTGTTAAGAACGGCAAGCTCGTTTATGTAAAAGGATTTGGTTATCGTGACTATGCAAAGAAATTACCCATTACTCAAAAGACCTTATTTCAAATTGCTTCTAATACCAAACTATTTACTTCTACCTCTCTTGGATTACTTGTCAATCAAGGGAAATTGGAATGGGACAAACCTATTAAGAGTTTCGTACCTACCATACAGTTTTTCAATAATGATTTGAATAATAATGTAACCTTGCGGGATATGCTTTCGCACAGAACGGGTATATCACGTCATGATATGATTTGGTATAAATCTGATTTTAACAGAGCACAGCTTTTTGAAAAATTAAAGTATTTAGAACCTACTCAGCCCTTGCGCCAAGGATTTTTATATAACAACCTGATGTATAGTGCTTCGGGGCATATCATAAATCTTATAGAGGGGAAAACTTGGGAGACGTTTGTTCAAGAGAATTTATTAAATCCTTTGGAAATGAAAAGCACCTGTTTTTCTATAGAAAACATGAAAAAGCAAGGTGACTATTTTGTTCCCTACAACGAAAAACGAGATACCGAAATCCTGTATCAAGTACCTTATATGGAAGATGTTGAGGGTGCGGGGCCTTGTGGTTCGCTTATTTCCAACATTGAAGACCTTTCACACTGGTTAGGCACGTTGATGAATAAAGGAGTTTATAACACGAAGCAGGTTATTCCAGAGGCGGTGGTTACGGCTACTATTGAACCGTCAATTGCTCCTCACAACAACTTATTAGATCAAGGATATACGGAAGTAATCAATCCGGTTTATGGTATGGGAAGAGAATCCATTTCGTACCGAGGGCATCAAATTGTTTATCACGGTGGTGACTTGCGGGGGATTCATTCACAAATATCCTATATGCCTCAAGAAAATATTGGGGTAATAGTTTTTGTTATTGGCGATCATAGTATGCGCTACAACCCAATAACGTTTAACATCTACGAACATCTTTTGGGAATGACCATCACGCCTTGGAGTGACCGAGGACTAGTTAATAGAGTTGCATCTAAAAAACAAGGTAAAGAAGCACGAGCCAAAGCGGCTGTGGGACAAATAAAAGGCACGAACCCTTCCCATCCCCTTGCGGATTACTTAGGGACTTTTGAAAACAATATGTATGGCATTAGTAAAATCACGCAAAAAGGAGATCAAATGGAGTTTTCTTTAAACAACCTTCATTTGCCGTTACATCATTTTCATTATGATCGTTTTGACACTACTAATGATGAGGAAGATGGATTTTACACTATCAATTATCAAACAAACCCTCAGGGCGAAATTGACCGTTTTACCATTTCGTTAGACGAAGGCGAAGCTGTTTTTACCAAAAAAGCAGACGAAAGCCTGAGCAGTGTGGAAACTTTATCAAAATATGTAGGTAGTTACAAATTAGGTAATCAGGTTAATAAAATAATACTCAAAAACAAAAACCACTTGTTTATGGAAGGCGAACCTTCTATTGAATTGATTCCTTATAAACCTAATGTGTTTAAAACAAAAGAATTTGCCGATTTTACCATAGAGTTTGTCATTGAAAACAATACCGTTGTTTCTATGAAAGCCAAAGACGGTTCGGGAGAATATGAGATCAAGCGAGTGAATGAGTCGAAGTAACTGACAGTAGTTCTACTAGCTATTTTACAAAAAAAGGAAAGGCAAATTGCCCTTCCTTTTTTTGTTTCACTGGCCAAAGGGTCTTCAAAAAGTAGGTTTCGAACTCTCGGGTGGTTAAAACATATTTGGCAGGAGCCTATTTTAATGTGGTCTCAAGTGATAGCGACCTTACAAGTAACCTCAAATTTGAAAGCAGTTCTTCAATACTTGTTGCTAGAATGTTTACTTTATTTATAAGATGGACAATTTTCCTAAGTATTGATTAGGGACTATAATTTAGCGATATCCTCTATAATAATTTCCTTTCTGCCGTAGTGCATAAGTCCGTTTTCTTCTAACTCATTGAGTAGGGAAGTGGCGGTTTGGCGGGAGGTGCAAATGATTTGTGCGATATCGGTTTGGGTGAGGTAATTTTCGATAACCATTCTAGTGCCTTCTTGTTTGCCATCTCGCTCTGCCCAGTCTTTTAGGAAGGTGAGCAAGCGGGTTTTGGCATCTTTGGAAATTAGGTTGGCATAATTGTTCTTAATGCGTTTCATTTTGAGGCCAACAAACTTGGTATAGGATAGGGCCAGACTTGGATTTTGCAACAGTAAGTTTTCAAAATCTGAGAGTAGGAAACTGCAGATGATGATTTCATCGGTAAGTGCTTTGGCGTATTCATTAGAATTGCGATCACTATCGAGTTCGAGTTCCCCAAACAAATCCCCTTTTTGGATGATGTCTTTGATTGTTTCACTACCGTCTTCATCAATCGAAACAATCTTAATATTGCCTTTCTTCAGTAAGAACACCCGAGGCAAATCGGAAGAAGAAAAATAAATAACGTCGCCTTTCTTGGCTTTTTTAAAACCGGTGATGATACACAGTTGTTTGATTTGAGACATGCTCAAGGTCCAAAACAACTTATGGTCACGAAGGTACCAGTATTTTAATTCGTCATACATGAAGTAAAAATAGTAATTTTTTGATGCGAAAAACTTTTTAGTGCGGGATTGGGGATTTTTATGTGAAAGTGGTGTTGTTTTGGGTTGGAATACCTGTCTTGTCCTAAAATAGCTATACACAAAAACAGTGTATATGGAACAAGAAGAACAATTAGTTTATGCTACTCGCGCGGGCAAACAGAGTCATTATGACAAGCGACTCATTTTAAAGATTGTCGGAGAAATAGAAAATGGTTTACCCAGAAAAGAAGCTGTACGGATTTATGGCTTAGTCAAAGGAACCTTGGATGGTTGGATGATTGAA
>CANBOV010000151.1 GCA_947371275.1 Flavobacteriaceae bacterium | reverse complement strand
GTTGCAGAAATTTCGCTTCTATCCAAAACGGAAGATTCTGTTTTTATTAAGGAGTTGTTTTTTTTTACGGAACATGACAATGAAATAATGCTTAATCCAATTAACAGTACTTTTTTCATAATCAATTATTTAGTTACATGGTTGTCCTACTGGGTTTTGTTGAGTTGTACCCTGACCTTGTGAGTTACCCGTTTGTTCAGAAGCATATCTATTTATAATTCTTTCTCTATTTGGGTCTCCAACAGGAAAATTTACATTAAATATAGCAGTCCCAATCAATCCTCCCCAGGCCATGTCATGATATACTTGTTGATCTAGTCCTGGCTGATATTCTTGCAATGCAGCGTTAATTGCGGATGTATAACTGTTTGCGATTTCCTGATGATGGATTTCTGTGTTTATTGGAAACTTTTTTGTTACTGCAGCATTAAACAAAATTGGGAGTTCATTGAAAGAGTTATTGGCTCCTATATTAAAATCATCTGTTAGGCTAAAAAAATAGGCATGTGCCATTTCGTGCAATAAAAAAGCAGCAATAAATAATTTTGTTTTAGCAGAATAATCAGGATTTACATACATTGTATAACCATATTTTATATTTGGTGTTGTTCTAACAGTATTGGCAGGTGACGTTACTAGTTGAGAATTTCCATAGGAATCTACATAATTATTGTGATCTGTTTTTAAAGTTGTATTGTAAATTGAACCATTTGCACCTAATTTTGCGAAAACTTGTGAAAAATCACAATTTGTCGTGTTTTTTATATGTTGAAAAACTTCTTTAGCACAAGGGTCAAGTTGCGTGTCATCAATTTGTTTTTCAATTAAAAACGGTTGAATCGAAATAAATATATCTGGTGCCGTCATAGCTTGCGGAACAATATGATTTGCAAAATCCAATGCAGTGCTATCTATAATATTGTTTGTTGTGTTTTGCGAAAGATAATTCATTATAGATTGATTTAGAGGATGATGAGTAAGAATAAAAATTTGTTTATCTTGGGCAAGATTTAAAATAAAATTTGTCTTGTACAGCAGCAAGAAAGGAATTACTGTAGGTACATTAGCAGCAATTGAAACACCATCATCATTAGGATAAGGATTGTAAACATTTACACAAGGTGGAGCTGCAGTAGTTACTTTAGATACATATGAAACATATATCGGTACCTTATCGCAAATCCCAAGTTCATAATGCAAGGTAGTTGCTTCACCACAACAGGTACAAACCCAACTACCTCCTCCCGAACCACCACCACTTGTAGTTCCTCCTGAGCCACCGCTTCCTACATTAGAGCCACTTCCAGTTGGAGGACATGGAATTAAGTCACCTGCTTTCATATACTGTTCAAAAACAACGAGACCTTCATCATCTAAAATTTCGTATTTACCAGTAAAACTATCAATATAAAATTTACCGTTATTATTTGATAACCATTCTTGATCAGGCGTATACTTTAATAGAAGAGATTTAATAATACCATTTTTTTCTTCAATTATATAATTATATCTCTCATAAAGTGAATTTTCATCATATGCCTGAAATGAATAACTTTTATCACCATTATCTTCTATATATTCATTGATGCTGTCTTCTAGTATTGTTATCCCGTTAACTTCAGTTTTATCGAATAAATTTGGCTTTTTTATTTGCAGATTAGGACCGAACTTTTTAATGACAATGTTTTTAATGTTCGGAATTTCGCCTAGGCTTACTTTTTTAAATTGAAATGATGCTTTTTTTTCTTCTTTAAGGTGGTTTTCATATAAGTCTTTTTCGCAACTTGATAGAAGTAGTATGAAGCAAATCAATATTGATTTTGTAATGATTTTAAATAGGATTTTCATAATTTTGTGGAGTTAAATTAAACTTTTGTCAGAGATAGTTTTTTTGACGATGAGAGCCATTACATTCTGTAGTGGCTTTCTCTTTTTTGGATTTATTATTATTTCACTTTATATTTTAATTTAACTAATAAATATGCTTCTATTTTTAAAACATAAGGAGGATAACTCTTTGGGACTAAAATGATAAATAACCTATATCTTTATTTTAAAAAAGTACTATAGGTGTTCAATAAGAACAGAGGTGGTATTTGTCTTAGAGAACGTTTTGAGACTTTGTTATTTCAAATGTAGGGGAAAAGTGTTAACGAAATACAAATGGCTTAATTTTTTTTCGTGAAATAGGAATAAAGTTTCCTATTAACTACCGCCTATATGCCACAGAGCAAATATCATTAGCCACTTATATACATTTATAAATTTCTATATTCTTTAGTTAAATCGTTTGCATCCATAAGTTAGATCGTAGTAGAAATTAAAACTTGATTTTTTAGTATTTTCGAAACCGGACATTTATCGGCAATCACCAATAAGCGCTCTTTTATATCTTCAGGTACTGTGCTAGAGAAACTAATATCCCGGCTGATGGTGGTGACCAAGTCGCCTTCGGTCGTTTGCGTCAAATTCAACGAAATAAAGATCTCCGGGATGTCCCAACCCTTGCGGTCAATATACATCCGTAAGGTGGATAAGGTACAGCCCGCCAGCGAGGCCAAGAACGTAGAAAAGGGATCCGGCCCTATGTTCTGCCCACCAACCACCTCGGGTTCGTCCATCAACAAAGTCCCATTCCGCCACGAAATCGTACACAAGTACTTCTGCATACCAATGCTGCCTTCAATGTTTTGTTCTAATAAAGGGGTCATAAGGGTTATTTTTTAATTCCTAAAAAGGAAGATTATTATTCATCACTATAACGTAGTTCTCTAACAAACCATCCAAATCCTACTCCTGTCATTCCCGCGAAGCACCGCAAACTTGAAACCTGAAACCTGAAACCTGACACGAGCGAAGCGACTGACGAAGCGCAGCGTAGTAAACCTGAAACCCCTAAATCACATCCCCATAACCCGGCTCCTTATCAAACACCCGCTTAGCAAACGGACAAAGCGGTATGATTTTAATTCCATTTTCTCGCGCATAGTCCACCGCCTTCGCCACCATCTTTTTCCCAAATCCTTTCCCCTCATGCCCCGGCTTTACCTCCGTATGGTCAATGATAATCTTATCGGGTCCGGCAAACACAAAGGTCATCATCGCCTCGTGCTGTCCATCCACATCAATATAAAAGAACCCATTCTTATCCGTAATCTTCAATAATACCTCGCTCTCCATAAGTGCAATTTTTTATTTGTAATTCGTAATTAATTAAACCATAGGTACTTCCATCAACAACACCTCCGCATCACTCGTAGCTTCAAAACGTACGCTTTCAAAATCGGTAATTCCTAAACCATCGCGCAGTGCCAACTCTTGCTCATCCACTTTCACGCTGCCTTTGATCACAAAAACATACAAGCCATTGCCTTCTTTTTTTCTGGTATAGTCCAAGACCGTTCCTTGGTCTAAATTCCCCATATGAAACCATGCATCTTGGTGAATCCATACCCCAGCATCTTCCGCCACAGGCGATAAGATTTGCTGCAATTTATTATGACGGTCCGTAGTGTCCAACGTGATTTGTTGGTAACGAGGCGTAACATTACGGTACTTAGGAAAGACCCAAATCTGCAACAAATTGGTACGCAAATCGTGATTCGGATTGAACTCCGAGTGTTGGATACCAGTCCCAGCACTCATCACTTGGACGTCGCCAAATTTAATCACCTCCGTATTCCCCATACTGTCCTTATGGGCCAAATCGCCTTCCAACGGAATAGTAATAATCTCCATATTATCGTGAGGATGTGTCCCAAATCCCATACCCGGCGCTACTATATCATCGTTCAAGACGCGAAGCACGCCAAACTGTACGCGATTAGGATCATAATAACTAGCAAAGCTAAACGTATGGTG
>CANBOV010000150.1 GCA_947371275.1 Flavobacteriaceae bacterium | reverse complement strand
AACAGCATTCACCCTTTTGCCCCAATAGAACAAGCAGAAGGCTATCAAATCATGCTTAATAAATTAGAGCATCAATTGAATGTGGTTACTGGTTTTGCTGGTACCACCTTACAACCTAACTCTGGAGCTCAAGGAGAATATGCTGGTTTGATGGCCATACGCGCTTACCACTTATCTCGTGGCGACCATCATCGAAATGTGTGTTTGATTCCGTCCTCAGCGCACGGAACTAATCCGGCTTCGGCTGCCATGGCAGGCATGCAAATTATTGTTACCAAAACCATGGAAAACGGTAATATTGATGTAGAAGATTTAAGAGCAAGAGCTATTGAACACAAAGATAACTTGTCCTGTTTGATGGTTACTTACCCTTCTACCCATGGTGTATTTGAAAGTGCGATTTGCGAGATAACTAAAATCATTCACGATAACGGTGGTCTAGTCTATATGGATGGTGCTAATATGAATGCGCAAGTGGGATTAACCAATCCTGCGACTATCGGTGCAGATGTATGCCACTTAAACTTACATAAAACTTTTGCCATACCTCATGGAGGTGGTGGTCCAGGTGTAGGACCGATTTGTGTTAATGAGAAATTGGTGCCGTTTTTACCAACCAACCCTATCATTCCAACCGGAGGATCTCAAGCCATTACAGCCATTTCTGCTGCGCCTTATGGTTCGGCCTTGGTATGTTTGATTTCGTATGGATACATTACCATGTTGGGGGCGGAAGGTTTAAAAAGCGCTACACAGCATGCAATTTTGAATGCCAACTATATGAAGACCCGTTTAGAAGCGCATTACCCTGTATTGTATTCTGGTGAAATGGGACGCGCGGCTCACGAAATGATTTTAGATTGCAGAGCCTTCAAACAAAACGGTGTAGAAGTGACTGATATCGCGAAACGATTGATGGATTATGGATTCCATGCGCCAACGGTTTCTTTCCCGGTAGCAGGAACGTTAATGATTGAACCAACAGAATCGGAAGATTTAGCCGAGTTGGATCGTTTTTGCGATGCAATGATTGCCATTCGTAAAGAAATTGAAGCCGCTACTGCAGAGGATCACAACACTGTTTTACACAATGCACCGCATACTTTAGCGATGTTAACCGCAGACACTTGGTCTATGCCGTATACTCGAGAACAAGCAGCTTTTCCATTGGACTATATTCATGATAATAAATTTTGGCCAAGTGTTCGCCGAGTAGACGATGCTTATGGTGATCGAAATTTAGTGTGTTCTTGTGCACCTATTGAGGCTTATATGTAATTAAAAGCACAAATTACGAAATAAAAAATCAAGGTTTCCAGATCTATAATCTGGGACCTTTTTTTATATAGTTTATTCATCTTAAAAACAAAATCTAAAATATAGTAAATCCTTACTGAACAAAAATATCTAAAATTGAGCTTCTCATCCACGATGAGAAGAAATATATTTATATTTGTTCAAATAGACTTGATATATATCAAGTAGAAGTGTGAAAAAAAGTCTCTCAATAAGAAGAAAATGAATAACAGACAAGGCTATATCTTAGGTTTCTCAGCAGTACTTATATATTGTATTCTGCAAAAAAATAGAGAATTTGAATTGGTAAGTTCTATTGCAAATCTTTTCGGAACCCTGTTAGTTCCCGTTGCAATAAGTTCGATAATATGTTTATTTTCAAATTTTAATAAATTTGGAAAAATATTTGGATTAACTGCGACAATAGTAACCTTAATAGCAATATTTGGTTCCAATTTGTATAAAATAGACCAAAATAATAATCAAATAATAAAATCAACGAACTTAGAGTCAGCTATTATTGAACAAAAGAAAAAAATTAACCAGTTTAACAAATTAGTTAATATTCAAAATGAGAAAAAAAACTTAAATGACTTAATTAAAAATAATTATTACGTTTTAAATTCAAACTCAGATGAAATTATAAAAAAAATAGATAAAATCGATTATTGTTTTCACAAATTTGAAAGAGGGCAAGATTCATTAATCAAAATAAATATTGAAACTTTTGGAAAACTAAAAATATCTGACAAAAGTCTAAAACCAGAGGAAAAAACTGAAATTGATAATTTCATATCAAAGATAAGCTCATATAAAACTGGTTTATCGTTTTATTCATTCGATATCTATCAACTATTATCAGAGATGAAAAATTTAATAAAACTTAAAAGTAAATGTAAAAATGTAATCAAAGATAATAGAATTAGTTTTTATGATGAAAATTGTATGAATAACTTTAATACTACATCTGAAAAAATCCAAGAACTTATCGAGAAGACTAATGAATTAAGTTTAAATATGGACTTTAATTAAGAGCGTTGATAATTTATCTATAAAAAAATTAATAAAATGGGTTTTATCTATAGTTTTAAATTCAAATAGTTAGTGAAATGCAGAAAATACAAATTTTAATTAATGACATTGAGAAATTCCAAGTCGAATCAACAGACCAGTATAACAGAGAAAAAAAAATAAACCTAGTAGAATTTTTCAATTTGATTGAACAAATAGACGGATTAGCTTCTGAAGATTTTAATACATCAGAAAAATTTGAATTGTTCTTAAAATATTGGAATCAAGATATTAGAAAATTAGGAAGACTTCTGTTAAGTAATTCACTTAAGGAAAATTCAATAAATTTAAATTCCTTTCTAATACTTTCTAATGATTTCATCGGTCTACTTGCTTTTTTAAAGTAAGAATGTTTTGTTGATTTAAAGCAGATGCAATGTCAAGGAATTGAAAATATCGTAAATCCTATCAACCCAAAACTAAACTTCTAAATCAAAGCTTCCAAATATCTAATAACTTTTTTTCTTTTATCATAATTTTATAGCTCTACTACTTTGGATTTTTTTATAAAAATAACTTAGTAACTTCAATAACCCATATATCACGTTGGTATTTTTGCAAAATGATGTAAAACGAGCCCAAATTTATAAAAATAAGAACTACTCTTTAACTTAAAAAATCAACATTAAAAAGCTAATTGTCTCGATTATAGGGTCGTGTAATTAAAGAACACAACAGGTCCCGTGTACTTAAATGAAGTAGTTTCAATAGCCATTCTCTAAAGACTATAAGGCATGAACTATTATGACAATCCTTAATCCTTTAACATGTATTAAATTTAAAACTCACTAATAAATGGTTTGGGGTTAAGGCACTTTTTTTTTCTTAAAAAAATAAGTGAAATCAGAATTTAGAAAAAGACTATATGGTAACTTTGTAACCCATTATATAAATGTGATAGCTATTCAATAGCACAAAAAGTAATAACTTAATCATATGACAATCAAAAACATAGTGTTCGACTTTGGAGGCGTTTTAGTAGACTGGAATCCAAGGCATTTATATAAAAGTCATTTTCAGGACCCTAATGAAATGGAATATTTCCTCAAAAACATTTGCACTGAGGAATGGAATATTGAGCAAGATCGAGGCCGTTCTCTTGCCGAAGCTACTAGGGAATTGCAAAAAAAGTTCCCTGAACACAGTGCTTCTATTTCACTTTTTTATGGAAAGTGGGAAGTGATGCTTAAGGGCGAAATTCCAGGAACTGTTGTTCTATTGCATAAATTAAAAAAGAACTATAACCTCTATGGTTTGACAAACTGGTCTTCCGAAACCATTGACATTGCCTATAGAAGATTTCCTTTTTTTAAAGAGTTTGACGGAATTGTAGTCTCAGGAACCGAAAAACTGATAAAGCCAGACTTGCGTATTTTTCAACTGTTGTTAGATCGTTATTCAATCCAAGCCGAAGAGAGTATTTTTATTGACGACAATCTTAACAATATACTTGCTGCCCGCGAACTAGGCTTTACTGCTGTACATTTTTTAAATCCAGAACAATTGGAAACGGACCTTGA
>CANBOV010000149.1 GCA_947371275.1 Flavobacteriaceae bacterium | reverse complement strand
TAAAAACCTCTTTGATTCCTATTTCATTGTAGTAGTTCTTTGTAAGGAACACAAGAAAAAGTCTTGTTTTAAAGCCTTTGTTACAAAGGCTTTTCTTGCATTTATTCTTTTTTTTGCCATTATTGTTGTGTTAAATATTTGTTAAATATTAGATACTATCTATCTATCTATCTATCGTGTTAAACGGCTAATTTAGAGGGATTAACATATAAAATCAACCTTATGAAAACAACTATTTCCTATTGGGGCATTTTGTGCCTTTCAGCCACGATGTTCTTTTTTGTATCTTGTAGCAACAATGATGATGCGCCTGTTAAGGCGGCGAGACATGATGCTAATGAAACGATGTCCGCACCAACTTATGGTAATTTGAGAATTATCAACAACACCAGCCATAAATTTACACAGGATTTGTATGCATATAATCGAACTAATTATTATGGAACAAATTTTACTTTATGGCAACAAGTCACAATAAGCCCCTTATCAGATGTTACTTTGACGGATTATCAAAGTACAAATAGTAATGGAATGGATGTAGTTGGTAATAATAAATGGATTACACAAGAACAAGGACTGTTCCCAACTGGTTCAGTCCCTGCAGGAGATGCTTCAGCCATCGGAGATCCAACAAGTTTAGATTTTCATATGAATTCAATTCCGTCAAATCCTCTTTTATATTATGTTCAATGGAGTGGTATGGAATCAGTTTTTGACAGTACTAATTCAGTTCGGTTAGCGTTTAAATTAGATTACACGCAACACTTTCAGCCAATCGTAAATCCTGAACAAGAGCATGTGCATGCAGACGGGCACTATGTTTTTAAGACTACAGGAACTATAGATGCTGACGGCCTTATCACTATTGATATTGAGGATGTGCTGCTAGTGAACTAAGAAATCCTTTTTCTTTTGGATTTCAAAAGTAAAAATTTTAAGATTTTGTCATTTAATAATAATTTTAATATGAAACCATATTTCATAATAATTTCATTTCTTTTTTTCGTTCCGAGTAATGCTCAGTTTAATTATGAAAAAACTTGGGGAACTTATTATTTTGGTTTAAATTCAGTGCTAAATGCAACAGCATTAGATAGTAACAAAAACACGATTGTAGTAGGTACTATAAATCCTAATATTTATGACGCAGTACCAGCGCAATATGAGTCCTCCAGTTATTACGATCAATGGTCTACTGAGGGCTGTTATCAACCTTCAGTTATCGTTAATGGGGCTAATAGGGAGGGATTTATCAGTAAATTCAATCCCAACGGTGAAGTAATTTGGTCTACCTACTTCGGAGGGTCAAATTATGATTCAGTAACTAACGTAGCCATAGGAGGTAATGATGATGTTTATGTAGTAGGATATACAAATAGTCCCAGTGGTATCGCTACTATTGGTTCCTATCTAAGTGATTTTTATGCTATAGAACCAGCTAATTCAAGCCCAACATATAGTTTTAGAGGATTTTTAGCTAAATTTTCAGCAACAGGAGCATTGGAATGGTGCACCTACTTACCGACAGAAAATCCTCTCGCTCCATTTC
This sequence comes from Flavobacteriaceae bacterium, assembly GCA_947371275.1. Lineage (GTDB taxonomy): Bacteria > Bacteroidota > Bacteroidia > Flavobacteriales > Flavobacteriaceae > Flavobacterium. The sequence goes on along the minus strand of CANBOV010000149.1, from coordinate 2,563 downwards.
CTGGAACAATTCAAATCGTAGTAAAACCTGATGACTCTATTTTTGTAGCAGGTGGCACCAAAGCACCTAATACTGATTTAATTACAACACCAGGAGTATTTCAAGAGACTTTCATTAGTGATCCTAATACAAATACTAGCAATGGTTATGTAATGAAATTTGATGCACTTGGAAATAGAGTAGCAGGAACCTTATGTGGATATGGATTCTCGCCCTTGGATATCGCGACCGATGTCAACGGGAATATAGTGGTTGTCGGGAGGTCATCCATGTCCGACCCTGCGTATGCTATAAGCTCGCAGGGTAGTTTTCAGCCTACTGCCAATGGAGGACAGGAAGGAGTGCTCTTAAAATTCACATCTGATTTAACTACTAGGATTTGGGGAACCTATTATGGTGATACGGTTGATGATTATGTTGGTTTGGTAGCTACAAACGGAACTGATATTTATATATATGGAAGAAGCGGACAAGTAAACTCTGGTTTATTAGCAACGCCTGCTGCTTTTTCAGAAGTCCCCTCAGGTGGGTATTTAGCAAAATTTACAGGCTCAGGTTCTCGTGTGTGGAGCACGTATTTACCTTTTATACAATATGTTGGAGTTAATATTGCCTATAGTTTATTAGTAAATAATAATAAACTTTATATAGCAGGTTCAACAAAGGCAACGACGGGGGTAAGTACACAAGGAGCCTATCAAATGGATTACGCATCATCAAGTTCAAGTAGTGATAGTGATGAATTTATGATGCAATTTACGTTAGATGGGGCACGCAATTGGGGAAGTTACTTTGGAGGAAGTAATAGCGATAGACTTGGCAACATTAGCGTTGTTGATGATAACACGTTTTACATCAGTGGCACCACATCTAGCGATGCAACTATCAGTACTCCCAATGGAATTCAACCCGCTATGAACTTTGGCAGCGCTCCCTCAATTTCGCCAACTTCAGTACTTAACACAACAAATATTTTCCTAGCCAGGTTTTCCAATCCCCTTTCAGTGCCTACGGTTTCCAATAACCTAGTAAAGCTTGCGCCTAATCCTAGTGATGGGCAGTTTACCTTGAATGGAAATTGGAATAGTGGTTATTCTAACATGAAGCTACAACTATACGACAGCCTAGGCAAAGAAGTAGCACACGAAGATATTGCCCCTTTTCAAGAGGAGTTGCACCAAGGGTTTGATTTTAGAGGACTCGCGCAAGGGCTCTATTTTGCCAAAGTTACCGCAGGTTCAGAGGTTCTGCAAACCGTGAAGCTGCTAATAAAATAGTAATCAAAACCCCTTTCCATCAGGAAAGGGGGTTTTAGTTTTACTTATTTCTTTTTACCAAAAATACCATTAATCAAATCCTTCGCGGTATTTTTTACATTGGTCTTGGTGTCGGTTTTCGTAGTATCCGATTTTGATTTGCCCGCATTTTTAATCAAGTCGTTTAACGCATCTTTGCCTTTATTCTTTAAATTCTCTTTCTGTTGATTCACTAAATTCGTCATTAACGTGGTCGTGGCTTGCTTCACATCTGTAGTAACTTTAGGATTCTTGAAGTTGCCCGTAACCAAAGCATTAATCGGGATGTTTTCAACCTTCTTAGCGTCAGCAGGAGAGAGTCTAGCCAATAGTGCATTGGCTTCCGTGCCCAAATATTTAGCCGGCACATTCAAGGCAACGGTATAATTCATAATCTGGTCAAAACCATGAGTACCGCCCAAAGTAACTTTAATGTCTTGGTATTTTAATTCCAGCGGTTTTAAATTGACTTTACCATCTTTAAACGTTAAGGCGGCTTTCAAATCGTTGAGGTTTAATTTTTTTAAATCCACAAAGGGCAATTTGTCGTCCAAGGCAGTTAACATGGCCGAGTTCCTAGGATTAATCGTAGTAGAAAGCAATTGCCCTGCCAAATCTCCCGTCATGCTGTTCAAATCAGGAGTCATTTCTTTAGCGTTCAAATTCCCCGATACTTTGATTTTAGAATTCAACTTCCCATTAATCACACCTGCAATAGGGGCTATCTTTTTCATCATCTCTAATTGCGTAAAGGTTTGTGCAATGTCAACCCCATTCAATCCCAAGTCCATAGTGAATTTAGAGATCTTTTCTTTCGTAGAAACATCCCCATTAAAGGCAATCGTTCCGCCAAAGATGTTTGTTTTGCCATTTTCTAAGGTGGCCTTTTGATCCTTAATAATGACCTTGCCCGATACGTTTTTTAAAACCAAGTTGTCATAAAGTACGGTATTGGCCTTAGCCGTCAAACTGCAGTTAAGAAAGGCAGGGATCTTCATCGGCTCACTGGCTTTAGTTTCTTTTTTCGGTGCGGTATCGGTAGTCATAAAATCAGCCACAGCGAGTTGATTCGAACTCAAATTAAAGTTCCCTTTCAATTCTTGCTTTTTAAACACAAAACCATAAAAATTCTCCAGTACTCCCGTGATGGACATATCACTCTTTCCGGTAGTAGCATTAAATTGTTTTAGATTTACTCGACTTGGGTCAAAAGTTACTAACGCTCTACTGATGTTCATCGTTTTACCTTTGTCATCCGCATAATTGAA
>CANBOV010000148.1 GCA_947371275.1 Flavobacteriaceae bacterium | reverse complement strand
AAAAAAAGGGCGGGGTTTTTTATTTAGTGTTACCACGGTGCTAAGGTCAAAGTTGCACTACAGACGAAATACACTTAAAGTAGGCTTTAAGTAAACTCTATATAAACTCTGAGTAAAGGCTGTAGGGTTTTGTATTTATAGCTATTTTTCTTATATTTGAGCAACTGGGCACGTAGGATAAGTTACCGCTAAGGCACTGACTTAAGGGTAGATATTTTGAATTTTTTAGGGTTAGGTGCTAGGGAACTGCAAGGCAAATTATAAATTAAAATAACCAGGTTTACTCAAAAGTTTAAATGCCTAATGTTTATTGGTAAATTTTGAGCTACTATTTTTATATGGACAGAGAACAATATGGATTAAATAGTAATAGTACTAGCACAACCTTTACTTTTATAAGTAATGGTACTAATGGAGCCGTTGATAAAGCAATTAAATATACGCCAACCAAAAATGAAAATGTATACAATTTGGCTTTTGGAGATATCATTAGTATTAGTGAAGATGGAGCCAAAATAGAAGTTGATGATACTGCCATTAGTGGAGATCGAGACTTGGTATTAACTACTGTTGCTTCATCTATCTATAAATTTACCAATGATTATCCTAATAGGAAAGTTATATTTAAAGGTAGTAACGAAGCACGTACTAGACTCTATCGCAGAGCAATAACAATTAATTATGACGAAATATCAAAAGATTTTAATATCTTTGGAGTTATAAAGCGCGAAGATGGTACTTTGGTTCAAGAAGATTTCGACCCAAATATTAATTGGTTTGCTTATTTAATAGAAAGAAAAGAAGATGAAAACTACAAAGAAGAACGTGGTGCGCAAGAATAAGTCCGTTAAAAACGCTACTATTATTCTTGACAAAACACTAGATAAGATTAAAGAGATTAAGTTTGTATCCGCGAAGGGGGAAGAACTTATTAACGCTGATTTGATATTAAAGGTTTAATTTTTTTAAACTTTTAAACTTTTACACTAAGCCACTCATTGAGTGGTTTTTTTGTTTAAGGTTTAAAGTTGGGTTTGTAGTCTCAGTCTCAGTCGCAGTTACAGTCTCAGTTTCAGTCTCAGTCGCAGTCTCAGTCTCAGTTACAGTTGGTAGAAGGCTTTTTCTAATAATGTTTGTCTTTCCCGCGGAGGCGGGAATCCACAAAGCAGTCTCAGTCGCGGTCGGAGTGGGGAGTTTTTAGTTTTTAGTTGGGAAACGTATATTGGATGGTTGGATTGTAAGTGCGAGTGTGTTTTTATTTGGCGAGAAGGTGTAGTGCTTCTAAGTAGGTTCTTTTCTTTTGGCTTAACCTGCTGGGGGCAAAAAGGTGCTCTTGATGTACTAGCCTGCTATTTTGCACTTTATCTATGTTATTGGTCTGTTTTGTGCTGCTAGGATTTTCATTTAAGACCAATAATTTGTAATCTTTTTTTACTATTTTTGAGAAAAGAAAAGCGCAACAAACATTCGCTTATACACTCAAAACTGGGTAGATTGGCGAGAATTTATGGCGTCTACATGATAGTTAGGCGTCATTTATCGAGACCATAGAAATCAATAATACTTAATGAAAAAAACAATGTTGATACTAATTATATTAGCCAGTTTAATTCCTGGCATTCTAGCAGTTGTCCAATATTTTGACAATGAAAAGAAAGAAACCGCAAGGGAAAAAAAAGAAGTTGCATTAAATTCTAAAATAGACAGTTTAAAACTTGATAACTCTGATTTGAAAAAAGAGCTAAAATCATTATCAAAAGACAATGCTGAATTATCACATCAACTAACTGAAACCGCGCTAAGATTGAATGAAAATGTAATAGGAAATGGAGATATCGACATTGAATTGAACACAACCAAAACGAGTGAGTTTAATTTTAGGTTTTTAAATAATAGCGACTTACCAGTAAATAATGCGTTCATTGTTGTACAAAATTATAATGAAATTATGAAATGTGAAGTGTTGAGAGAAACTGAAAACCAAATCCACATAAAGTCTGAATGCTATAAAAACAATTATTCAAAATTGTCAGGAATTAATATTAATCCTCGTAACGCATTTCTGGATTCCGAAAATACTCATCCATTTACCAATAATTACATGAATTATGTAATCCGAATTGCTACGAGAAATAAAACATTATTTTATCATTTAGTCTATAAAATTGTCAATGGAAACATAATACAATCCCATCGTATTTACAAACTTGTCAATGAGAAACTAGTATTTGTGGAAGAAGTTAACTCTTTAAAATTATCTGAAGATTATTGGTCAAAAAATTTCTATACGAAGATTCTTTATACAAACTAAACGCCGCCTAACACTTGCTAAAACTTATGGCTAGTTTTTCGGTATATTGTTCGTTTACTTTTCATAACTTCGCTTGGTCGGTTATGGAAAAAAAGCTTTCCATAAGCCGCCACAAGCTCTAGCAAGGAAACGTTATAGGAAAGCATGAGAAACTACTTTAAAATATTATTTGTAATTGTTTTGACAACATTTTTTGCTTGCTCAGAAAGAAAACCTACTGACGATGAAATTCTTTCTAAAGCTTTAAAATTTACAAGCGAAATTAATAAAAGCAATATTGAAACCATTAAAAAATGGGGTTTTGGAACAAGAGGAAACGCTGAGATTTGGAGTAATTTTTCATTAAATAGATACAACTATAGCTGTGTCTATTTAAAATATAATGACACAACCAAGATTACTACCAGCTCTTTTAAAAATTTCCAAAAAGATTTTCCATACTCGATAAATATTGATTCGACAAAGTATTGGAGCGTAATCTTCTATAAATTTGACCAAAATAAAATTAAAGTATTAGTCACCGACAAAAATGGAAAAGACTCAATTTTAAATAAAAGAATTGATTTAGAAAGAGTATTCAAAAAAAGAGACCCATTTAAACATTTCGATAATCTATCTAAACTAAAAGATAGGTTGGGAATTATCGGAAGTGTTTATAGACCTGACATTGGAAACTTTATTCAATTCTATTTATCGCCTGAGAATGTTTTGACATATATGCCTGTAAAATTGAATTTGAATCCTAAATACAAGAATGTTTGGCTAAAAGAATTCGCTAAAGGGAAGACAATTAAAAAAAATTGGAATTTAAGAAAACTGGAAAATCCAATTGATAACGGATAAAATGCCTGTCACTAAAAGTCCTTTCCTTCGGTAGTCGCTACGTACTTTTCACGCAAGCTGCCTGCAGTGAAGCAGGTTACAAATTTTATAGCAAGTTATCTTTCACGTCTCGCAAGAATTATTATCTTTAATCTCGTCTTGGGACGAGACAAGCCAAAAAATAGAATGTTACCAAGCTCGCTGCTTAAGGGGGGAAGTTAGTGGTAATAGTAAAATAACCTTCTGTAGAGCATAAAAATAAACATAATCCGACATGAAATTTCTATCATATTTTATCATTTGCTTAATGCTAATTTCTTGTAAAAAAAATGAAAAAAAACTCGCGAATGTTGCGAAAGTAGAAATCGTGAATAAGGCAGATATTACCATAAAAGGTGATTCCACTTTATATACTCTGAACAATTGTGAAGTACAAGGAGAAAAAGATCTTCTCGTCATAAAATTAGATAATGGGTTCGATAGCGACGTTGAATTAAGAATATCGAAAAGTAAAGACAAATTTTTAACGGAATACTCTCAACTAACTTCTGTTACAGATTCTTCATATAAAAAACCAGTGTTTACGGTTATAAAGGAGGATATAATTCTAAATAAACCTAAATATAAAAAAGGTGATATTATTGTAGGAAAACTTAAAATAGATATAGCTGCTCATTCTACTTGGTTAAAAGATTATGTAGACACCTTAAAAGTAAGTGGTTCATTTAGAACTATTGTAGAATAACTACTGCTTGTAGCAGCCAGTGTCAGGCAACCTACCTACCTGCACGCAGGTTACAAATTTTATAGCAAGTTGACGTTGACGTTTCATATGAATTTTTATCTTTAATCTCGTCTTGGGACGAGACAAGTCAAAAAATATAACGTTACCAAGCTCGCTGCTGATGTGGAGGGACTAAGCGTTATGCGTTAAATTACATAAACAACCTTTGATGAAATTACAGCTCTTATTTATCGCATTTCTATTTTTGAGTTGTCAAAATTCAAAGCAGCAGAAAATTGATGCCTCGACTC
>CANBOV010000147.1 GCA_947371275.1 Flavobacteriaceae bacterium | reverse complement strand
ATTCGTGCGCCATTCACTGGAAGTATCGACGAGGTTTATGTAGAAAAAGGACAAGTAGTTGCCCCTAGTGTGCAAGGATTAATGCGCATCGTAAACTTAGGTAATATGTATGTTTCGACGACGGTTCCTGAATCCTATATTGGCAAACTAAAAGTAGGTACGGTTGTCGACGTTTATTTAACCTCATTAGGCAAAACTTATAAAGGAAAAGTGCGACAAGTGGGCAACTTCATTAATCCAAACAATAGAAGCTTTGGTATTGAAGTAGCACTTCCCAATCCCGACAATCTATTACGCCCAAACCAAGTGGCTAAGTTAAAAATAATTGATTACACCAGTAAGAATGCTATAGTAGTACCGACCAATGTAGTCCAAGAAGATGGTAAAGGAGACCACTTTATCTATATCGTTGAAGGCAGTAACGGGAAAACCGGGAAAGCAAAAAAAGCAATCGTAACTGTTGGAAAATCTTCCGATAATGTTTCCGAAATCCTGAGTGGTATTACAGCCAATGAAATCATTGTAACTGAAGGTGTAAATAGCATTTCGGAAGGAATGAAACTAAACTTTTAATCTCCTCTACCCTTAAACACAGAAAATATGAGTCATCATAGTAAAGAATTTAGTATATCTAGTTGGGCTATAGATAACCGAGTAACGGTATACATCTTCACCTTTCTAATCGTAATTACAGGATTGTTATCCTATATCAATATGCCCCGAGAAGATTTTCCGGAAATCATTGAAAACAAAGTCTATATTTCATCCGTCTTCCCAGGTAATTCAGCCGAAGATGTAGAGAAATTAATTGTCAAACCACTCGAAAAAGAAATCAAAAACATCAGTGGAGTTGACAAAGTAACTGCTAATTCCTATCAGGATTACGGAATGATCATTGTCGAGTTTTCGGATAAAGTAGGAATTGAAGAAGCGAAAACCAAAATAAAAGACAAAGTTGATATTGTAAAAGCCGATACTGATTGGCCCAATTTAGACAATGGTAGTAAAGTAGAACCTAGTGTTTTTGAATTAAACATATCAGAGGAAGTGCCAATTTTGAACATCAACCTAAAAGGAAATTACACTACCCAACAATTAAAAGACTACGGCAAAAAATTACAAGACGACATTGAAGTAATTCCCGAGGTAAAAAAAGTAGACATCTTGGGTGTCGACGACAAAGAAGTAGAAATTGCAGTAGACATTTTCAAAATGACCGCTGCCCAAGTTTCGTTTGACGATATTCAAAATGCCGTAAAATACGAAAACATGACTATTTCGGGTGGTAATTTGATTTCTCAAGGCTCTCGAAACAATATTCGAGTGGTTGGAGAAGTAAAAGATCCTAAGGAGTTAGAAAACGTCGTTGTTAAGCATAATGGCGGAACGGTATACTTAAAAGACATCGCCAAGGTTTCCTTTAAAGAAAAAGAGAAAACGACCTATGCCCGTGAAAAAGGCACGGAAGTAGTCATGCTGAACGTAAAGAAACGTTCTGGACAAAACATGATTTCTGCTATTGATCAAGTAAAGGAAAAAATCCACCAAGCGCATGAAAACTATTTACCAAAGGATTTAAAGGTAGAATTAACCAACGACCAATCTTCGCGCGTAGAACACCAAGTAGATGAGCTATCCAATCACATTATTTTTGGAATTGTACTGGTAATGATTGTATTGATGTTTACGATGGGCTTGCGTAATTCCCTGTTTGTGGGTGCTGCCATTCCGCTTTCGATGATGATTGCATTTACCTTGCTGGCCGCTTTTGGCAAGACACTAAACACCATGGTGCTGTTTGGGTTAGTAATGGGATTGGGATTGCTAGTGGATGATGGTATTGTTGTAGTAGACAATGTATTCGCCAACATGAAAAAAGGAATGACACGACTACAGGCTTCCAAAATTGGTATCGGTGAAATTGCCTGGCCGGTGATCTCTTCCACAGCGACAACGTTGATGGCCTTTTTGCCTTTCGCGCTTTGGCCAGGGACTATGGGTAAATTCATGATTTATTTCCCTATAACATTGACGGTAACACTGACTGCCTCCTTATTTGTAGCCATGGTTATTAATGCGGCCATGACCGGAGGCTCCATGGATATTGAAGATAAAAACGTAAGCAAAAAGTCGGCAAAATTCTACTCTATTATTTTTGTGGTTCTAGGCCTAATTTTTGTGCTAGTCGGCAACATTTATGATTCTAAATTGGCAAGAGCTATTGGGCATTTGTCAATCATATCCTTGGGGTTGATGTGGTTATACAAAATTAAGTTGTATCAATGGACGCAAGATTTTCAACACAGTTTTTTCCCAAGATTAGAAGAAAAATACAAAACCTTTTTGGCTAAAATTTTAACCGGAAAAAGAGCTTGGTATTCTCTTGTAGGCATCATTGGAATGTTGTTCTTGTCTATTGCACTTTTAAATGTATTTCCAAGAAAGGTGTTGTTTTTTCCTGATAATACCCCACGACAGGTAATTACATATATTGAATATCCTCAAGGAACCGATATTAATAAAACCAATAAAGCTACCCTTTTTGTAGAAAAACAGATTATCGATATTATGAAAAAATATATCGATCCAAAAACTAACGAAAATTACTTAGCCGAAAGCATCGTATCACAAGTAGGTGTGGGTGCTGGAAACCCAAATGTAGATGCAGGTTCTGCCAATGAAACCCCTTTTAAAGGTAAAGTTACTGTGAATTTTACAGAGTTCAAATTCAGAAGAGGTGCGAATACTTCTGATGTCTTGGAAGAAATTCGTAGTCGCGTTAAGGGAATTGCTGGAGCCAAAGTTACCGTTGAAAAAGATGCAAACGGGCCGCCAGCAGGGTATCCTATCAGTGTGCAATTAACTGGTGCTGCTGGTGCCGATTATGATGTGATGCTGAAAGAAGCAGATAAAATGATAGCCTTTCTAGATTCCAAAAAGATTCCAGGTATTGAGCGCTTGAATGTGGATGTAAACAAAGAGAGTCCAGAATTGGAAGTAAAAGTTGACCGTGTAAATGCTGGTAGCTTAGGGGTGTCCACTGGGCAATTAGGATTTAACCTGCGTCGTTCGGTATATGGCCAAGAGATTTCTACCTTTAAGGAAGGTGATGACGATTACAATATAGTAGTTCGTATGCAGGAGGATCAACGTAAAAACGAAAACATCTTGTTTAATCAAGCGTTAACCTTCCGGAATCAAGCGAATGGTCAGATGATGCAAGTGCCGATTTCGGCGGTTTCTACCACGGAAAAGACCAATACGTATAATCAAATCAAACGAAAAGATTACAAGCGTATAATGACCATTTATTCCAATGTCTTAACGGGCTTCAACGGTGATGAAATTACTAAGCAAATCGCTACCGAATTGAAAGGATATGAATTGCCAAAAGGCATCAGCTATTCATTCTCTGGCGTACAGGAAGAGCAAGGTAAAAACCAAAATTTCTTACTGTTTGCATTGTTCTTGGCAATGGCGGGAATCACTATTATCATCGTACTACAGTTTAACTCGGTATCGAAAACCATCGTGATTTTATTTACTGTATTGCTTAGCTTTAGTGGAGTGTTTTATGGTTATGTCATCGCCGGAATGGACTTTGTGGTCTTGATGACCATGATGGGTATCATTTCCCTCGCGGGAATCGTAGTTAAGAATGGTATTGTTTTGATGGATTTCTTTGTGTTGCTACTCGACAAAAAGGTAGCGGACAAAGGAGTTGAAAGTCATAATGATTTAAGCTTGGATGAAATCAAAGAAATCATTATTGAAAGTGGTAAAAACCGTTTAAGACCTGTATTGCTTACTGCTCTGACAGCAGTCTTGGGATTGATTCCTTTGGCCATTGGTTTGAACTTCGACTTCTTTGGTTTAGTGACTGATTTGAATCCGCACTTGTACATGGGCGGAGACAATGTAATATTTTGGTCGCCATTGGCTTGGACTATCATATTCGGATTGACCTATGCAACCATTCTAACCTTAGTAATGGTCCCTGTAATGTTCTTCCTAGTGAAACGAACAAAATACTGGTTAAGAGACCGTAGATTAAAGTCGGCCGCAATCGAATAAAACCTATTAGCACAAAAAAAGCCCGCCTAGTTTTCAACAAGGCGGGCTTTTTTTATAGTGTTGAATCACTAATTATTGAATTACTAATTTTTTAGTTACTAGACCTTTATCGCTTTTAATGTTTACAAAATATACTCCTGCAGCAGCAGTAGGC
>CANBOV010000146.1 GCA_947371275.1 Flavobacteriaceae bacterium | reverse complement strand
ATTCGTGCGCCATTCACTGGAAGTATCGACGAGGTTTATGTAGAAAAAGGACAAGTAGTTGCCCCTAGTGTGCAAGGATTAATGCGCATCGTAAACTTAGGTAATATGTATGTTTCGACGACGGTTCCTGAATCCTATATTGGCAAACTGAAAGTAGGGACTGTTGTAGATGTGTATTTGACTTCATTGGGTAAAACCTATAAAGGAAAAGTACGTCAAGTGGGCAATTTCATTAATCCCAACAATAGAAGTTTTGGCATTGAAGTGGGGGTGCCTAATCCCGATAATTTATTGCGTCCAAATCAAGTGGCAAAATTGAAAATCATTGATTATACCAACAAAAATTCGATTGTAGTGCCTAGTAATATAGTACAAGAAGACGGAAAAGGCAACCAATACCTCTATACGGTCGAAGGAAGCAACGGAAAAACCGGAAAAGCAAAAAAAGTCATTGTTACAGTTGGGAAGTCATCGGATAACGTCACAGAAATTCTTAGTGGTTTATCGGCTAACGAAATCATCGTTACTGAAGGCGTAAATAACATTTCGGACGGAATGAAACTAAACTTTTAATCTCCTTTACCCTTAAATAAAATATAATATGAGTCATCATAGTAAAGAATTCAGCATCTCTAGTTGGGCTGTTGACAATAGAGTCACCGTTTATATCTTCACCATATTGATTGTAGTTACTGGTTTAATAGCCTATGTAACCATGCCCCGTGAAGATTTCCCGGAAATCATTGAAAACAAAGTATACGTTTCGTCAGTATTCCCAGGGAACTCTGCCGAAGATGTGGAAAAACTAATAATTAAACCACTTGAAAAAGAAATTAAAAATATCAGTGGTGTAGAAAAAGTAACGGCAAGTTCGTTTCAGGATTACGGTATGATCGTCGTAGAGTTTAATGATAAAATAGGCATCGAGTTAGCCAAACAAAAAATCAAAGACAAGGTAGACAACGCTAAATCCGATACGGATTGGCCGAATTTGGACAACGGCAGTAAGGTTGAGCCTAATGTTTTTGAATTAAACATTTCGGAAGAAGTGCCTATTTTGAATATTAATATGCAAGGGAATTACACTACCCAGCAACTTAAATCCTATGGAGAAAAACTGCAAGATGACATAGAAGAGATTCCTGAAGTGAAGAAAGTTGATATCCTTGGGGTTGATGACAAAGAAGTTGAAATTGCAGTGGATATCTTCAAAATGACCGCTGCGCAGGTTTCGTTTGACGACATTCAAAATGCGGTGAAATATGAAAATATGACCCTTTCTGGGGGGAACTTAATTTCACAAGGTTCGCGAAACAACATCCGAATAGTAGGGGAAATCAAGGATCCTAAGGAATTGGAAAACATCATTGTAAAACACAATGGAGGAGCCGTTTATTTAAAAGATATTGCGACCATTGCTTTTAAAGAAAAGGAGAAAACCACCTATGCTCGTGAAAAAGGACATGAAGTGGTGATGCTGAATGTTAAAAAACGTTCGGGTCAAAACATGATTTCTGCGATAGAGCAAGTGAAGGAAAAAATTAAATTGGCCAAAGAAAATTATTTGCCCAAAGATTTAAAATTGGAGTTGACCAATGACCAATCTTCTCGCGTGGAGCACCAAGTAAATGAATTATCAAACCACATTATCTTCGGAATTGTATTGGTAATGATTGTCTTGATGTTTACTATGGGATTGCGTAATTCTCTTTTTGTGGGGGCTGCGATTCCGCTTTCGATGTTGATGGCTTTTACCATATTATCGGCTTTTGGACTGACCTTGAATACAATGGTATTGTTTGGCTTAGTTATGGGACTGGGAATGCTAGTTGATGACGGTATTGTGGTTGTGGACAACGTATTTGCCAACATGAAGAAAGGGCTGCCTCGCATACAAGCTTCAAAAATTGGTATTGGGGAAATTGCCTGGCCGGTAATCTCTTCGACGGCGACTACCTTAATGGCGTTCTTACCTTTTGCCCTATGGCCGGGTACTATGGGGAAATTTATGATTTACTTCCCGATGACCTTGTCGGTTACTTTAGGAGCGTCTTTATTTGTGGCGATGATTGTTAATGCTGCGATGACGGGAGGTTCTATGGATATAGAGGATCGAAATATTTCGATGAAAGCCATCAAAAAATACTCAATTCTTTTCATCATATTGGCCATTGTCTTTGTTACAATTGGAAATATTAATGACAGCAAATTGGCTAGAGCTATAGGGCATTTATCAATTATTTCTTTAGTATTAATGTGGTTGTACCGCATTAAACTTTACCAATGGACGCAGGATTTCCAGCATAGTTTCTTCCCTAGAATGGAGGAAAAATACAAAGGCTTTTTGGCTAAAATTTTGACCGGAAGAAATGCTTGGATTGCCTTGGCTAGTATCATAGGAATGTTATTTTTATCGTTTATACTCTTAGGGGTATTCCCTAGAAAGGTATTGTTCTTCCCGGATAATATCCCGAAACAAGTTATTACCTATATAGAATATCCACAGGGAACTGATATTGCTAAAACCAATAAAGCAACGCTGTTTGTAGAAAAACAAATTATTTCTATTTTAAAGAAATACATTGATCCTAAAACCGATCAAAACTTCTTGGCAGAGAGTATTGTTTCGCAAGTAGGTGTAGGCGCTGGAAATCCAAATGTAGATGCAGGTTCTGCATCAGAGACGCCTTTTAAAGGAAAAGTTACGGTGAATTTTACGGAATTCAAGTTTAGAAGAGGCATCAATACTTCTGATGTATTAGAAGAAATTAGAAGTAAAGTAAAAGGTATCCCTGGAGCAAAAGTAACTGTAGAAAAAGATGCCAATGGACCACCTGCGGGTTACCCTATTAGTATCCAATTGACTGGTTCGGCTGGTTCAGAATACGACGACATGCTAACTGAAGCAAGTAAAATGATTGCTTATATTGATAGTAAAAACATTCCAGGTATTGAAAAACTGAGTGTGGATGTCAATAAAGAAAGTCCGGAGTTGGAAGTAAAAGTTGACCGTGTGAATGCGGGAAGCGCAGGGGTATCAACAGGACAGTTAGGATTCGATTTACGTCGTTCTGTCTATGGACAAGAGATCTCAACTTACAAAGAGGGTGATGACGATTACAACATCGTGATGCGCATGCAAGATGACCAACGCAAGAATGAGAATGTTTTATTTAATCAATCGTTGACCTTTAGAAATCAAGGCAATGGACAAATTGTACAGGTGCCTATTTCAGCCATTTCTCAAACGGATAAAAAAGACACCTATAACCAAATCAAAAGAAAAGGGTATAAACGCATTATGACGATTTACTCTAATGTATTGACAGGGTATAATGGGGATGAAATAACGAAACAAATTGCCACAGAGTTAAAAGGATATGAATTACCAAAAGGCATTACCTTTTCGTTCTCTGGAGTGCAAGAAGAACAAGGGAAGAACCAAAGCTTTTTGATGTATGCCTTGTTCTTGGCCTTGGCTGGAATTACCATTATTATTGTATTACAATTTAATTCAGTATCGAAAACTATGGTGATTTTGTTCACCGTATTGTTGAGTTTTAGTGGTGTATTCTATGGATACATTATAGCGGGAATGGACTTTGTGGTCTTGATGACTATGATGGGAATCATTTCCTTGGCGGGAATCGTGGTGAAGAACGGAATTGTATTAATGGATTTCTTTGTATTGTTACTAGATAAAAAAGTAGCTGACAAAGGTGTAGAAAGTCATGATGATTTGACCTTAATTGAAATCCAAGAAATCATCATTGAAAGTGGCAAGAACCGTTTAAGACCTGTATTACTTACGGCCTTAACGGCAGTATTGGGATTGATTCCTTTAGCCATTGGATTGAACTTTGACTTCTTTGGTTTGGTGACTGATTTGAATCCGCACTTGTACATGGGCGGAGACAATGTAATATTTTGGTCGCCATTGGCTTGGACTATCATATTCGGATTGACCTATGCAACCATTCTAACCTTAGTAATGGTCCCTGTAATGTTCTGCCTAGTGAAACGAACAAAATACTGGTTAAGAGACCGTAGATTAAAGTCGGCCGCAATCGAATAAAACCGATTAGCACAAAAAAAGCCCGCCTAGTTTTCAACAAGGCGGGCTTTTTTTATAGTGTTGAATCACTAATTATTGAATTACTAATTTTTTAGTTACTAGACCTTTATCGCTTTTAATGTTTACAAAATATACTCCTGCAGCAGCAGTAGGC
>CANBOV010000145.1 GCA_947371275.1 Flavobacteriaceae bacterium | reverse complement strand
GACAATGTTGAAAAAGTGGAGATTCCGAATGCAGCTCCGGGGGTATATACGATCCAAGTAACACACAAAGGGATTACCTTAACGGGAGGATCGCAAGTGTTTTCGTTAATTGCCAACGGTTCGACAGGATTGAATTTGAATACTAGAGCTTATGATTATGAAAGCAGTGTATTTGTTTATCCGAATCCAGCTGTCAACGTGTTGAATTTTAGTGTGAAAAATAATCTTGAAGTTACGGATGTAGTGATACACGATGTGGCGGGAAAGGAAGTGTATGCTACTAGCAAAGGATTAGCTCAAAATCAAATCGATATTACTGCTTTGTCTTCGGGTGTTTATTTTGCTACGTTTACAAGTGGTACTGCATCAGTGACTAAGAAGTTTATTAAAGAGTAATTTTCTTTTTATTTTATATAAAAAACCATCCTATTTATAGGGTGGTTTTTTTTATGATTTTATTACAAATTGTTTTGTGTATTTTTGCCTCGAAAATTATTCTAATGCGAAAACTACGATTGCTTGTTTTTTTATTGTGCTTTTCTTTTGTTTATTCTCAGCAAAAAAATCCTGAGGTTGGACAAGGAATGGAAAGTCGTAAAACGATACCGCCTGTTAAAAAAGCCAAAGCGGCTTACAATCAATACCGCATCATCAGTTTGCAGCGGGATACCACTTATGTCGATACCTCTTTGACCATAAAAAAAGAGTATGCTTACAATTATTTGCGCAAAGATATTTTTGGACTCTTACCTTTTGCAAATGAAGGTCAGACCTATACGGTATTGGATTATGGTTTGAAAACCTATACTGCTTTTCCGGAGATTGGATTTTCGGGTAAGCAATTTAATTATATGGGGGTTAATGACATAAAGTATTATTCTGTCGCCACGCCTGTTACAGAGCTCTATTATAAGACCGTAATGGAGCAGGGGCATTCAATAGATGCTTTGGTAACTTTAAATACCTCAGAGCGCTTTAATATGTCGATTGCTTTTAAAGGCTTGCGTTCGTTGGGGAAATATATTAATCAATTATCCAGTACGGGTAACTTTAGGTTTACTTCGAGTTATATTACAAAAGACAAGCGTTATGCATTTAATTTGCATTTTACGGGGCAAGATTTCTTGAATGGCGAGAATGGGGGCATTACTACGAATGACAATTTTGAAAGTGGTGATGGAGCTTATCAAACCCGTGCGCGTATGGAGGTTTATCTTAAGGATGCTACCTCTTTTATCAAAGGCAAGCGATTCTTTGTGGATCATCATTTTAGGATTAATCCAAAAGCAGGGAATAACAACCTTTATTTGGCCCATCAATTTAATTATGAAAGTCGGTTTTTTGAGTATAAGCAGCCTACGGTGGCTTCAGCTGTGGGGACCGAAACGGTGTATCGATTTGGTACCTCTTATGTGTTGAGTAATGTAGATGATCAAACGCGTTATAATCGAATGTATAATAAAATAGGGGCTTTATATGAAAACTCCTTATTGGGTAAGTTTCAATTTTTCATAGAAGATTTCCGTTACAACTATTATTATAATAAAGTCTTGATTTTAAATTCGGGTATAGTGCCTAATGCATTGAAGGATAAGATACAAACGGTAGGTGGGCAATATGAGTATCGAAAAAACAAATGGAATGGTACTTTCCTTTATTCCAATTCGACCTCTAATCAGTCTTTGTCTACTTTTGATGCCCAATTGAAATACCAATGGAATCCTAAGAATGCTTTTGTTTTTCAGTACCAAATGATGAATAAGCTGCCGGATCTTACGTATAATCTCTACCAAAGTAATTTTGTTGCCTACAATTGGAGTAACACCTTTAAAAACGAAAAAATTAAGAATATAGAAGTTGCGGCTGCCACCCAATGGTTTGATGCTTCTTTGCAGGTCACTTCCTTGGATGATCATTTGTATTTTAGCAATGATGCCACGGCGGTTTCTAGGCAACAATTGATCCGTCCGAAGCAGTATAATAAAACCATCAATTACTTATCGGTTAAAGTAGGTCGTGAATTCAAATGGTGGAAACTGGCTTTAGACAATACCGTTTTATATCAGCAGGTAGGTCAAGAGGACGCCATTCTAAATGTTCCTAAACTAGTGACTAGAAACTCCTTATACTTTACTAATTATTTCTTTAAAAAGGCTTTGTATTTGCAAACTGGATTCACCTTGAATTATTTCACCAAGTTTTATGTGAATGATTACAATCCTGTGGTTACGGAAGCGTTTGTGCAAAACGACAAGAAAGTGGGTGATTTCCCTTTGGTAGATTTCTTTGTTAATGCTCGAATTCGTCAAACCCGCATCTTTTTAAAAGCGGAGCATTTTAATTCTAAAATGACGGGATTTAATTATTACACGGCGCCTAATTATCCTTATCGTGATTTTATGATCCGCTTTGGATTGGTTTGGGATTTCTTTCAGTAGATTGTTGGATTGTTGGGTTGTTGGATTGTTGGATGGTTGGATTTTTTGAGCCACGGATGCACGAATGTTTTTTTGTTTGAAGGTTAGGGGCTTTGTTTGGTAGTTGCTTCCTGTTGTTTTGAAAACATTTTTATATTCTATACCTTTGCTCGGCTTATTATTAAAAATAAGTAGGTTTTACTATGAAATACGCAAAAAATATATTGGGAACTATAGGGAATACACCTTTGGTTCAACTTAATAAAGTAGTTGAGGGGATTGATGCTTTGGTTTTGGCTAAAGTAGAAACCTTTAATCCTGGCAATTCGGTTAAGGACCGTATGGCTTTGAAAATGGTAGAAGATGCGGAAGCGGATGGACGTTTAAAGCCGGGGGGTACTATCATTGAGGGTACTTCAGGGAATACTGGAATGGGATTGGCTTTGGCGGCTATCGTTAAAGGGTACAAATGTATTTTTGTGATTACGGATAAGCAGTCCAAAGAGAAAATGGATATACTTCGTGCGGTGGGTGCAAAAGTAATTGTATGCCCGACCGATGTAGAGCCTACGGATCCTCGTTCGTACTATTCGGTTTCAAAACGATTGGGTACTGAAATACCTAATTCGTGGTATGTGAATCAGTATGACAATCCGAGTAATGCCTTAGCACACTATGAGCAAACGGGTCCGGAAATTTGGGAACAAACGGAAGGAAAGATAACTCATTTTGTCGTGGGTGTAGGTACTGGGGGGACTATCTCGGGGGTAGCTAAGTATTTGAAAGAGCAGAATCCGAATATTAAGATATGGGGTATCGATACTTATGGCTCTGTATTTAAGAAATACCATGAAACGGGAATTTTTGATGAGAACGAAATTTATTCCTATATCACGGAAGGGATAGGGGAAGATATCTTGCCTAAGAATGTGGACTTTTCCTTGATCGATGGCTTTACTAAAGTAACGGATAAAGATGCGGCGGTTTACACGCGAAAAATTGCTTTGGAAGAAGGGATTTTTGTGGGTAACTCGGCGGGTTCTTGTATTAAGGGTTTACACCAATTGAAGGAACATTTCAAGCCCGAAGATGTGGTAGTGGTATTGTTCCATGATAGTGGAAGTAGGTATGTAGGTAAAATGTTTAATGACGATTGGATGCGTGAGCGTGGCTTCTTGGACGAAGAAATAACGAAAGCGGATGATGTTATTAAAGACCACAAAGACAAGCCGTTGGTTATAGTTAGAACTGAAGAATTGGTATCGCACGCTATTGAGCGCATGAAAAAATACAATATCTCTCAAATTCCGGTTATTGATACTACTGGTTTTGTGGGTAGTTTGGATGAAACGGATTTGTTTAGAAGTTATATAGAAGATAAAGACATCGCTGATAAACCTATACGAGAAATTATGGGTAAACCGTACCCGATGGTTAATGCGAATGCACCGATAGAAGAAATCTCTAAGTTATTTACGAAAGACAATCAGGCTGTGTTGGTTGATTTGGGTAATGGGAAGCATCATATTATTACGAAGCACGATATTATTAGTTCTATTAAGTAGGAAGCGACCTCGCTGCCTTGGGGCAGCGAGGGAGATGATGGACTGATAGACTAATAGATGATAGACTTTAAATTTCAATTTGTCATTAATCGAAATAACAACTGCCGCTGAAAACTGGATTTATTACGCTGCGCTCCATCAGTCGGCTTTGCCTCGTGTCCGCCTTCGCGGGAATGACAAGTTAAGGATTGTGGGTCTATTTGGATGCGCTTCATCAGTCGACTCGTCTTGGGACGAGACTTGTGTCTGCCTTCGCGGGAATGACAAT
>CANBOV010000144.1 GCA_947371275.1 Flavobacteriaceae bacterium | reverse complement strand
TTATACAAATCAATTAGAGATTCATTTGCTTCTGAGCACGGAGCTCGTATGACGGCGATGCACAAAGCAACGGATAATGCTACTGATTTAAGAAACCAATTAAAATTAACATACAACAAGGCCCGTCAAGCGGCGATTACTAATGAGATCTTAGAGATCGTTGGTGGAGCTGAGGCTTTGAAAGGATAATTACAATTCAAATAAGTTGAAAAAAGGCGTTTAATTTCTTAAACGCCTTTTTTTATGGGTTTAGTAACAGCACGGGTTTAGTAACAGCACGAGCAGGATGCTCGCGCTAGCGTTAAAATTTATAACTATATTTTGTATTTGTAATCTTTTTTGTATTTTTAAAATAAAAATGAGTCGAAAGTACAAGTTTGGCGAAAAAGAAGGCGCCTATTTTGTTTCATTCGCAACTGTAAACTGGATAGATGTATTTACTAGGGATTGTTATTTTGAAATCGTCTCTAAGTCATTAGACTACTGCAGGAAAAGTAAAGGAATGGAATTATATGGATATTGTATAATGCCGAGTCATGTTCATTTTATTTTTTGTTCTTCTTTAGGAGATCCTTCAGGTTTGCTGAGGGACTTTAAAGGTTATTCGTCTAGAAAACTATTGAAAGCCATAGAAGAAAATAAGAAGGAAAGCAGAAAAGAGTGGATGCTTCTGATGTTTGAAAGTGCAGGTAGAAATATGAGCAATGTAAAAAATCGTCAGTTTTGGCAACAAAACAATAATCCAATTGAGATTTGGTCATTAGCTGTTTTTGAGCAAAAATTAAATTATATTCATCAAAACCCAGTAAAAACAGGTTTTGTAACCAATGCTATTGATTGGAAATACAGTAGTGCTAGGAATTATGCTAATGATGACCATACCGTTTTAGAAATAGATATTAAATGATTGTACGTAGTTGCAAGACCATACTGATTGACCTAGTTTGTTATTAAATATTTTAATTTTAATTACAGCACGAGCAAGATGCTCGCGCTAGCGGATAATTACAATTCAAATAAGTTGAAAAAGGCGTTTAAGAAATTAAACGCCTTTTTTTATTGGTTTAAATGAAAGAGGATGAAGTCATAAAACTCGGCCTTTTCTTCGTAGTAGCTGTTGTAGTTGGCTATTTTGCCATAGTGACCGGAATTGTCTCTGGTTTTTAGGAAGATGGGGTTCTTTTGAGCGGCGCGGTTTTGCAATTTGGCCGCAAACTTATAGGAATGGAAAGGAGGCACTCTATCGTCATTTTCCGAGGTGATGATGAGGGTCGTAGGATAGTTTACTCCTTCTTTGATGTTATGGTAAGGCGAGTACGCCAAAAGGTTTTGAAAATCGGTTTTATCGTCGGGATTCCCGTATTCGTCAAGATGGTATTCCCCTACGGTATATTGGTTGAATTTTAGCATGTCAAACACCCCTACTTTGGGCACGACCACTTTGAACAAGTCGGGCCGCAGCACCATGGCCGCCCCTACTACTAGTCCGCCATTAGAACCTCCACTAATCGCTAATTTTTGAGCACTGGTATATTTTTCTTGGATTAAGAATTCGGCCGTATCGATAAAATCATTGAAGGAATTCATTTTTTTGGCCCCCATGCCGTCTTGGTGCCATTTGGGTCCTTTTTCTCCGCCACCTCTAATTTCGGAAAAGCAGTACACACCGCCTTTTTCTAGGAAGTAGAGCAGAGCGGGGTCGTAATCGGGTTCAGAAATGAGGCCGAAACCGCCATAAGCTTCAAGCAGAGTGGGGTTGTTTCCGTCGAGAGGGGTGCCTTTTTTATAAATGACTGTTATGGGAATTAATTTGTTATCGCGACTTTTGACGGTTAGGTTTTTGGTCACGAAATGGTCTAGCGGGAATAGGGTGCCTTTTGGGATGATGTAGTCGTTGTAAAAATTGTTTACTGCTCCTGTTTCTATGTTTAATTTGAAATTTTGGGACGGGAGGGTATAGGAATAAACAGTGATGTATAAACTTTTGCTGTTGGGGTCGAAGAATTTCATGTCGAAGGTGGTGCTCTCGGGGGCATCAATCTTGCGGATGAAGGTGCCGTTTTCATCGTAGGCAATGACGTAGAACTTCCCTAGGTTTTTGTATTTGCAAAAGATGTAGCCTTCGGCAAAATAGGTATCAACCAAGAGGTTGTTGTAGATTTGTGGGATAATCACTTTTTCTTCTTTGGTAAGCAAACTGGAGGTACGAATGTCGCCCCAGTCGTATTCTTTGCTTGAAAAATAAACTAGATTATTGTGATAAAAAAGGAAGTTGCATTTGGCATCATCGAGGTCAATGAATTTTTGAAGGGTAAAGGGTTCTTCATTTAGGGAGGCGCAGTAGTAGTTTTTCTTTACTGACTTGTCGTTTTCTTCGATAATAAAGAGTTTGTCTTTTTTGGTAAAGTAGGAGAAGCTGTTCCCCGATTTGGAGGTATCGAAGATGAGTTGGTCCCGTTCTTGAGCGGTTCCTAATTTGTGGTAGAAGAGTTGGAAGGTAGAATCTTTGGCGAAGGTATTTAGGTTGGTATTGCGTTTATAGAAAATACCGGCGTCCTCGTTCCAGGCCATTTTGGAAAACTTTACTTGGTCTATTTTATCGTCGATGGTTTTATTCTTATTCAATTCAACAAAGCGAATTTCGTGCCGGTCGCTGCCATCAGTGCTCACTTCGCAGGCTAGGTATTTGGAGTTTTTGGAAGGGTTGTATCCCATTAGTGTCGCAGTTTCGCTCTTGTATATTTTGAAGGGATTGAATGCTTCAATGGCTTGACTATTGAGTTCTTTGCGGTAATACAAGACACTGGGTTTGCCTTTATCGACAATGTATTTGGTATAATAGAAGGCTTCCTTTTTGGCAGGGAGGCTGCAGGAAGAGTAGGCATTATAGTCTTTAATTTTCTTAACTATGTCGTATTCTTTTTTGACGTCTTGGAAATGAAGGTTGGTTGTTTCGTTTTGGGCATTGGCCCAGTTTTTCACTTCTTCGGCTTTCATGTTTTCAAGCCAGGTATAGTCGTCTGAAAAGGACGTATTGAACTTGGTTACCGTTTGCGGAGAAGTTTTGGTCACTGGGTATTTTTGGCACCAAGCGGCATGGGCTATCAGTAGCAGGCTCAAGGCCCAAAACATATTTTTCATAAAGAGTATATAATGAAGTAAATGTAGTAAAAACCGCGGATTACAGCTCTAGGCTTTAAAAAATTTAGTTAAAAAGGGATGCTGGTATAGTGTTGCTGAAATGCCAATTTATGGCTAAAACTTGCTATATTTGGTCTATTAGTAAGTCTTTTAAGTAACAATCAAGGCGAAACCTAAAGTATGTTATGAAAGTATTTTTTTTAAGGGTCCTGTTTTTTTCGTTGGTGTTTGCGTTGTTTTCCTGTCATACGAAAAAGCAAGCTCCGAAACCCTATCAAGGCGGTGTCATTTTGACATTTGACGATGCTTATGTGGATGAGTGGTTTCAAGCGGATAGCGTATTGAAAAAATACAATTGGAAGGGCACGTTTTGTACCTGTCGTATTGATTCTATAGGGGCTCCTCAACAAGCGAAGCTGCTTCAATTGCAAAAAGAAGGGCATGAAATAGCGGGTCATGGTTACCATCATTATGATGCCGTTGATTTTGCAGCGGCTCATGGCATGGATGCCTATTTAAAACAAGAAATAGACCCCATGCTGTGTTCTATGAAAAAACGGTCGTTGAAGGTTAGTTCTTTTGCGTATCCTTATGGGGAGCGCTCTGATGCGCTGGATAGTGCGTTGTATTCTAAATTTACGATTATTAGAGGCAGGGCTTTTTGTGGCAATGCCCCAGAGAAAGAGGGTTGTTATTTTAGAAATTCGAAATACCAATACGCATTTGATATTGATAATAGTCATGTTCATTTTAGTATTCCTTATCTTTTGGAATTATTGGATGACGCCAAGAAACACAATAAGATTTTGATATTATGCAGTCATAAAACCGTGAAGGAGGTAACGGGTAATTACCAAACCAAATTTGAAACTTTAGAATTCGTATGTAAGTACATGAAGTTAAATCATATGAAATTTTATACGCTGGCTGATTTGAATCGTTTTATTGATAAAAAATAGATAAAATTGATGTTAGCCCAAAAAATTAAATACTTGCTTAGCCTTGGGTTATGGCTTGCTATGGTATGCAGCGTAGCTGGACAGATTACTACATTTGAACACAAAGGCTTTGTATCAAGAGGGAAATCATAAATTTTTAAGAAAGGGTGAACAAATGTTCGCTCTTATTTTTTGGAATGAATATAATGGCTATTTTTGTTCGATACCAAAAAGCACCTACCTTGAGT
>CANBOV010000143.1 GCA_947371275.1 Flavobacteriaceae bacterium | reverse complement strand
TTTATACCATTCGTTGAAGCGGTTGGTATCATGATTTTCGGCAAATACTAAAATATTATTGCTGTTTGGATAAAGGAAATCATTGGTGAAATTGTCGTAGATTTTGATCATTCCTTTATCCCAAGAAGCTTTATCTTCATTGAATACGGACTCTAAAGCATCATGAAGGGTGAAGTCCATCACACTAGGCAGGGAGGAGTTATAGCTTTCGATGGCGCCTATTTTACTATCTTTTTGCCAGTAGGCCATTTGGGCTTGGTTGTGCATCCAAACTTCTCCCACTATATTGAAATGTGGGTATTCGTCGGTAATGGCTTTGGTCCATTTGGCGATACCTTCTTTGTCGTTGTAGGAGAAAGTATCTACGCGGAAACCGTCTAGGTCGGCGTATTCGATCCACCATATCGCGTTTTGAATAAGGTAGTTTAGTACTAAGGGGTTTGATTGGTTTAGGTCGGGCATTGATCTCACAAACCAGCCATCCATGCAGTTTTTAGCATCTAGTTTGGAAGCATTGGTATCAAACTGGGTGGTCATGTGGTAATTGGTTTGAGCATAGCCTGGGAATTGATGTAACCAGTCATAGGTTGGTAAGTCATTCATCATCCAATGTTTGTACCCCCAATGGTTGGTTACATAATCCATGATGTTTTTCATGCCACGTTTGTGTAATTCGGCGCTTAGGTTGACATATTCTTCGTTGGTTCCGAAGCGCGGGTCAATTTTGTAGACGTCGGATTGTCCGTAGGTGTGATACGAGCCTCTTTCATCATTGTCTTCACAAAGCGGTGTAGGCCATACGGCAGTTACACCTAGGTTTTTAAGGTAATCAAGGTTATTGATGATGCCTTGTATATCGCCACCATGACGGCCATTTGGATTAGTACGGTCGGCTTTTTCGGTCACTGATTTATCGCTGTCGTTGTTTGGGTTTCCGTTGGCGAAGCGGTCTGACATGATGAGGTATATCATATCGGAGCTGTCGTAGCTTTTGCGGTATTTAGAATCCTCTCTTCTTTTTTTAAGGGCATACTTTTGTGTAAAGGCCACTTTGTTTTTGGAAGAAAAAGAAAAAAGCAACTCTGAAGGTTGTACATTTTTGGTATCGATCGTAACAAAAACATAGTTAGGATTTTCGGTTTTCTTGATGTTTTCGATGACTACTTTGTTGGATACGGCAACCTCATATTGGGCAATATTTTTACCGTAGAACATTATTTCCAGGTTGGAGTGGTTCATGTTGGAATACCAAAAAGGAGGTTCGACTCTTTGTATTTGAGCAAAGGAAACTAACGAAAACAATAGTGCAAACAGCGTGATTTTTTTCATAATATAAATAAAATTAAAAACCCGACAGAATTTTCAAGACCTGTCGGGTTTTAGTTTGTTTTTTTTAAACGGTAACCAAACGGTTTGGTTCTACTCGAACGGCATTTCCATTTACATAAACGATGAGTTCTTTATTGCCTTCTAGCGAGAACTTGGTTTCGTTTTGATCTACGGCTACTTCTAAGATTTGATTTCTGAAGTTTATTTTGAAGGAGTAGGCATTCCATTCGGCTGGAATTCTAGGTTCAAAATGAAGGGATTCATTCTTTACCCGCATTCCGCCAAAGCCTTCTACGATACTCATCCAAGTACCTGCCATGGAGGTGATGTGCAAACCTTCTTCAACCTCTTTATTGTAGTCGTCTAGGTCTAGACGGGAGGTTCTGAGGTAGAAGGTATAGGCCTGTTCCATACGCCCTAGCGTAGCGGCTTGAATTGAGTGTACGCAAGGAGAAAGTGAACTTTCGTGTACGGTAAAAGGTTCGTAGAAGTCAAAGTGTTTTTCTAATTGTTCTTTTGAAAAATGATCTTCGAAGAAATAGAATCCTTGAAGAGTATCGGCTTGTTTGATATAGGGTGAGCGCAAGATTCTGTCCCATGACCATTTTTGGTTGATAGGGCGTTGGCTTTTGTCTAAATCGTGCACTTTTACTAGTTCTTTGTCTAGGAAGCCATCTTGCTGCAAGTATACACCTAATTCTTCTGAATAAGGTAAATACATAGTATCGGCCACTAGTTTCCAATTTTGGATTTCCGCGTTGTTTAGATTGACTTTACTCATGATACGAGTAAAATCGGTATTGAATTCCTTTTCTACTTTATGGATTTGTTCAATGGCATAATCCATACACCATTTGGCCAAATAATTTGTGTAGAAGTTATTATTGACGTTGTTTTCGTATTCGTTAGGGCCGGTAACCCCTAGAATCACGAATTGATTTCTATAGGTTGAGTAGGTTGCTCTTTGATGCCAAAAGCGGGCAATACCAATCAATACTTCTAGTCCTTTTTCTGGGATGTAGCTGTAGTCGCCTGTAAAGCGATAATAGTTGAAGATGGCAAAAGCTATGGCTCCGTTTCTATGGATTTCTTCGAAGGTAATTTCCCATTCGTTATGGCATTCTTCTCCGTTCATGGTTACCATTGGATAGAGCGCAGCTCCATTTTTGAATCCTAGTTTGGCGGCATTTTCAATTGCCTTGTCTAGTTGGTTATACCGATAGGTTAATAAATTTCTAGCCACTTGTTGGTCTTTGGTAGCCATGTAGAATGGAATACAGTAGGCTTCGGTATCCCAATAGGTAGAGCCCCCGTATTTTTCTCCTGTGAATCCTTTTGGACCGATGTTAAGTCGGCTGTCTTTTCCAGAATAGGTTTGGTTTAATTGGAAAATATTGAAACGGATTCCTTGTTGCGCTTTTACATCACCTTCTATGGTGATGTCGCTCATTTCCCAGATTTTGGCCCAAGCCTCAATTTGGTTTTGCAGTAATTTAGGGTATCCTAAGGATACTGCTTTTTGAATGGTAATTTGAGCGGCGGATATTAATTCAGTCGCATTATGATTCGTAGATACGGTATATCCGCCTAGTTTTTGTATTGCAATGGATTGCCCTTTGCCCACTTCACATTCATAGTTAAAAACTATTTTATCTTGAGAAGCGTCTACTGATGTAGGTGCTACATTTTGATTTTCATCATTGATGAAAATGCTATTGTGCATAAAGGTAGTTACTTCAAAATGCGTTTTGAAAGTGCGAGCGGTTATAAATGCTTGATTTGATTGGTGTTGGTAAGCTAATGGTTCCCAGAATTTCTCTTCCCAGTTGGCATCTTCATTGTGTACGCCTGCATCTAAATACGGTTTGTATACAATAGTTGCATTTTGATTTACTGGAGTGATTTCGTATTTGATTACCCCTAATTCGTCCATGTCTAGGGAAAGGAAGCGGCGAACGTTTATTGCTACTTCAGTACCGTTGTTTATTATCGCAGTGAAAGAGCGGTTGTACCACCCTTCTTTCATGTTTAATTCACGTTTAAAGTTGGATACTTTACATTTCGCTAAATCTAGTGTTTCACCATTGATTTCAATGAGAATGCCGATCCAACTAGGTGCATTTAATACTTTGGCAAAATATTCAGGGTAGCCATTTTTCCACCAGCCCACTTTGGTTTTGTCTGGGTAGTAGATGCCTCCTATGTAGCTTCCTTGAAATGTGTCTCCGGAATAATACTCTTCAAAATTGGCACGTTGCCCCATGGCACCGTTTCCGATACTGAAAAGACTTTCAGAGGATTTTACTTGTTCAACATCAAATCCTTCTTCAATAATAGACCAGTTATCTGGTTTTATATAATCTTGGTTCATTGTATTATTTTTATTGTCCTTTTATCATTCGATTTTTAATTCAGTAGCGTTTCCACAAAAGAGGCGTCCATGAATGTAAAATCTTTAAAATTGTATTTTGCTTCATTAAGTATTGTAGGGTCACCTATACCTACACTTGTCATGTTGGCTATATTAGCGGCTTGAATACCGGCCACCGAATCCTCAAATACTATTGCGTTTTCATTAGTCGCTCCTACTAATTGAGCGGCTCTAAGAAATACTTCTGGGTCGGGTTTTGCATTGGTAACATCATTCCCGTCGACTATGGCGTCGAATAGGTGCAAAATCTTTACTTTCTCTAAGATAGGCCGTGCATTTTTACTGGCAGAGCCTAATGCGATTACTTGTTGTTTGTTTTTTATGTATTCTAATACATTGAGCACTCCGGGAAGAATTTCGGATTCATCCATGTTTTCAATGTAGGAGAGGTAGTCGTTATTTTTTTGGGTGAGCCATTGGTCTTTTTCTTCTTGCGTTGCTTGGATTTTTCCTAAGGCTAGTATGATGTCAAGAGAGCGGACGCGGCTCACGCCTTTTAATTCTTCATTGTGTTCGGGTGTAAATTCGATTCCGAGTTGGCTTGCTATTTTTTGCCAGGCTAAAAAATGGTATTTAGCGGTGTCTACGATAACGCCGTCTAGGTCGAAGATGAATGCTTTTTT
>CANBOV010000142.1 GCA_947371275.1 Flavobacteriaceae bacterium | reverse complement strand
CCGGTGCCAAATAGGGCGAATCGGTTTCTAGAACAATGTGCTTTAACTCAATTTCGTTTAAAAACTGGTCAATCTTTCCGTTTTTAAAAGTGGCGACCCCTCCTATTCCTAGTTTCATGTTTAAATCAATGGCTCGTTGCGCCTGAGCAAAATCACCTGTGAAGCAATGAAATATTCCGAATAAGTTAGTAGCCTTTTCACTTTCCAATACTTCAAAAACTTCCTCAAAAGCGTCACGGCAATGGATGTTGATGCCTAGGTTGTATTTTTTGGCTAACTGAATTTGGTGCTGGAAGGCGTGCTGTTGTTCTTTCAAAAAGGTTTTATCCCAAAACAAATCAATGCCAATTTCGCCCACAGCATAGAACTTTTTCTTTGCCAATTCGGATTCAACATGCGCCAATTCCTCTAGATAATTTTCTTTAACATAGGTGGGATGCAAGCCCATCATTAGGAAAATATTTTCAGGATATAGTGTTTCTAACTCATACATTTTAGCAGTATAATTAGAATCTATAGAGGGCACAAAAAAACGGGAAACCTCCTGCTGGATTGCTCTTTGAATCATCTCGTTTCGATCTTGATCAAATTCTTCAGAATAAAGGTGGGTGTGGGTATCGGTAAGAATCATTTTGTTTAATTGAAGTACAAAAGTAACAAAAGAAAAGAAGGCACCCATAAAATTTTATAGGTGCCTTTGGTTCTACGTTAGTCTAACTTCTTAAGTAATTGTTGTGCTTTTTCATAATCTTCAGCATCGTTTGGTATTTGTTTTAAGAATGATTTACATTCTTTACCCTTATCTTGTTTTAATTTGGACAAGGCCAAATACCATAGTGCTTTGTCTTTATAGGCCGAGCTCCCTTGTTGGATACTGTTCAACAGTGCTTCGGCTTTTTGATACTTATTGGTTTCAATCAATGCAATCGCATAGAAATATTGGATTTCAGGATTATCGGTGACTTGTACTTTTTCAAAGGCAGTTACCGCTTTATTGTATTCTTTTGCATTAAAGAAATCTTGGGCCGCTTTCAAATTTGCATCGGCTTCCCCACGTTCCATGAAATAGGCATTTTCGTGTAGGTTAAAATCCCCATAGGACGGTGTAGCATTTTGCATAAAAAACCAGGTTCCCAATAAAACAGCTACCGAAGCCGCTACGGCATAATACCATGGCTTGAAAACAATGACTTTTGCCTGTACTTGCTCGTTTTCCTTAAAATAGTCCTTCGAAATGGATTGCAGGTTTTGTTTAAAATCAAGGGTATCGGCGGCAAATTTATGGCTTAAAAACTGAGTAGTTTCTTTATACAAAGCAAAGCTTTTGCTGAATTCACTGTCGGTTTTCAACTGGGTTTCAAATTGCTCTTTTTCTTCCGGAGGCATTTCGTTATTGAGATAACTTTCAAAGCCAATGTATACTTCTTCGTTCATAACATTAGTAATTTACAGATCGAAATCTGGGTGATTGTTGTATCATTTCAGTTAATTGACCTGTACACAATGATTTTTTCTTGCGCACATAACCATAGGTTACATTCAATTTTTCGGCTACTTCTTCCATAGTTTTGGTTACAAAACTCAGCTTCAGTACTTCTTGACATTTATCCCCTAATTTTTGAAACATTTCGTCAAATAGCGATTGTTTGCTATCAAAAACCTCAGTTTGCAGTGTCATTTCTTGAACGGATTCCTCTATAGATACTTTATCCTCTTGTAATGTTACCTCTTTATTTGAGGCTTTTTTTAATTCGTTGAGCCAACGTCTTTTACACAATAGAAAAAAATAGGCGTCAAACGGGCAACTGAGCTGCAATCCGGATGTTTTGGCTTGGTTGTAAATGGTTATTAAGACCTCCTGTATTACATCTTGTGCTTGATCATCGTCGCCACTATTCGTTCGAATGTAGTTTTTGACTTTGGGTGCAAACTTTTTATATATAGATGCAATGATACTTGAATTGTTTTGCAACAATCCTTCAATATAGAGTTGATCTGGGTGGCTATTTTTTTCAGACATAACTTCCTAGTTTATGGGCTAATGTAAAAAAGTATCTTAAATAAATTCAATTAATGGGTAACAAACTTAAAGTGGAGGTGATATAGTGCTATAAAGTTCATTCAAATAGTGTTAAGCCGTTACCAAAAAATAATCTTAAAAAAAAATCAATATCATGGGTAACAATTTAAAACGCTACTTGATATAACAATAGAAAACAAAATTAATTATAAACAGCATCTGAATTAAATTCAAATTAAAAAACTTAGAAATCATGAAAACACAAATCACAAACATCGCATTAGCCTTCTTAACAACCATTACCTTATTTAGTTGTACTCCGAACGAAGATGAATTAAAAACTAAAGCCCCAGTCAATGTAGCTCCAATAAATGGCAAATCATTTTCGGCGGACGAAGCCCTACAACCTATCACTTTTAGATGGACACCTGTAGTTCCAAAACCGCAATCAGTAACCTATAGATTGAAAGTTTGGCAACTAATGCAGGGTCAAAGTGGAACCCAAGCGATGAGATCCAATCTGCCGATCGTTACAAAAGATGTTGATAATATAACAGAAACCACCGTGGTTGGAATCTATAATGGTCCTTGTAAACCTCCCTATTTATGCGACTTTGTTTGGGCCGTTCAAGCTATAAGCGCTGATGGAACAACCGTTGGAGAGAATGACGGAACCAGCAACATTACCCTTTTCAATTTTTAACAAACACCGTAAACTTATTAAGCATCTGAAACGAGTTCAGATTAAAACACTAAAACACAGCAATCATGAAAACAAATTTTAAAAACACCAGTCTTTTATTTATAGTAGGAATTCTTTTAATGGGATGCGCTAGCCCAAGTCCGGTTCCCGTACCCGTTCCTCCTTGTAGTTCAACAAACACAATTTTCAATCAGTTGTATACCAATGTCACGATGCTTCCCGGTCATCAAAACACCACTACCTTTGACACAGAAATTCACGAATACACCTTTCAGTTTTCGCAAAACAAAACAATTTGTAGCATAGGATATCAAAGCCAACCCGCTATCGCTTCAACGCCTTATTTGATGGAGATTATTGACAACAATACCAATACGGTTATCTATTCAGGAAATCATATTTTTTCTTCAGCCAATACCAGTTATGTATCTATTACTCCAACCCCAATTATTGCCAATCAATCCTATACTATCAGAAGAACGATACTTTTAACTAATGCCGGAAATAATTTTGCCAACATCATTGGTAGAGTCGTAAATCAGCCAGGTGCTTTAGTAAGTTTCCCCCAATCTTTCGGCATCATGACTATTACAGGGGCTAATTTCCATCAAAATGGTGGTCCTTTACTTAATAGAGGGATTCCTTATATTGATTTTGGTTATTATTAATGAGTAGTTAGAAGTTAGTTTTTTTATGAAAGCAGTGTTTATTCACTGCTTTTTTCTATTTTTATGCATCTAACCAATCCTTTTTATCATGGGAAAATTACGCTTAACTCTACTTTTCTTATTTGGATTAACGGTTTCTTTTTCTCAGTCGAAAGTCAAAGACACTATAACGAGAAAGGCAACTATTGTCTATGACCAAAAAGGAAATCAAGTACTACTGAAAGCAGAAACACCACCCTTACTGCAAATTGCGGGTGCTCCAAAAGCAAACTATAGTTATTTTTGGGAAATGGGTGATGGACATTACAGTAAAGAACCTACACCGAAACACACCTACAAAAAAAAGGGAGATTATAAAGTAACTGTCTCTGTAACCAATAATTACGACAACGGAAAACCACCAAAAACAAGACCCAAAGTAGTGGCTGTAAACGACCTTACGGATGCCCATTACAGCGAAATTGCCTCGTTGCAAGACACTGTCTCTTATGCTCTTTTTGCCAGTCGGGAACCGTTGCCTGAAGAAGAAATGGTAGTGGTAATGCAGTATAAAAATCCGTTAGCGTATGTTACTTCAGGGAAATTGTATTTGTTCTATAATGACAAATCTTTTAAAAAGAAAAACTTTGAATGGTTAGAGACCAGAGCTCATTTTGGAGAACGAGAAGTACTAGAAAACGGGATTGCCTGCGCCACCGAAAGCAACAACTCCTATAGCACTATAGCGTCAACCGAAAACACTCCGTCCTTTCTTAATTCCTTTGAAATCGATGACGAAAACTTGGAACTTACTTTATTAGAAAGTAAAACCCTATTTGCTGATTCTAAAGTTTTTGAATTTGATGCTATGGATGCCCAAGAAACCCGCAACTTGTTTTTTACCTTCAAAACTACTCCGGAAATGATCAAAGATACCACTGCGACGGTGAAGATGCGAGGGGTTTTTGTGCCGGACCGGAATTATAAGAATTACAAAAAGAAAACCCTAGAAATGGAAATCGTTACCTCGCATGATCCCAATAAGATGTCTAG
>CANBOV010000141.1 GCA_947371275.1 Flavobacteriaceae bacterium | reverse complement strand
ATAAAGGAAGATTTTATGTCTTTTAATAAGAAATCCTTCTTGTTGAAATTATGCCATATAAAGGTCTTTAAATGCTTTTGAGTTTGATAAAATTTGGCTACTGAAACTTCTGTAGTATCAATTCCTATAAGCTTTTCCTGTTTTTTAATATGTAAATCAAAAATATCTAAAATTGACTTATCAATGTCTAGTTTAATCCCTGCATACTGATTAAAAATATCATTTACATTAAATTCCTTTTCTTGAACTTGTAGAAATAAAAAAGCCTTATTAATATCTTTCTTAATAAGGCTGAGTTGGGTGTTGATGTGTTTGTTCTCATCATTTGGTGGTTTTGCAATTTGTAAATCACTAAACCAATTTTTTGGATTTATAAAAAAACCAGTTGAGAATACTTTTCTAATTCCATTGAAAGTTAGTCTGCATCTAATGGGTGCGCCTCCTTTTTTGTTAGCTCTTACTTTATCAATTAAAAATAAGATTTTAAAATTATTAGAACTCATGATTTACGGGGGATTAAGTTGCGTACCTTGTTTAAAAGAGGGTGTGCCTAATTGCGTACCTAAATTGTTTAAATCAGGTATGAAATAGTTTGTGAAAGAGGATTTGTATAAATTGAGTAGGATAGGGTAGCCCAATAAAAATAAGGCATAAAAAAAACTCCAACATTTCTGTTGAAGTTTCTTGTGGGCGATGAGGGATTCGAACCCCCGACCCTCTCGGTGTAAACGAGATGCTCTGAACCAACTGAGCTAATCGCCCGTCTTGCGCTTGATTGCGAGTGCAAATATAGACTACTTTTTTGAATCTGCAAATTAAAATGAAAAAAAATTATAAAATTTCTGCAACTACAAAAGTGCTGCCGCCCACATATATCAAGTCATTGGGACGAGCATTTTTTTTAGCGTTTTGATAAGCATTTGATACTGAAAGATATGTTTCGCCGTTAAGTCCAAATTCTGCCGCTTTTTCTTTTAAAATTGCTACATCCAATCCACGAGAACTATCAGGTCTACAAAAATAATACTGCGCATATTTTGGAAACAATGGCAATATTTCTTCCAAATTTTTGTCATTTACTACCCCCATTACTATGTGTAATTGTTCAAATAGTTCCTTGTGCAACTGAGGCAAAACAATGCTAAGACCATGGGCATTATGCGCCGTGTCACAAATGATCTTAGGATTACTTCCCAATTGCTGCCACCTACCTTGAAGTCCTGTGTTTTCAATAACTCCCAAAAAGCCTCTTTTAATTGCCACTTCCGAAACCGTAAGCAAACCCTTTTCATTCAGTACGGTTAAAGTTTGCACGACCGTTTTCTTATTGTGGTATTGGTAATCGCCTAGCAAAGCACAGGGATATTCTTTTTGGACCAAATCAGAGGCGAAGTACAATTCAGATTTTGTTGCTGTGGCTTTGGCTTCAAAGACAGGTCTAGTTTGCGGCAAGTATTCTCCAACGACTACAGGGATTCTAGGTTTAATAATACCCGCTTTTTCAAAAGCAATGGCTTCAAGTGTGTTGCCCAAAAATTGTGTATGATCCAAACCAATATTAGTAATTACCGAAATCATAGGGGTAATGATGTTCGTTGCATCCAATCGTCCTCCCATACCCACTTCAATAATGTTGAAGTCCGTTTTCTCTTTTACAAAATAGTCAAATGCCAAACCCACACTCATTTCAAAAAAGCTCATGTCATTGGCTTCAAAAAAAACTTTGTTTTGATTAATGAATTCACAAACATATTCCTCAGAAATAGGTGCTCCATCAATCTTGATGCGTTCCCGATAATCTTTTAAATGGGGTGAAGTATACAAGCCTACTTTATATCCTGCTTCTTGCAATATCGAGGCTAATAGATGAGAAGTTGAGCCTTTTCCGTTGGTCCCCGCCACATGAATGCATTTCATTTGATGCTCTGGATTGCCTAAGTGATTGGCTAGCAAAACAGTATTGGTAATGTCCTTTCTATAAGCCGTTGCCCCTTGTGTTTGGTACATCGGTAATTTGTTAAACATCCAATCCAGCGTTTCTTTGTAGTTCATAATTTTCGGAAAAAATTAACCTTTACTAATACTTTTATACGTTTTTTTTCGTTTATATTGTGTGGCGTATTGATTGATACAAAATTGAAATTATTTTCAGAATATATAGTCAAATAAATAAATAAATATGATAAGCACGTTTTTACAGTTACAAGTTGACACTTTAGCACAAGCTATTCCGGCTGCAGCGCCAACCAATCCTGCTCTGACAAATGAGGTTTCGGTTTTAGAATTTATTTTAAAAGGCGGGATTTTTCTAATTCCTATCGCCATCTTATTGTTCTATACATTGTATGTAATCATTGAACGTTTTCTCTATATTCATAAGGCAGCCAAAATTGACAACCATCTTATGTCAGACGTTCGCAACCATTTGCTGAACGCTAATATTGATATGGCAGTTGCTAGCGCTGAAAGAAGCGGTAATGCACAAGGAACCATCATTAAAGAAGGTGTGCTTACCATCGGAAGACACATCAACGAAATCGAATCCAATATGGAACGTGCTGCCAACATCGAAATTGGTTATATGGAAAAGAGATTAGGGCAATTAGGACTTATTGCTGGTATTGCACCAACACTTGGTTTTATTGGAACCATCTCTGGGGTTATTAAAATTTTCTACAGTATTTCAGTTACCGAAGACATCAGTATCGGAAACATTTCTGGCGGATTATACGAGAAAATGATTAGTAGTGGAGCCGGACTTATTGTAGGGATCATAGCCTACAGCGCCTATCACTTATTTAATGGCAAAATTGATGCCTTTTCCTTATCCGTTCAGAAACAAGTTTTAGAATTCATTAATATAATTCAAAGACCAAATGGCAATAAAACGAAATAAACGATTTCATGCAGAAGTCGCTACTTCATCGTTGAGCGACATTATGTTCTTCTTGCTGTTGTTTTTCTTAATCATTTCAACTTTGGCCAATCCTAACGTGATTAGAATGACCTTGCCAAAATCCAAGACCAATGAGAAGACCAATAAGCAGTTAATCACCCTCTCCGTAACCGAAGAGAAGCGATTCTATGTAGATAAAGAAGAAGTGAACTTTGATCAATTAGAAGCCAAATTGCTCTCTAAAATGAATCCTGCCAAAGACTTAACAGTGATCATACGAATTCCTGCTACCATGCAAGTGCAAGACTTGGTAGACGTGCTGCAAATAGGAGTGAAGAACAAATTGAAATTTGTTATCGCTACCAGTCCAAAATAAATTATTAATTGTTATAAAATGAAAGTAAAAGCATTATTATTACTGGTGTTCATCTCTGCCTCAAGCTTTGCCCAAGACACTGTATTCAAATTTTCTAAAGAGGGATTAACTGATTTTGTAGTGGGTTCTTTTGACAGTCCTGCCAAAGATATCTACAAATGGACTTTAGCCTGGGTAAAAGAAAACAACAAAAGACCCGATGCCGTAAAAGTGAGTGTTGAAAATGAAAAGATAGTATTCCAAGGATTTAAAGAAAACTTTCTTTGCAGTAAAGCTGGCGGAACTAATGTGTGTTCGAATGCAACCTACACCATTGAAATAAGCATCAAAGACGGAAAATATAAATTTGATGTAACTGAATTAGACTTAAAAGATAAAAGCGGTAAAGGAACAAAGCCCAACTTAAGCGACTTCTCTGAGTACTACGATAAAGACGGTAATCTTAAAAAATACAATACTGATGTTCCAGGTACTTATGAAGGCTTATTTAATGACTTAAATAAAAGTTTGTTGACCTTCCTAGACAAAAAGAAGAAAGCCGAAAACTGGTAGTCTTTGAAAAGTATTTCATAAAAAAAGCATCCAAAAGGATGCTTTTTTTATTAGTTCAAACTGAACACATAGATGATTTTGCCCACCTGCTTTTCGGGAGCATTTGAGTCGGCTTCCCATTTAGTGCTCATAGCAGCAATCTTAGCTTGATCAGCTAAACATTTGTCGGAGTTCGTAGTTCCTTGAACTCCCGTCACGACACTTACTGTATTCCCGTTTCGGTCAACCGTTACTTGTACGGCCACTCTTCCCGATTCGTTTCCGCATATATTATTTGGCTTAGGTTTATTTAATGCTTTTCGATTCCCTAACGAATAGCCAGAACCACTGCCGTTTCCGCCACCGTTTCCACTGCCATTACCTGAACCTGTTCCGCTTCCAGAACCTGCTCCATTGCCACTACCATTACCTCCGCCAGTACCCGTTCCGCTTCCATTGCCATAATAGCCTTTGGAACCCAAGTTACCGTTAGCACTTCCTTTATTGCCCCCTTTATTGTCGTCTCCATCGCCTCCTTTATTGCCCAATATGCTAGATAAGGCATCATTGGCATTTTTGGAAACTTTTGGTTTTTCTATAACAGGTTTAATTTCTTTTTTAACTTC
>CANBOV010000140.1 GCA_947371275.1 Flavobacteriaceae bacterium | reverse complement strand
TAATCAAAAACCAAATCAAATCGAGACAATACTTCGCCTCCAATCGAACCGATGCGATTGGGAACAAAACTAACACTTTGCACAGCTACCGAATCCGGAAAGGTGCTAATGGGATGTTCAAATGTCTTTTGACCAAAATCAAACCGACTTACGCGCCCGCGCAACCCATAAATCTCCCCACTAAATCCCCTTCCCAAGAAATCATGTACCGTTTGCTCTGGCTTCCTAAACTCCTTAGCAACATGCAAAAAAAACCATAAAGCATCACTGTTACCAGTGTCGACTAATAACTTAGAATTCACAACCTTTCCATTTAATTCTATAGTAGAAAAACAATAGGGTTTCTTCTCCTCCAAACGAATAGGATTAGCTACATACTTGCGTTCCAACTTTTTTATAATCTTTTTACTAGTCTCAGCATAAACAATTACTTTACGCCGCTCATAGTTAATTTCTACTTTATGATTCTTAAAAAATTGATAGCCTATAATACCGTTTACAGGGATACCTACTTGTGAAGAAAAATTAAACTCTTGGTCTAAAACCAAATAGAGTACGTGGTTCTCATCGCTATAACCATTGGCATCCAAAGTGTTTTTTGAAGATTGATAGGCATCTATAGCTTCTTTACTACCCAAACCCTTTAACTTAATCTTTTCTACTTGAAAAAACTTTATCTGCTCTTGGTCGTCCAAACTAAACAGTATCGTTTCCTCAACCCCCGTGTCCAATAAAAATGTAAGCTCCTCCCCATTAACCTTAATGGGAATAAAAACCAAATTGTTGATCAACTTAAACGGAATTACAACTTGCTGCTTGTGATTAGTGAGATGAAATTCCGACTGACCCCAAGCGGTGCCCAGCGAAAAAAATAGTAACCCAATAATAAATGATATCCTCATCCCTACTGTTTTGCCCTAAATTTAAGAATTTATCCGCTCCCTACCCACTTTTTATACCTTATAAAGTAAGACCAAGAATTGCTTTCAAGCTAAAAATTGTGCAAATTTGCAACTCAAAATTACTAATCATGCCAAAAATATCTCTGAAAGGGCAACAAATGCCTGAATCCCCAATTCGTAAATTAGTACCCTACGCCGAAATTGCCAAAAAGAAAGGGAATAAAGTATACCATTTGAATATTGGTCAACCCGATATCAAAACGCCTGAAGTAGCTCTGAATGCCGTGAAGAACGCCAACATTGAAGTGTTGGAATACAGCCACTCAGCCGGATTCGAAAGCTATAGAACCAAATTATCAGCTTATTACAAAAGCCACGGACTGCCAATTGACGTGGCCGATATCATCATCACTACAGGCGGTTCTGAAGCTTTGCTTTTCGCTATGGGTAGCACCATGGATGTAGGGGACGAAATCATCATTCCCGAACCGTTTTATGCCAACTACAACGGCTTTTCTACCGCTTCTGGAGTAAACGTAGTACCCGTAATTTCAACACTAGACGAAGGTTTCGCCTTGCCTCCCATCGCAGCTTTTGAAAAACTAATCACGCCAAGAACTAAAGCGATCCTAATTTGTAATCCTGGGAACCCTACAGGCTACCTGTACTCCCAAGATGAAATCATGCAACTGGCCGCCCTTGTTAAAAAACACGACCTGTTCTTGATTGCCGACGAGGTGTACCGCGAATTCATCTACGACAAAAACGACCGCCACCATTCGGTGATGAACGTAGGCGGACTAGAAGAACACGCCATCATGATCGACTCAGTTTCCAAAAGATACAGCATGTGTGGTGCCCGTATTGGTTGCATCGTATCCAAAAATAAAGAAGTAATGGCCACCGCCATGAAGTTTGCTCAAGCACGTTTAAGTCCGCCTACCTATGCCCAAATCGCAAGTGAAGCAGCGCTAGAAACACCACAAAGCTACTTCGATGATGTCATAGCCGAATACAAAGACCGCCGTGATACCTTAATAACCGAATTGCAAAAAATCGAAGGCGTAAAAGTAGCAACCCCTAAAGGAGCGTTCTATTGTATCGCCCAACTACCAGTAGACAATGCCGATACCTTTGCCCAATGGCTCCTAGAATCCTATGACAATAATGGCGAAACCGTAATGGTAGCCCCTGCCGCAGGTTTCTACTCTAGCCCAAACGTTGGCCTAAACGAAGTCCGCATCGCCTACGTCCTAAAGAAAGCCGACCTAGTACGCTCCGTAGCAATCCTAAAAGAAGCGCTAAAAGCCTACAACCAAAAATAACCCCAACAAAAAACGCCTCACTTGCTGAGGCGTTTTTTTATTGGTTATTTGGTTATTTGGAATTTGATTATTTGGTAATTTGGTTATTTGGAATTTGGAATTTCTATTATTGAAATTTACAAAAGTCTATTATCCCTGCTAGCAGGGATAGTGGACTTTTGTTTTACCTCCCAATTTCTAACGGCACCGAATACATCACCCGCACAGGCTTCCCACCCAGTTGACCTGGACGCCACTTCGGACAATCTTTTAAAATCCCTACCAAGGTCTTCGCTTTTTCCAAATCAAGCCCCCGAAGTATTTTAATATCACTAAGTGATCCATCCTTTTCAATCACAAAAATAGCATACACCTTTCCCTTCACCTCCGAAGCAAAACCCGATTGCAAATAGCGTTCATTTACCATAGCATTCAACGCTTTCACTCCCCCCGGAAACTCAGGTTTAACTTGTAAACCTGCCATATTATAAATATTCATATCCTCCTTAGCAACTGCCGTTTGAGCAAACCCCTGAACCGTGCATAAAAGCACCAACAAAACCATTATCTTTTTCATAATACTTTTTTTATCTTCTAATTTTAAATTCATTCCTCTTACATCTATCATCTATTATCTATTATCTATCCGTCTATCATCTATCCTCCCCATCACAACCGTATGCTCCTCACTAACCGTGGCCGACCTAGCATACTGTACTTTAACCACCTCTATAGCTTCAAAATGATGCTCCACCATCAGCCGTTTTACTTCCTCCAAGTCATGGTAATAAAAATAACAACGATCCCCACTACTACCCGTCTGGAAACCAGAATCCAGCGGACTCCCCTCTACAAAACTAAGATACATTAAACCACCGTTAACCAATAGTCGGCTGCAATCCGCCAGTAACTTATCACAATCCGTAGCAGACAAATAGGGCAAACAAAACCCACAAACAATCCCGTCATAGCGAGTATCCAACTGATCAAGATCCCGACTATCCATCACCGCAAACCGAGCGGTCGGATTGTTCTGCTGCGCCAAAGCAACCATATTAGGCGCAATGTCTATCCCAAAGACATCAAAATCCGGTCGGTGGGCCAACAAGTATTTAGTGATATTCCCGGGGCCACAGCCTATTTCTAAAATACTAGCTCCCTCATTCGCTATAGCGCGGCACACATAGGCATAAGTGGCATCATACAAGTCCAAGTCCATAAACTTGTCTTGATACAAAGCCGCCACCTTATCCCAGGTCGCAAAGGTTTCTTGATAAGGATCCATAATCAAACACTAAACTAACTAATTATTCTTTATAAAAAACGGTACGCTTTAGGCAACCATCCAACCATCCAACGACAACTACCCTTTACTTCCAAACTTTTTGGAATTTGGAATTTGGGATTTAAAATATTGGAATTTTAAATCAATTTAATCGTCACTTCGAGTGCCTCGCCAAGGGCGAGGTGTAACGAGAAGCTGTGCTTAAGAAACCTATTATAAATTATATTTAAACTTCTGCTCAAGTGAATATTGGAATTTCTTTAATTGGAATTTATAATAAGAGCGCCGACACTTCGAGTGTTTTGAGCATCGCTCAAAATGTATCGAGAAGCTATGCCTAAGAAACCTATTATAAATTATATTTAAACTTCTGCTCAAGTGAATATTGGAATTTCTTTTATTAGAATTTAAACCCTGCAAACTGCGACTGCGACTGAAAACTGCGGCTGAAAACTGAGACTTCAACTACAACTCCCCACTAAACCCGCTTCGGATTAAATTCTAGCATCCATTGAATACCATACTTATCGGCAAACATGCCGAAATAGGTGTTCCAAGGACTCTCCTCTAGCGGCATTTCAACCACTCCTCCGGCAGACAAGCCTTGGTATAACTGTTCGGCCTCTTCCTTACTATCGGCTTGTATAGCAATGGTGTAGCGATTGCCCGTAACCAATTCCTCATCACTATACTGCTCCGCCACATCACTTCCCAAAAGTTGACCCAGCTTCCCAATCGGCAGTACAATATGTATTATTTTATTACCCTCACTTTCTGACAGTTCCCGCCCCGTTGGGTTAGGCATGTCTTTCATTCGTAAAAGTACCTCATAGTTTCCTCCAAAAACCGAGGCATAAAAACCAAAAGCCTCTTCAGTGTTGCCTCTAAACAAGAGATGTGGATGTAGTTGTGCCATATAGTATATTTTTAATTTTATTCTTTTTTTTAAATCAATCAGTAAG
>CANBOV010000139.1 GCA_947371275.1 Flavobacteriaceae bacterium | reverse complement strand
GCAACACTTGGGCCGATGATTTTGGCGTCAAAACGCATGTTCACCGCCGCCGTACCCGTGAAAATCAAATCTTCTAAGTTGGTGTTCGAATTCAAGTCACTAAACCCAATTTTGTTGTTGGCAACATTAAAACTTAAGCCATAAATGTTGACTTCAAATTTTCTAGATAAATGCGCAAATTCTGCCGGATTCAAATCTCCATTCAAAATGCCCACCCGACTAGAGGTACTGATACCCGAAAAATGATCTTGGGCTATAGCACCAATACCAATGAGTATTACAAAGGATATAAGAAATTTTTTCATAAGAAGGGTTGTGATAAGGGTTATTTACTTTAAGGTAAATATACAACTTTTCCTTTAGATAGCATTCCAAAGAGGATCAATAGGAGTAGGAGCCACTATAACAAGGGTTTCCTTGGTAACGGGATGTACAAAAACCAATTGCCGAGCATGCAGATGAATACCGCCATCCGGATTGCTTCGATCAAAACCATACTTCAAATCACCTTTAATCGGACTGCCAATAGCCGTCAATTGCGCCCTAATCTGATGATGCCTGCCGGTATGTAAATTGATTTCCAAAACATGATAGTGGTCCAGCGATTTGATGATTTTATAGTCCAAACTAGCCTTCTTACTCTCTGGCACTTCTTTGCTATGGGCCTTAGAAGTATTATTCTTTTCGTTGCGCTTCAAGTAGTGGACTAAGTTTTCCGCAGCTTTTGAAGGCTTGTTTTTAACAACCGCCCAATAGGTTTTCTGTGTCTCACGCTGACTAAACAACTCATTCATTCGGGTCAAAGCCTTACTGGTTCTAGCAAAAACTACAATCCCCGTAGTTGGCCGGTCTAAACGATGCACGACGCCCAAAAAAACATCCCCCGGTTTGTTGTAACGGTCCTTAAGATACTCTTTTACAACCTCCGATAAGGGTTTGTCTCCCGTTTTATCCCCCTGCACGATATCACCAACGCGCTTGTTCACCACGATAAGGTGATTGTCTTCATGCAATACTTGCAGGTTGTCTTTAGTGGAGACTTCTTTCATCTGGATGATTTAACTATTGTCAGACTAATGTAAAGTCGAACGAAATTTAATTATCATTTTTATTATAATAGCCACTTCATTTAGTAATCCGTCAAGCTTAGCTTGGTCAATATATCCTAAATCAAAAGAAATCAATAACTGGGTTTCTATTTCAAAATTTGAACCAATAGCAATCTCTAAAAATCTAGCGAATTCCTTGTTGCTACTTCTCGAAGAGCCTTCTGCAATATTCGAAGGAACCGAAATAGAAGCTCTTCTTAATTGATTGGTAATACCGAATTTTTCATTTTCAGGAAAATTAGCAGTTATGGCATATATACTAGAACAAAAAAGTCTACTCAACTTCC
The DNA here is from genome assembly GCA_947371275.1 of Flavobacteriaceae bacterium. GTDB lineage: Bacteria > Bacteroidota > Bacteroidia > Flavobacteriales > Flavobacteriaceae > Flavobacterium. The sequence continues at coordinate 3,098 of CANBOV010000139.1, read as the reverse complement.
AAATATCCAAATCTTTATACCGATGCATAGATAATTTCTAAAAAATCCAACAATCCAATAATCCAACAATCCAATTTAGTATTGCTCATTAGCATTCGGAAAATCTTCCGACTTCACATCAGACACATAATTTCCAATCGCAGTAGTCATTTGCTCATATAAGTTTAAATAGCGACGCAAGAAACGCGGACTAAACTCATTGTTCATCCCAAGCATGTCATGAATTACCAATACTTGTCCATCCACGCTACCACCTGCACCAATGCCAATCACAGGTATCGAAATCGTTTTGGCAACTTTCTCTGCCAAAGTAGCGGGTATCTTTTCTAATACCAAAGCAAAACACCCCAACTTTTCCAATAATTTTGCATCTTCAATCAATTGATCTGCTTCTGCTTCTTCTTTAGCTCTAACGGTATAGGTGCCAAATTTATAAATCGACTGTGGCGTCAATCCCAAATGCCCCATGACCGGTATTCCAGCATTCAAAATACGTTTAATACTGTCCTTAATTTCGCTGCCTCCTTCAAGTTTAACTGCATGGCCTCCACTTTCTTTCATGATGCGAATCGCCGAACGCAACGCCTCTTTAGGATCTGATTGGTAACTCCCAAACGGCAAATCAACCACCACCAAAGCTCTATCAACGGCTCTAACTACAGAGGAAGCATGATAAATCATCTGGTCCAAAGTAATAGGTAAAGTAGTCTCGTGACCCGCCATCACATTACTGGCAGAATCACCTACCAAAATCACATCCACACCAGCCGAATCCACAATCTTAGCCATAGTGTAATCATAAGCGGTAAGCATCGAAATCTTCTCGCCATTGACCTTCATTTCAATCAAGGATTTGGTCGTAATTCTCTTGTAATCTTTTTTTGCTGTAGACATAGTGCTTCATTTTGGAAACGTAAAAGTATTAAATCTATTTTTGATGACACAAAAGTACGGGGCTTATTGTGAATTTATACTACTTTTGTCAAAACTGATTCGGAGTGAACGGCTTGGGTATAAAGGTTTCCATATTCCTGCTTTCCGCTGCAATAACCTAAACAAAGTGATGCACTTTATTTAGGTTGATTTCCACTGCAATCAGGACTAGTTAGCCATTCATAAACTAAAGCACCAGCGGCTCTAGTACCCCGAATAAAGAACACAAAACACGAAACAGTACGTTATGTCCAAAATATTAATCATTGAAGACGAAGCCGCCATCCGAAGAGTATTGGTCAAAATACTATCCGAAGAAAGCGACACCTACAAAGTAGACGAAGCCGAAGACGGAAAACAAGGGTACGAGAAAATAAAAATCGAAGACTACGATTTGGTATTATGCGATATCAAAATGCCTAAAATGAACGGGGAAGAACTCCTAGAGGCCGTTAAAAAAATCAAACCTGAAATACCAATGGTCATGATCTCTGGTCACGGTGATCTAGAAACAGCCGTAAATACCATGAGATTAGGGGCTTTCGATTACATTTCTAAGCCGCCAGACTTAAACCGACTACTCAATACAGTCCGCAACGCGCTCGATAAAAAACAATTGGTAGTTGAAAACAAAATCCTAAAGAAAAAGGTTTCAAAAAATTACGAAATCATAGGGGAAAGTGAACCCATCAACCAAATCAAAGTCATGATTGAAAAGGTCGCTCAAACTGATGCCCGGGTGCTAATCACCGGACCAAACGGGACCGGTAAAGAACTAGTGGCGCACCAATTACACGAAAAAAGCGAAAGAGCTAACGCTCCCATGATTGAAGTAAACTGTGCAGCCATACCGTCCGAATTAATTGAAAGCGAGTTATTCGGTCACGTTAAAGGTGCATTTACCTCCGCCGTGAAAGACCGTGCTGGTAAATTCGAAGCAGCCGATGGAGGTACTATTTTCCTAGACGAAATCGGAGACATGAGCCTTTCCGCTCAAGCCAAAGTGTTGCGGGCACTACAAGAAAGCTTAATCCAACGCGTAGGTGCTGATAAAGATATCAAAATCAATGTGCGTGTAATAGCGGCAACCAACAAAGACCTTAAAAAAGAAATCGCAGAAGGACGTTTCCGTGAAGATTTATACCACCGCCTAGCAGTGATCTTAATTAAAGTGCCCTCTCTAAATGACAGACGTGATGATATCCCCTTATTAGTGGAACATTTCGCCAAAAAAATAGCAGAAGAACAAGGGAATGCAACCAAGTCTTTTTCAAAAGACGCTATTAAACTTTTACAAGAATATGACTGGACAGGTAACATACGCGAACTACGGAATGTAGTGGAACGCCTTATAATATTGGGAGGAATCGAAATATCAGAAACAGATGTAACCCTTTTCGCCAGTAAATAAAAGAGTTTTCTTTAATTAGTCGCCCTGAGTGGTAAAACGCAAAGCCCGACTCCCTAATATCCATTAATGTTGCCTAATTTATTCGCGCATTCGTGGCCAATAAACAAAATATGAATCTAAAAAAAATAAACCCTAACCTGCAAAAAGCATTAGTAGAAAACGATTTTACCGAAGCTAATGTGATGCAATTGGAAACTTTTTCAACCATCAAAAGTGGTGCCGATGCCGTTATTCAGTCTCCTCCAGGTAGCGGAAAAACGACCGCCATCGTAATCAATGTAATCCAACGTATGGAGAAAACGATGGGAGAAAGTACGCGTGCCTTAATCATCGTGGAAAGCAAAGAAAAAGTAGTAGAAATGGAAGAGCTTTTTTTAAAATACGGCACCTATACTGATTTGAGTATTCTCGGAGTACACGATAAAGGCGATATCGACTACGATAAAAATATCATCTCTATGGGTCTAGATGTACTTATAGGGACCCCCAGTAAAATTAATGCCATGTTTTCTTCTGCTGGCTTCAATATCAATACCATCAAAATGCTGGTAGTAGATGATGCCGATATCCTTTTCAGATTACGCCACGATGCTATAGTGCAACGCCTCTCCATGAGCATCGAAAAAACACAACGCCTTTTTTTCTGCGCACAAATCACCGAAAGAGTAGAAGTACTAGCCGATAAAATAATGATCGAACCTCTATTCTTCGAAGTCGAAGAAGAAGAGTAAAACTTAAATACCCAAAACTAAAA
>CANBOV010000138.1 GCA_947371275.1 Flavobacteriaceae bacterium | reverse complement strand
GCAGTGTGGGTTCGACCTGCCTGCCGGCAGGCAGGTTCCCACTCCGGGTACTTAAAAAAAACCTCTCAGCAATGAGAGGTTTTTTATTTGATGCAAATGCTAAGTATATAGGTGTGTGGGTTCGACCTGCCTGCCGGCATGTTCCCACTCAAGGGACTTATAATTTTAGGATAATTAGTTTTTTACTTAAATTTACATATGTATTATGTTTATGCCATAGCAAGTTTAGATAGAAACTATATTTATGTTGGACTAACCGACAGTGTAGATAGGAGGTTTTTGGAGCATAATACTGGTAAAAATAGAACCACTAAACCTTATCTCCCATTTAAATTGATTTATACTGAAGTATTTGAAACTAGAATAGATGCTAGATTTAAAGAAAAATATTTAAAATCGGGTATTGGCAAAGAATTACTAAAAAAGATTAGAAATGAAATATAAACATTTATAGCAGTGTGGGTTCGACCTGCCTGCCGGCAGGCAGGTTCCCACTCCGGGTACTTAAAAAAAACCTCTCAGCAATGAGAGGTTTTTTATTTTTACCGAACTAGTGCCGATAACAGTGTTATATGCTTTTGGGGTGGTTAGTGCATGTGTTTGAAATGCTTTTCGTTTTTATAGACTAGGCATAGCAAGCTTGGCAAAACGATGAGTAGTAAGGGCATCGCCATTAGGAATCCTCCAATGACGGCAATGGCTAAGGGTTGGTGTAATTCAGAGCCTGTTCCTAGTCCGATAGCTAAAGGTAAAAGCGCTATGATGGCTCCTAAGGCCGTCATTAGTTTTGGGCGCAGGCGTGTTGAAATCGAATAGATAATGGATTCATTTACGTTGCGGGTGACTTTGAATGTTTCTTTAAATTGTAGGAAGGTGAAGATGGCATTTTCGGCTATGATTCCTACGATCATGATGATACCGGTATAGCTTCCCACATTGAGAGGAGTACCAGTGATAAAAAGAAGCAAATAGCTTCCAGAGATTCCCATTACAGAAACGAAAAGGATGGTTAATGCGATTCTAAAATCATGAAATAGAAACAATATCACGCCAAAAATCAATAGGCAAGACGTTATTAAGATTAGTAATAATTCGCTAAACGATTGTTGTTGGTCTTTATAGGCTCCTGCATATTCAATATAGTAGCCGTTTGGTAAATGAACTCCAGCGGTCACTTTGGATTGAATTTCCTGCATGACACTGCCCAAGTCTCTATTGTCTAAGCGACCGGTAATCACACTCATCATCTGAAGGTTTTCTCGTTCGATTTCGGCTATGCCTTTTTCAACTGTTATGGTTACCAAGCTGGTAATTGGAATTGCCTGACCGTTGGGTAAAAAGAGTTTTAATTGTTTGATATCATCCAAGCTCCTTTTTTGGCCATTGGCATATATAAGACGGATAGGGGTTTGTCTTTCGTTTTCTAATAAACTCCCTACTACATTTCCTTCTAGGGCGGTTTGTAATTGAAACTGCAAGTCGGTAGGTGTAATGCCGTATTGGGCTAATTTGGTATAATTTGGGACAATATTTATTGCGGGGCCGGCTAATACAATGCCATTAAAGACATCGGCTGTACCGTCTACCTTTTCTACTATGGCCGTGACTTGTTTGGCTAATTTTTGCAATTCTGCTTGGTTGTTTCCATAGACTTTTAGTTCGATGGGAGCAACTGAACTCATTAAGTCCCCTAGCATGTCGCCTATCACCTGACCAAAATCGATGCGTAGGGCGGGTTGGGTTGCTTCTATTTTAGCCCTTATTTCGTCTATGACCGCGTTGCTGGTTTTGTTGCGGTCTTTTTTCAGTTGAATTAGGTAGTCCCCTCTGTTGGGTTCTGTAATGAAAAAGCCCATTTGGGTTCCCGTTCTTCTGCTGTAGGCTTCGACTTCGGGAACTTTTACGATGATCTTTTCTACCTCCTTGAGCATTCTATCGGTTTCTTCTAGGGAGGTACCTGGCGGACTTTGATAATCTAAAACGATGCTGCCTTCGTCCATTTCGGGTAAAAAGCCTGTTTCTAAGCGGGGCAAAATGATGAAAATAGCCCCTAGTAAAGCGGCACAGAAAATAAGACTGATACCCGGTCTGCCAATGAAATAAGCTACCCAAGATTGGGTTTTTACTTCTTTTAATTTGGTACTAGTGGGTTGGTTAACCGCTATTTTCTCTTTTCTGGTTAACCACAAATAAATGACGGGGAGTAATAGCCAAGTGACAAAAAAAGAACACAGCAAGGTAATGATCATGGTGTCGGTTAGGACCTTAAAATAGGAGCCTGCTACGCCACTCATTAAAACAAAAGGGAAGAAAATCACGATGGTGCTTATGGACGAGCCTACCATTGCAGGGAATAGGTAAGTAATCGCTTTTTGGAGTAAGGACGTTGTAGGTTCGTCTGGATGCTCTTCGTGGGTTCTATGGATTTGTTCTACGACTACTATGGCATCATCAATGATTAATCCAAGGGCAGCAGCTATAGCGCCTAACGTCATAATATTGAAGGTCTCTCCAGTAAAATAGAGCACTATAAATGTTAATCCGAGGGTAACGGGTATGGTGATTAAAATGGTGGCACTGGCTTTGGCCGACTTTAAAAAAAGCACGGCAACAATGATGGCTAGCAGCAAACCGATGAGTAGACTATCGGTAACGCTTTGAACAGCATCGGTGACAAAGGTAGCTTGTTGGTAATAGGGTGTAATTTTAATTCCGTTAGGGAGTATTTTTTTTAAAGAAGTAACATTGGTATTCATTTCATCGGTTAGCGTAATCAAGTTGGCATTGGGTTGTTTGATTACTGCGATAAGAATGCTTTCTCTACCGTTGGCATTGACTTTTATGTATTCTTTGGCTTCCTTTATTTGAATGGCTGCTATGTCTTTTAGGGTAACGATGCCTTTACCGTTGTTGCGGATGACCAGATTTTCTAATTGTTCTTTTTTATCTACTTGAGCATCGGTGATGGTTAAATACAGATAGCGGTAATCTGATAAATACCCATTGGATTTGATGAAATTTGTTTGGCTTAACACTTGTGAAATGGCGTCGGGGGTAATGCCAAGGGCGGTCATTTTGGTATTGTCTAGGGCTAACCAATATTCCTTTTCTTTTCCGCCAATGATGCGAATTTCAGATACACCCTCAATTTGAGACAAGAACGGTTTGATGGTGAAATTGGCGATCTTTTTTAATTCGATAGCCGACCTTCCTTTTCCTTCAAGTGCATAGCCGATGACTGGCAGGATGGAAGGATTCATTTTCTCCACGGTGATTTGGGTACCGGGAGGGAGGTTGTTTTGAATTTGATTGATTTGTTCTTCTATTCTGGTTTTACTTAAATCAATATCGGACTTCCAATCCATGAAGGCTGATATCTCACAACTTCCTCTACTGGTAGTACTTCGGACGGTCTTTAAATCGGGGACCTTCTTGATGGCATTTTCTAGGGGTTTGGTCACCGTAATCATCATTTTGTCTACGGGTTGTTGTCCGGCATCGGCGATGATTTTAATTTTTGGGAAGGTAATTTCGGGGAACAAACTCGTTTGCATTTTGGAATAGGTAAAGAACCCGCCCAAGATGATTAGGAAGATGACTGCACTTAAGCCATTTTTATGTTTGACAATAAAGTTATTCATTACAAATCGGTTTTAATCACCAGGACTTTGATGGTATCGGGCACGCCATAATTGCCCGTTAGCAAGATTTTGTCGGTAGCCGTTAGTTTAGGCTCAAGTATTTCCACTTTATCATCGGTTTGTATGCCTTTTTTGATGGGCACTTTTACGGCAGTATTGGCATTGATCATTTTCATAATCCAGAAGTCGGTTTCGGTTTCGTCGCTTAGGACGGCGGCTTTGGGAAGCGAAATGGATTTGGCATGCGCTGCTTTATTGACTCTTACTTTTACAATTAAGTTCTCGGGAATGTCTTGCTTGCCGTTTACTTTTAGGACCACATTTTGCGTTTGGGAAGAGGCTTCTACGGTGGGTGCGAACTTCTGGACGGTAGCCGTGCGGGTGGCATTATCCGGTAATAGTATTGATAACTGTTGGCCGACAGTGATGTATTTTTTTAAATCATAAGGCACACTAAGTACGATGGCTAAACTTTTTGAATCGTTGATGGTTACTAGCGCGTCGCCGTCTTGCACATAATCCCCTTGTTGTACATTGACCATGGTGATGATACCATTGGTATTGGAACGCACCGTAATGGCGCCTCCAAAGTTGAGTGAGGGGTCAATTTTATTAATGGTATTCCCTAGTACTTTAGCTTCTCTGGTTTTGATGGAGAACAAGGTTGTTCCGGCGGTCACATAATCATTATTGGCTACATTCACGGAGTTCAGATAGCCTGTTGCGTTTGCTTTAATGGTGTTTTTAACGAGGTAGGTCGCGGTGGCATTTAGGTCGATGTAACTGGAAATACCGGTGGTATCAATAGAAGTTAAGGTTACCGGAATGACTGCAGCGGGTTGTTCCTCTGTTGCCTCTTTTTTACAGGAGATACAAACGGTAGTACTAAGCAGCAGTAAAAGCAAAGCGTTCTTCATAATATTATTCATTTGTACTCCAATAATTGATTTCGTTGATTAGTTGGAGTTTATTGATTTTCGTTTGTGCGAT
>CANBOV010000137.1 GCA_947371275.1 Flavobacteriaceae bacterium | reverse complement strand
CGCCAGTCTCTACTTATACCGTGGCCTTCTATGAAGACCCAGCCTTGTTAATTCCGATTACTAATCCAAGTGCGTATCCAAATACCAGTAACCCACAAACGATTTATGTACAGGTTACCAATAACACCACCACTTGTAAGAGCAGCATTGGCAACTTTAACTTGGTTGTGAATCCTAAACCAATAGTGGCTACACCAATGCCAGACATGAAGTCGTGTGATACCGACGGAGTGAATGACGGACAGATGTTGTTTACGCAGAGTGGTACTAGTCCGCTAGCGAGTTTGGCCGGCTATACTGAGTGGGTATTAGGTACGACGCAAACGGCTCCAACCTATGTGGTAGAGTTCTACGACAACCAAACTTCGGCCGAGGCGGGTATATCCACCAATGCTTTGACTGATTTGGCGAACTACCAAGTACATACCGGTACTTATTGGGTACGTGTTGAGAATATCGTAACGGGTTGTTATCAGTTGGATTCCTTCAACGTTACTATTGAGAAATTAGCCAAACCAGTAATTACTAGTAACACAGGAAGTAATATTGCTTGTGTGACTTGGCCAACCACTACCGTAGTGAACAACTTAATCTTAGACAGCGGCATCACGGCACCGAATTATACCTTTAACTGGTATGCTGATGGGCAGTTGATTGCAGGACAAACTAATAGCACTATAAACATTACTAATGTAGCTACTACCGCTACGCATGTGGTGTACACCGTAGAAGCAGTAAGCGTGAACCCACCTATGTTGGGTTGTACTTCAGTAATAACCCCAGCCTCTACCTTTGATGTCATTAAATCAGGGCAAGCGGCTAACTTGAATTATACCGTTACCAATGCCTTTGCAGAGAACCAAGTGATTACCGTTACCAACGACGGTTATGGATTATACCAATACAGTTTAGACGATGGACCAAGACAACTGAGTCCGATCTTTGAGAATGTCTCAATAGGTACACACACCCTTTATGTATGGGATACATTGAGTGCGGATGGCTACTCATGTGGGGTACAATTGATAGAAGATGTAGAAACGATTGACTATCCGCATTACTTTACTCCGAACTACGATGGTATCCACGATACTTGGAATATCCATGGACTAGTGAACCAACCGTATGCTAAGATTTACATCTTTGATCGAAATGGTAAATTGTTAAAACAATTGAGTCCGACTACTGATGGTTGGGATGGTACTTACAACGGTCACTTGATGCCTTCGGATGATTACTGGTTTACGGTAGATTATCAAGAGGGAGTTAATAGTAAACAGTTTAAAGCGCACTTTGCGATGAAACGATAATAGTAAATTTAGATCGATAAAAAAAGCCACTCTTAGAGTGGCTTTTTTATTGAGTCGCAGTCGCAGTTTGGATTGTTGGATTGTTGGATTATTGGAATGTACTTGTAGCGAGAACGTATAGTACAACTAAGAACATTCTTTTCTTTTGGCTTGACCCAAAAGAAACAACAAGTCAAGCCTGATTTTTAGCCCCGGTTAGGGGAGTATTAAAAATTAAGACGAAGGTGTTAGGAAAAGTGGACCATCACCGTCTCAGTAGGCTTTTTTCTAAGAATGTTTGTCTTTCCCGCGGAGGCGGACACGAGGCTCGTCTTAAGACGAGACGACTGATGGAACGAAGTGGAATAAATCTAGATTGAGGTCGCTGTTTAAAAGTATTAAGTGTGTTAAGAGTTTTGGGTTGCTGCCTTCGCGGGAATTACAAGAGAGGGATTGCTAAACTATTTTTTGTAGGAATAATTGAGAGCTGTACTATCATGATAGTAGTGGAGGCATTGTAACTACTGGTCTGCTATAAGTTTGACTAGTCTTTGCATTACCGATTGTATGGAGTAACTATGGAGTAACCATGGAGTAACTATGGAGTAACTATGGAGTAACCATGAAGTAAGTCTAATTTTGACTAAATGAAGCAGGACTTCAACGCCCGAATGGCGAGGGGTTTGAATAGGTTTGTAGTGCGTTGTATGACCACTGTACCCGTATGCTACGAATTGTAAGAATTTTGGATTCTTACAATTTACTTGTGAGAAAAGTGGGGGTTGGGGAGGGAGTGGGTTATTTTGCGGCTGTCTATGGCTTTACCGAATGTGACGTTGGAAGTAGGACTATGTAAGGTATCGAGGTTGCTGTTTTGGAATTAATTATTTGGTTGGTTTTTTCTTGATGTATTTGTTAATCATGTACTTCGTTATGGGTTTTAGTGGTTTGTTGGATATGGGATGGAAACCGGCTTGGTCGAAATACTCTAATTCTTTGGGATTCATTTTGCAGTACCAAACAACAGCTTTCCCGTTTTTAAAGAAGGTGGTTGATTCAGTGACCTTTATTTTATTTAGTTCGGCGTTGTATTTATCAATTGGGATGATTGGTGCATCATATTTGGTATTGTTTGATTCTGTAGTACAATCTATTAATTGGTAATGGTTAATTTGCCATTGCATGCATTCTTTATTTGGGTAAATTAAATCTTTTGCGGTATAGCCCGCTGTAAACAAGCTAAGTATTGCAAGCACTATAATAGTTATGTTTCTTGTTTTTTTGCTCTTACGGTACGTTATTGCAGCGGAAGAAGGTACTACTTCATCGCTAGTGTCTTCTAAGTTTGTATTATTTAGAACGGTTACTTGACTGTGGTCTTGTTTAGCAAATTTTTGGAAGGGTCTAGGGTTGAAATCAAGTAAGATGGCAATTAAATTTAGGCTTTTTAGATCATTGGTTTCTGTTTTTCCAATAATAAAATTTTCGATGGCACGAAAGCGGTCTGTTTCGGCCTTTAGTTTGTTCAGTGATTCTCCATTGAAATCAAATCCGAAAAATATTTTGAACGTTACTAAATCTTCTTGACGGGCATTGGATTTGAAACGTTCTACACATAGTTTTCTCAAATTAGCTCTGCTGGGTTGTTCTAAATACTCGGAGTACATCCCCTCTTTTTCTAAATGATATTGTTTTTTGAGGGCTTTTATATAGGCTTCTAAGTTGGTTTGTTTCATGGTGTTTCGGAATAGTTAGGAATAAATGGGAAACATGGGAATTATCGGAAATCCTTATAGAATCCTTTACAAAACCTACATTCCTTTGCCATAGAACTAGTTCTTGTTTTGATTCGCGATCAGGACAAATGTACAAAACTACTTCTGAAAAAAGTGTGGCTTTACAGAACTGAATACGTATTCGGGAAGTATACCCAAGCGGTTCTGTAACAGCGCACTTCACTTCCCAAAAATTGTTTTTGAGTACTCAAAGGGCAGTGGGTTATTCCATTGCCAGGTCTACGGGAAAGCCCCGTATAGCCCTTACTATGTTCAATTTTTAGCAAACAATATCATGAAAAGAGTTATCCTATTTTCGTTTTTTATATTGACGGCAAGTCTGTTGACTTCTTGTACAGCAGATGCCTTACCTTCTGATGCCAGTACCACGATTCACGCTGATGATACGGGTGGTCAAAACGGTACAGTACCGCCACCGCCAAAGCCACATCCTTAATTTTTTGGTGGCTTTTACCTTTGGGTAATTAAAATTTAATACTTTCGGGAAATGATACTTAGACGGTTGATTTTCCCGATTTTATTATTGGCTTTGCTGCTTCAGGGTTGTCGGCAAGATAGTACGGTGGTTACTTCTGTTGCGGACTATAGCAAGTATAGTTCTAAAGCTCAAGAATATTATACTAAGCAGCAATTTGATAGTGCCTATTACTTTTATGACAAGGCGAAGACCGCTGCGCCAAACAAAGACAATAAGGTCTATTCTTTGTATTATATGGCCGATATCCAAATGCAATTTTGTGATTTTTCTGGTGCAGAGACTACTTTAACGGAGGCCTATCAAAACTGTGAATCTCCTGTATATTTACCAAGTCTTTATACGATGTATGGCATACTGTATGAAGAACAATATAATTTTAAAGAGGCGCGCCATTATTACCAAAAATGCTATCAACTTAAAATTAATTCGGTTACTAGGAGTACCATCACTAACAATATTTCGGTAGTTTATTTAGAAGAGGGTCATTATGCCCAAGCAGCAACGCTACTTAAACCACTTGCTTCAAATGATTCCCTTGTGGCAGCTCCTAATATACACGCTAAAGTTTTGGATAATTTGGGGTATGCTTATTTTAAACTTCATAAACCAGAAGGATTCCCTCTGTTGCAAAAAGCATTGCAAATTAGATTGGGATTGAAGCTTGAGGACGATCTCATTGCTAGTTATATGCATTTGGCGGAATATTATAAAGATGTTGATGTTTCAAAGGGGTTGTTTTATGCTAGAAAAGCCTATCAATCTGCCGAAAAAGTGAACAGTCCGGATGATAAGATAGAAGCCTTGAAATATTGCATTGCTACTGCTCCCGTGCAAGAGATAAAGTCATTAGCCTTACGCCAAATCGCATTGTCGGACAGTATTAATAGAGTTAGGCAGACCGCAAAAAATGAATTTGCTAAAATTAGATACGATTCTAAAATTGCCAATCAAGAAAAGTTGCGCTATAAAAATCAAAAGGAACAAATTTTGTTTTGGAGTTTGCTGCTGCTCCTTTTAGGGTTTTTAGGATTCTTATTTTTCAGGTATAGGAGTAGGCTTCAATTAAAGCAAACCG
>CANBOV010000136.1 GCA_947371275.1 Flavobacteriaceae bacterium | reverse complement strand
CCGAAAGACCGTTTGCAGGCGCGTGAAATTGAGACGATGCAATTGAAATATGCTTTATTGAACAAGAAGATGGATCAATTGGACGAGGTCTTAGAGGATGTAGCGGATCGAGACAACAACATTTACCGGGCTTACTTTAACACTTCGGCAATTCCGACGGAGCAGCGCAAGGCTGGATTTGGCGGTGTGAATCGGTATAAGGAGTTGGAAGGCTTTGACAATTCGGAGTTGGTTATCAACACTTCGAAGCGCGTGGATGTGCTTTCTAAGGAGTTGGCCATCCAATCTAAATCCTTGGATGAGATTTTGAAATTGGCTAAAGAGAAGAATAAATTACTGGCCGCTATCCCGGCGATACAGCCTGTTAAGAATGAGCAGTTGCGGCGCATCGCTTCTGGTTTTGGGTATCGAAGTGACCCTTTTACCAAGGTGCGCAAGATGCATGAGGGGATGGATTTCACTGCGGCTACGGGCACCCCTATTTTTGCTACAGGCGATGGGGTGGTTAAGAATGCGGATAACTCTAAATCAGGGTTTGGGAATCACATTGAAATCAGTCACGGCTTTGGGTATTTGACGTTGTATGGCCATTTGAGCAAATATAAATGTCGGGCCGGTCAACGTGTTAAGCGTGGGGATGTGATAGGTTATGTGGGCAGTACAGGACGAAGTGAGGCTCCCCATTTGCATTATGAGGTGCATAAGGACGGCAAGGTGGTGAACCCTTTGAATTTTTATTACGGGAATATCTCGGCGGCGGAGTACACGGCTATTTCGAAGGCGGCCAATCAAGAAAATCAATCTTTGGATTAACTTAGAACGGTTATTCTATAAAGATTTTGGAATTTATAAAACATACAGTATGCAAATAGAGTTAAAAGAAGGAAAGCGGTATTATAGCATAGGAGAAGTGGCGAAAGCGTTTGGGGTTAATGCCTCTTTGATTCGTTTTTGGGATAAGGAATTTGATATATTAAAGCCTAAGAAAAATGCTAAGGGGAATCGAATGTTCACTCCGGAGGACGTTAAGAATTTGCAGTTGATTTACCATTTGGTAAAGGAGCGCGGGTTCACCTTAGAGGGTGCTAAGACCCACTTGAAAGAGGGACAGAAGAAGACATTGGACCAATTTGAGATTATTAGCAAACTGGAAGCCGTTAAAATGCAATTATTGAGCATTAAGAATCAACTTTAGGCTTGATTCTTGTAACATAGTAAGCAAAACAGAAACAAATAATAAACATTAAATAGAAAAAACATGAATTTTAGAAAATTATTACCTTGGATTGTTGGTATTGGATTAGTTCTTATAATCGCTTTTTGGGTGATTGGAATAAAAAACACCGGATTACAAATGAATCAGGCCGTGAATAAAGAGTGGGGTAACGTACAGACTACGTATCAAAGAAGAAATGATTTGATTGGTAACTTAGTGAACACGGTTAAGGGAGCGGCAGATTTTGAAAAAAGCACTTTGACGGCTGTCATTGAGGCTCGTGCTAAAGCTACTTCAATTACTATTGACCCAACGAATGTAACACCACAGCAATTGGCTGCTTTTAATTCGGCTCAATCGGGTGTCTCTTCTTCCTTATCTAAATTATTGGTATCGGTAGAGCGTTATCCAGAGTTGAAAGCGAATGAAAATTTCTTGAAATTGCAAGATGAGTTGGCCAGTACTGAAAACCAAATCCTAACGGCACGTACTCGTTTTAATGAGGCGGTACAGGGGTATAATGGTTATGTATTGGCGATCCCACAAAGTTGGTTCCTGAGTTATAAAGAGAAACCTTATTTTGAGGCGGTGCAGGGTGCGGACAAACCAGTAGAAGTTAAATTCTAATACGATAGTATGTCTAAACTAGGAACCTTTTTGACACCGGAGGACGAGCAAGAAATTGTGGCTGCCATTGGCACTGCTGAGCAAAATACTTCGGGAGAAATACGAGTACATATTGAGCATGAAAGTGCTACGCCCCCTATAGAGCGCGCGGTAGAAATCTTTGAACAGTTGAAGATGCAGCATACGAAGGAGCGCAATGGCGTGTTGTTGTATGTGGCGGTAGGCAGCAAGCAATTTGCCATTTGTGGTGATGAGGGGATAGACAAAAAAGTTCCGACTGATTTTTGGGATAGTACTAAAGATGTAATGTTGGCTCACTTTAGAAAAGGAGATTACAAGCAAGGGTTGGTTGATGGCATCTTGCAAGCGGGAGAGCAGCTTAAAAAGCATTTTCCGCATCAAGATGATGATACTGATGAATTGTCTAACGAAATCTCTAAAGGGTAACATATGGAAATTCCAAAATTTAAAATTCCACCCGAGCTGAAGGCGAACGGAGCGAAGCTAAAATCCAATTGGCTGATCATTGTGTGCTTGTTTCTTCAAGTGCAGCAGTCGTTTGCTCAGTTTAAGATCCCAGAGAAGCCTGATTTTCAGACTTCGGTGTATGATTATGCTGGGTTATTGCAACCACAGGAGAAAACACAGTTAGAAGAAAAACTCGTTCGTTACTCGGATTCTACTTCGACGCAGATTGTGATTGCTACTATTGACGATTTGAAGGGCGAGAGTATTGATGTGGTTTCGACTAACTGGGCTCAGACCTGGGGAATTGGACAAGCGAAAGAAGACAATGGTGTTTTCATCTTAGTCTCTAAAAACGACCGTAAAATCAGTATTCGTCCGGGTTATGGATTGGAAGACCGTTTGGTAGCTGGCATATGTGGCGAGATTATACGTAACGTCATTGTTCCTGAGTTCAAGGCTGGTAGTTATTATAAAGGTCTAGATAAAGGTGCTGATGCTATTATCGATGTCGTTAAAGGCAAGTATAAGGGCACTCGTAAATCTAGTGGAAAGAGCTTCCCTATTTTCCCTATACTCGTTATTGTCATAGTGCTGATTATTATTATAGCTAGGGGTCGTAACAACGGGGGTAACTCGGGTGGAGGTATGGGATTGGCTGATATAATACTTTTAAGCAGCTTGGGTCGCGGTGGCGGCTTTGGTGGTGGAGGCGGTTTTGGAGGAGGCTCTTCGGGAGGCGGCGGCTTTGGCGGCGGTTTTGGTGGAGGCGGTTTCTCTGGAGGCGGTTCCAGTGGCGGCTGGTAAACGAATTAAAATAAAAAAAATCCCAATCAATTGATTGGGATTTTTTTATTAGTCTATAAATATGCCGCCTTCTTCTTTCTTTTTACCCGCAAACTTTTCCAGTTTGTAGGTTAGTGAAAACATCACGTATCTTTTTAGTACCGTATTTTGAGCGTCTATGATGGCGGTTGACGTTATGGTTCTGGTACTGTTTAGGTTTTGGTCTAAGAGGTCGTAGACTTTTACTTTGGCCAGCCATTGGTCTTTGAAGAAGTTATAGCCTAGGCTGACGTTCCATAGGTAGAAGTCCTTTTTAAAGCCCCCTACTATTCCGGAATTATAGGTATAGTTAAAATCGCTCCCTATCACAAAATGCTTGGGGTAATAGGAAGTGATTTCTAATTTACCGTTGTGTTTGAACGTATTGGCATTGTCGATGATGTAGTTTTTATAATCGATGGTACTGTAGGTATAGCGGTAGCTGGGTGCAATAGTTATTAGTTCGTCTATGCTCCAGGTAAAGTTAACCTTGGGGTTGATTTCGAAATTACGGGATTCGTATAGGACGGCATTCGTAAGCCCTTGGTCGATGTTGTAATTCATATCGATCCCTGTGCTGAAGCGCAGCATGCGTTTTTCTTTTTTATACGACTTACTCCAGTCGGCTCCCAGATAGGACATTACTCCCTTGTCTACGTTTTGATAAGTGGTGGTGGATTTAAAATTGGCATCAAATATGGTGGATGACATGACGCCGTTCTTACTTAAATTAAAACCGGTATAGATGTAATATCCAGAGCGACTCGCATAGTCGTAGTCGTTGTAGTTGAAGTAGAGTTCGTGTCGCTGCGACGGTCTTAGATCTTCATTTCCTACTACGGTATTCAGTGGGTTGGCTAAGTTTTCGAAGGGCAATACTTGTTCGGCCGTGGGCACTTCCATTTTGAATTCGTAGTTCATGTATATGGATTTTCCTTTGGATAATGTACTGTTTAGGTACCCTTTTATTTTGGGGAAAACGTAATTTCTATTTCTATTGGTGGTTAGTCCTAAATAATCGGACTGGGCTTTGAAGCTGACGAATTCAGGACCGAAGTTGATGCGTCCGTTGAATTTACTTTTGTCTACGATGATTCCTGTAGAGGGGAAATACGAACTCACATTGGACCAGGTGGTGTTGGATTGTTTATCGTTTAAGAGGGTATAATCATTGGTGGCCGATTGAAAGTCGAAGGTGTTGGCAGTATTTTTAATTTTATGGACAGAAACCTCAGAGGTTAGGCTCAGGCGTAGCGAATCTGATAGGGGTTCGCCATACCGTACTTCCAAATACGCTAAATCATCTTGGCCTTTTTCGAATTGGTTTTGTTTCCGAATATCGTTGAGGGAGGTATCGGCGAAGAGCGTTGCTGAATTGGTATTGGTAAAATTATCGTTTCTTTTGATGTCGGTATTAAAATTGACCACCATGGCACGTTTCTTTTTGTGAAATTTCTTGGTATAGCTTAGGTCGGTTCCGAATTCGGCATCGGTATTCTCGCTATAATCATCATTGGAGCTGCTGTT
>CANBOV010000135.1 GCA_947371275.1 Flavobacteriaceae bacterium | reverse complement strand
GTTTTCTTTATGCTTCTTCAAAAGGTGATGTTTTTGAAATTTTTTTTAATAATGAGTCTTTGAAAATTAAAACTAGTGATGTTATACTTGATGGTTTGAAATATTATAGCAATCTTAATACGATATATATGCTCGATTGTTCAAAAGATTATTTGGTATTTGATTCAGATGATAAGTTAGCATATTATTGGATTAAGCAATTTGGCGCTATTAAATTCATTTGTTATAATAAAAAAGGAAATTTTTATTCCTTAAATGATATAGATAAACAAAGGCTATCATTGCTTATTAAAATAGATAGCTTATTTAGAGGAAAAGGATAGGGCAATGTTCCAGAGTTAGTGATTAACTAATTACAACTTTCAAAGCCGCATAATTATAAATACCAAGGTCAGGAACGCCAAGACGAGTTAGGACTTAACTGGGATAGCTTTAAGTATAGAAACTACGACTATGCTATAGGTAGATTTATGTGCATTGACCCTCTTGCAGAGAAATATCCGTATAATGGTGTTTACAATTTTTCTGAAAACAGAGTAATTGATGCTAGAGAATTAGAGGGATTGGAATCTGTTCAAATTACTGTTTGGATGGCAGTTGCCGCAGCAAAACTTAAGACCTTTTTTAATAGTGGATTAAATTATGCA
Organism: Flavobacteriaceae bacterium; assembly: GCA_947371275.1. Classification (GTDB taxonomy): domain Bacteria; phylum Bacteroidota; class Bacteroidia; order Flavobacteriales; family Flavobacteriaceae; genus Flavobacterium. The sequence continues at coordinate 4,054 of CANBOV010000135.1, read as the reverse complement.
CTTGGAAATACTACGCCCAACAAGCCTACTTTTACTGTAGGTGGTATTAATGTAGCTAAAGTTGTGAATGCAACTCAAATTGGAGAAGCAGCAAATAAAAAGGCGGTCGACATTGCTGAAAAAGTGGCAGTTAATACAGGTGATGCTATGGAAAAAACAGGGGATACTGCGGTAACTGTTGCACCAGCATTTGGTCCTATAGCACCTGAAGTTGCCGAAGGAGGAGAAGAGCTTTCAAAAGCAGGTACAATTATAAAAGCAACTGTTGACTTGGCTAAGGGGGATTATGATAAAGCACTCGAAAAAATCGAAACAGAAGTACTGACAGGGGCAGCAAGTTCAGCTGTTGAACATCTAACAGGTGCTGACAGAGTAACTGTAAATTCTGTTGTAACTGGAGCGAAAAATGCGGTCGAATCTGATATCGAAGAGAAAACGGAATAAAATATAAAATCAGTAATACGTAAATGGATTTATACCATATATTATTAGGTACATTAAGTATTGTTTTTGGGATATTAATTATAGATTATTTTCAAAAGTTAATAATTAAAGAAAAACAAAAATTATTTTATTTGAACTTTCAGACTGCTGGAGTCATTTTTATTATCATGGGTATAGCATTAATAGTTCGGGGTTGTAAATAAATTAACGATATAATAATATTAAATTAAATGAAAATAATCATATTTCTCACAGCAATATTTTCGGTTAGCAATTTACATTGTCAAAATTGCAAACAGTTTCAAGAAGGTGTTTTTAAAATTGATGTCGGTTACGGGAATATGTCAATTGAAAGAAAATGTAATTTTCAATTAGAAAAAACTGAAGATTTTGGAGCATTGTATTTACAAAAGATTGAACCTGTTTCAGAATGTGAATTTATCTTGAAGAGGTACAAAGTTATTAGCGTCGGTAATTTACCTATACCAGATATGACTGAAATAATAAAAGTCCAAATTTATAAAGTGGAAGGAGATACCTTTTTTTATCATGTAAAATCCTTATCGTCGGGTTTAATATTAGATGGTAAATTTGTTAAAGTTTCTGATAAAATAAGTAAAGAGTTTGAAGAAATCATAGCTAAAGAGAAATTAGAAAAGCAGTAGTGATTTAATGTTTTTTTTTCAAACTCTTATAAGTATGGTAATGTACCAAAGTTAGTGCTAGTCATTTTGCAAAATGATAATCTTTTGTAAATCAGTATTTAATATAAATTTAATAAAAAAAGGCGAGCTATATAGCTTGTCTTTTTTATGTTTGAAAATGTCTTAAATCGAATAAATAGATGAAAAACACAACCTTATGTTACAAAATTAGTGAGACAGGAATTTGTCCAAATTTCCATTCTAAAGCGATTATTAAAAATGGCTTTACTAAAAATAAAAAGCGACAATATTTTTGCAAAAGTTGTTGCAAAAGAAGTATTGATTTTTATAGTTACAATTCTTACCGAGTGAAAGATAAAGAGATAGTTCAATTAAATAAAGAGGGGCTAGGGATTCGCAGTACGGCAAGGGTATTGAAGATTTCGGCTACTACACTTTTAAAACGAATTATTGCAATTGCAAAATGCATTCCTTCTCAACCTATTTATAGAGGAAAAACATATGAAGTGGATGAAATGAGAAGTTGCATAAAAAATTATTTACCCGCCACTTTGCAAAATGACTTAATCATGCAAAAAACTAGAATAGTCTTCAGGTAAAACAGCATCAATATCCCTTAAGTACTTTTCTAAAGCATCCATAGTGTTGTGGCCAGTAATTAGCATCAATTTACTTTTAGCCTCATTAGGGGTCATTGATTTTGCAAATTCACTATACAGTTTGGTAATGAAGGTGTGTCTAAAACTATAAAGCCCATATTCCTTTCCTAGTTTGAAATGGTCTTTTACTTTTTTAAAGCGTTTTGAGAAATAATCTCTTTTATCCGTTTCAGCAGTGTCCCATGCACCACCTATTGCAAAAGGGGTGAATAAGTAATGACTTTTATTCATTTTAGATAAGTCGGGCAAGTCATTAAGTAATATTTCAGGGATGATTTTGGTTTTGATAGGACTGTTTTTGGCTCTTACATAAAGTTTTCGATCTACTAGGTCTAAATCACCAATTTGCAAACGGCACACTTCAATAGGGCGCAAATAATTATAAGAGATGAACTTGACAAACAACAACAGTATCTGGTCGTGTTCCTCCATATACTTATAAATGTCATTTTGCAAAGTGTTGGTGTAGGTTTTGTTGCGCTCTGGGGTAGCTTTGAGAACATTGATCTTTTTAATGAAGTTTTCTGGGAGTATTTCATTGTCCTCTAATGTTTGAAATAAAGAGCCTAAATCGATACGAGTGTTATTGCGGGTTCTCGGACTTGTATTATCTAGGACTTCATTGAGATAGTCAATGACAACTTTTTTGGTAATATCAGTAACAGGTGCATTTACAAAGCCTTTTGCAAAAAGCCATTTTTCAAAACGTTTAATGTTGCTATTAAAACTAGGGAAGGAGGTTTTACTAAGCACACTTTGTTTGATTTTAACCGCTGTGGCAAAGGCTTCACTAATTGCAATTTGTTGCAATTCTTCTGGAAGTGCATTTTGCAAAATTGGAGTTTCTGAAATTTGCTCCATTGCCTTTTCATTATCTTCATAGGGACTTAAACCGTCTTCCAATAATTTTTTAAGGCTTTTGCGATAGGCGTTTAAAACCTCATAACGTTCTTGTTTGGTTTTGAAATTATTCGCCCCGCCATAAACAGGAGTTTGTTTTTCAAGCAACCCAGTTTTGGGGTTACGGTAGGAAAAATACACATACCAACGCTTGGCCAAATCGCCATTAGCATCATAGATTTTAGGTTCTGAAAAATTCTTCTTAGCAGTCAAAACGTATGCGTTTGCGTATTCATTGAGTAAAAATACGTTAAATTTAGGCATAAAAAAAACGATTTAAATTGCTCTAAATCGTTTGTTTTGAATTAATTAATCCTAGTAGCGGGAACAGGACTCGAACCTGTGACCTTCGGGTTATGAGCCCGACGAGCTGCCTACTGCTCTATCCCGCGATCTTCGGTGCAAATATACAACGATTATCAATAAAACCAATAAAAATCATAAAAAAATCTTTTTTCCGCTATTGAGTTGATATGACTACCTTTGCAAAAAAATAATTCTATATATGTCACATAAAGCCGGTTTTGTAAACATCATTGGGAACCCAAACGTCGGTAAATCTACTTTAATGAACGCTTTTGTGGGCGAACGATTATCCATCATCACCTCCAAAGCACAAACCACCCGCCACCGTATCCTAGGGATCGTAAACGGGGAAGACTTCCAAGTAGTCCTGTCCGATACCCCAGGGATCATCAAACCTGCTTATGAAATGCAAAAATCAATGATGGACTTCGTGAAGTCTGCCTTTGAAGATGCCGACGTACTGATTTATATGGTAGAAATAGGAGAGCAGGAATTAAAAGACGAAGACTTCTTCAACAAAATCATCCACTCCAAAATCCCCGTACTACTGCTGCTCAACAAAATCGATAAGTCGAATCAAGTGGAATTGGAAGCCCAAATCGAACTCTGGAAAGCCAAAGTGCCCAACGCTGAGATTTTCCCTATTTCAGCTTTAGAGAATTTTAATGTGCAAGAAGTATTTGCCCGCATCTTAGCACTACTGCCACTATCGCCACCTTATTATCCTAAAGACGCCCTAACTGATAAACCCGAACGCTTCTTCGTCAACGAAACCATCCGTGAAAAAATCCTCCTCAATTACGATAAGGAAATTCCATACGCCGTGGAAATAGAAACCGAAGAATTCCTTGAAGATGAGAAAATCATCCGCATCCGCTCCGTCATTATGGTCGAACGCGATACCCAAAAAGGAATCATCATCGGACATAAGGGTGCTGCCTTAAAAAGAGTAGGGATGCAAGCCCGTGAAGAACTAGAGAAGTTCTTCGGCAAGCAAATTCATATCGAATTGTACGTGAAAGTAAACAAAGATTGGAGAAGCAACGCCTACCAATTGCGCCGCTTTGGCTACAACCAAAA
>CANBOV010000134.1 GCA_947371275.1 Flavobacteriaceae bacterium | reverse complement strand
AGTACGATTTTGATGTCGTTCCATTTTTTCTCGAAGTCTTCGCGGTTTTCGTTGAATAACGTTTTTAGTTTATCGGCCACTTTACGTGTGATGTAGTTGGCTATTTTCTTTACGTTACCGTCGGCTTGCAGGTAGGAACGAGATACATTTAACGGAATGTCTGGTGAGTCGATTACTCCTTTTAGCATGCCTAAGAACTCGGGTACAATACCTTCTACGTTATCGGTCACGTATACTTGGTTTTGGTACAATTGGATTTTGTCCTTTTGCAATTGCAGATCGGACGACATTTTTGGGAAGTATAGTATACCCGTTAGGTTGAACGGATAATCTACATTAAGGTGGATGTTGAATAGCGGTTCTTCGAACTGCATTGGGTACAACTCGCGGTAGAAGTTTTTATAATCCTCATCGGATAAGTCTACTGGTTGTTTGGTCCAGGCCGGGTTTGGGTTGTTGATGATGTTATCCACTTCCACTTCGGTAAAGATGTTGTCTTTATCCTCTTCGGCAACGGACTCTCCTTTTTTCTGTTCTATCTTTTCTTTGCGGGTACCAAATTTGATAGGCACGGGCATGAATTTGTTGTATTTGGTCAGCAGCTCACGGATTTTATAGTCTTCTAGGAAGTCTAGAGAATCTTCGGCGATGTGTAGGATGATTTCGGTACCTCTGTCGGTTTTGTCATGTGGTTCTAGGGTAAACTCTGGGCTTCCGTCACAGGTCCAATGAGCGGCAGGTTCGTCCTTGTATGATTTGGTGATGATTTCCACTTTTTCGGCTACCATGAAGGCAGAGTAGAAACCTAGACCAAAATGTCCGATGATGCCGGAGTCTTTGGCAGAGTCTTTGTATTTTTCTAGGAACTCTTCGGCACCAGAGAAGGCCACTTGGTTGATGTATTTTTCAACTTCTTCGGATGTCATACCAAGACCTTGATCGATCAGGTGAAGTTTTTTACCTTCTTTGTCAATTTTAACTTCGATAATAGGATTGCCGTATTCTACTTTGGCTTCGCCGATACTGGTCAGGTGTTTTAGTTTTAGAGTAGCATCGGTAGCATTAGAGACTAATTCGCGCAAGAAAATTTCGTGGTCGCTGTATAAAAACTTCTTGATTAGTGGAAAGATGTTTTCTACTGATACATTAATTTTTCCTGTTGTCATAGGTTTATTTTTTAGATTAAACAATTACCAATCTAGTAGTCAAAACTAATACCAAAGATCGGTGTGCTGACAAATTGACGTAGTCTTGTAATTATAGTGTTTTCGTGTTTTTTTGTAAAAGGCTAAACAAAAATGAATGTATATTTGCAGTATTAATTCAAATAAAACAGTGGTATGAAGAAAATTATTTTAATGGGTTTCTTATCCTTCTTGGTTTTTGCTTGTAAATCCCCCGATTCAGCGACTAGTACCAAGACCGATACGAAATCTCAGGTAGCGATTAAAGGCAATTGGCACCTGGTTTCGGTAAATTATCCGGGTTCGGATGTGATTAAAGTCACTTCTTTTGATTTGGCTGATTCAAAATGTTTTGTGGGCAGTACATGGAAATTCATTTCAAACAACAACAAAGGAGAAATGACATTGAACAGTCCGAAATGTTCTGCTTACAGTACGCCAATCACTTGGTTTATCAACAAGGAAGGACAATTTGTGATGAAAATTTTGGATGCATCTAAGGCTAAAACCGTTAAATCGGGTTATGTATTGCGTGTAGCCAACCAGAGTGATACGTCATTCCAATTGATTGACCGTATTACTGTAGGAAGCAATATGGCAGATGTAGTATATCAATTTGAAAAAATAAATTAAGCGTTATGAAAAAGATAAGTGTATTGGTATTGGGAAGTTTGTTTTTACTGTCAACGGTATTTACCAGTTGTGAATCGGTTAAAAACACAAATAAGACACAACGCGGTGCTGCTATAGGAGCTGTGGGAGGTGCGTTACTTGGAGGAATCTTGGGTAACAACATAGGAAAAGGTGGCAATGGCGCTTTGGGTGCGGTTCTGGGAGGCGTTATTGGTGGTGTTGCAGGAGGTGTTATTGGACATAAAATGGACAAGCAGGCACGAGAAATAGAGACGGCTTTACCAGGTGCTCAAGTAGAGCGTGTTGGAGAAGGGATTCGTTTGGTTTTGGGTGAGAATGCAGTACGTTTTGACACGAATAAGTCAACTTTGACGGCTGCAGCTAAGGCTAATTTGGACAAATTGATTCCGGTATTTAATCAGTATCCAGATACGAATATTCAGATTTATGGGTATACGGATAGCACGGGTTCTGCGGAATACAATTTGAATTTATCGAATCAAAGAGCGGCTACGGTTAAGGCTTATTTGGCGGGTAAAGGATTGAATTCGGCTCGTTTTACCACTACTGGTTTAGGTATTGCGGATCCAATAGCTACGAATGAGACTCCGGAAGGAAGAAGTCAGAATCGTCGCGTAGAGTTTGCTATTACGGCTAATGACAAGATGGTGCAAGACGCACAGAAGGAAGCTGGTAAATAACCAGTTACTTATTATATAAGAGGAAAGCCATACTGAATTAGTATGGCTTTTTTTTGTTTTGTAATGAGGATAGGACTAGTTCTTACTAGCGTTTGCTCTATAGTATCCCTATGTTATTTACGTTATATATACGCTATAAACACGCTATATATACGCTATATATACGCTATATATACGTCATATATACTTGATATATCTTTTTTATTATTATATTTGATTATTCTAAAACACTACGTATGGCAAAGCAAAAAGGAATTATATCGTTGGTAGGCACTATCGGTGAATTAAATTTTTATTATCGGAAGGGTAAGCCTGTTGCTCGGAGGGCTGGAGGCGGATTTACTGCGGAGGCTATTAAGGCTAAGGCTAGTATGGTTCGCGTTCGGGAGAATAGTTCTGAATTTGGCCGTTGTTCTAAGGTTAAGAGTGCCTTTAGGATCGCGTTGTTTCCTTTTTTAAAATTTTATAAAGAGGGAAGTTTGCACGGTCGGATGATGCAATTGTTTCAGGGGATTAAGGACTGTGATGGCAGTTCGGATCGTGGGTCTAGAACGGTTGGGCAAGGCATTTTGACGACAGCGGGCAAAGCTATGTTGCGTGATTTTGAATTTACCCCTACTTTTAAATTTGAGGGAGTGCTACCTATGAAGGGGGTGTATGATGATTTGACTTGCACATATACCGTAACGGACTATGATTTAAGTACCGTACGATTTCCTAAGGGAGCTAGCCATGTGGAATTACAGTTTGGTGTCTTGGGTGTTGATTTTGATGCGGCTAATTACAAGTTGGCTCTCGCCGCGCCGATGCTCGTTGCGAAAGGAGCGGTATTGGGGTCATTTAGTTTGCAGCCTAGTAGTTTGCCCGCGGCAGGTTTGCATCGTTTTGCTTATTTGGGCATTACTTTTTACCAAGAAGTTGGTGGTATTCCTTGTGTTTTGCGAGAAGAGGGTAGTATTGGGGTGTTTAGAGTAGGATGATATTTAGATTATAGTCATACCTAATCCCCTTAAGTAGATTGGCTTTTATTATTTTTTTTCTAAAGCTTCTAGGCGTTTTAGGATGGCTTCGTTTGCTTTTAGAAGTTGGTCATTAGTTTTTTGCAGTTTATTGATTTGTTCTTGTTGTTCTTGCAGGGCTTTGATAATAAAAGGCGAAAATTTAGAATAATCAATAGATTTATATCCTTCACGATCGGTATGAACCACTTCAGGAATAAGTTTTTCCACGTCTTGCGCAATAAATCCGATTTGTCTTTCATGTGTTTGATCTCCACTAAAAGCTACAGATTGTATTTTTTCGGATTTTAATTCTTCTGCTGTTTTAAAATAATAATTTACCGGTTGTAATTTGTTAAGAATAGCTAAGCTCGGGAGTACAGGACTTATTGCTTTTTTATATCTCAAATCAGATGTAGCCGTGAATGTTACTGCATTAACCGTATTACTGAAATAATTATTTAAAATGGAGACATTTCCAAATTTCATGGTATTGCTTACGGTACATACAGCTCCGTTGCCGATAGCAGTGCCATTTATTACACCGGACGAAGCATCGGATTGATAGCCTACACAGGTGTTATTTGTTCCGGCGCCAATGTTTGTTCCTGCGGCATATCCTATGCCAATGTTAAAACTCCCTGTAGCATTAAACAACGCATTTCGGCCTACAGCTACAGCTTGTTGTCCCGTTGCATTATTATTTAGTGCTCCTGCGCCGATAGCAGTATTGTCAATTCCGGTAGTAGTGCCTTGTGCTGCATTGTAACCCACGGCAACACTATTACTATTGGTCGTTGCTGCTCCAAAGGCATTTACGCCTACTGCAACGCATTGGGCCGTGTTATTAGCACCTAAATTATCCATAGCACCGTATCCGATGGCTACGTTATTGGAAGAAGCTAAATTTGTACTGTTTGTTAAAGCATTTACTCCGAAAGCCGTATTGTTGGTTGAGTTGTTACTTGATGCCGCCAGTAATCCGAATGAAGTGTTGGTCGTTCCGATTTTTCCCGCAGCTAGATTGCTTCTTCTGAACGCTACGTCAACGGCATCGGTTGTGCCAATGAAATTGGTTGTTCCGGATAGGCTAGCATTACCGGTAGTGTTCCATGAAGTGCTAGTGGTGGTTTGGAGTTGGACCCATTTTGCTCCATCCCAGTAGTAGAACCCGGCTGGACTAAGACTTGCGCC
>CANBOV010000133.1 GCA_947371275.1 Flavobacteriaceae bacterium | reverse complement strand
TGACTAAAGTATTGATGCAATTTAAAGCGATTAAAGATGCGTTCTATCGTTACATGTGCTGATGACGAAGCCAAAACCAACTGCATACCCTTGCCATGTAATTCTTTAATCAACTCCTCAACACCATCCAATAAATACAAATCTTCTTTATTGTCAAAGGCGTCATTAAAAAGTTGGCGCTTAGTGGCTACCAATGCCGCTACTTCTTGTTCTAAATCAAAATGTTCTTTTAAACGCTCAAAGATGTTTTTGGTTGAATTACCAGTAAAAGAGGCATACAATTCAGGACTAATAGTAATCCCTAATTGTTTAAATTGTTGGTTATAAGCATAATGGTGGACCGGTTCGGTATCGACAATCACTCCATCCATATCAAAAATAACAGTTCGTATCATAAATTGGGGTTCTGCAAACGTAAGTGCCTGAGAAATAGTATTGTGTTACGCGTTTTTAGACATTTTTATCAAGAAATAAAATATAGGTATAAACAGTAAAGCAAAATCAATAAACAAGCCACCTCTGGTAATAGCGCTGGTTTGTCCAAATGCGGTTTGTACCGTTTGATAGGTCATCACAAAAAACACTATAATTAACATCAACTTCATTACCCGCATCATTTGAGCGCCAGAACGGTATAATTGCTCTGCATTTTTAGCCGTTACAGTTCCTGGATAATTAAACTTATGCGGATACCGGCCCAACACCGTCAATCCAACGTAAAACAACAATCCAATGATGGGTAATGTTAAGATCGTCCATTTTAATCCATAACCGTCCGCTTGGCCATCTGCAACAAAATGCGTCGGGATGACCTCAGGCAAGGACTTGTACGATAGCAAAGTGTAAATCCAAAAACAAATCAATACTACTAGAGCTGTGGCTTCGGTGAGTTTATCAATCATCGAAAGAACCAACTTGATTTGGGGTCTTTCTTTCTTAGCATTTGATTTGGTGACCATATCGTATTATGAATTAGTTTTTTGCTCTTTCTTCAATAAATACTTTACTACAGTTTCGGCTGCATAAAGTCCGAATAGACAGGGCATCCAACTGTTAGTTCCATAAAAAGACTTCTTATAATTCTTGCCGTCAGTTAACTTTAGACTAGACTGAGAGGGCATTTCAGTAGAAAATACTGCCTTAACTCCCTTGGAAATTTTATGCTCCTTAAGTCGCTTACGCATGTTTTTGGCTAGCGGACAATATTCGGTCCGACTGATATCGCGCACTTTTACCTTACTAGAATCAAACTTACCTCCTGCTCCCATACTGCTAATCACTTTAACTTTTTTTCGCTTAGAAGCAATCAATAAGTTGAGCTTTGGCGTAACACTATCAATGCAATCAAGCACATAATCAAATTCAGGGCTAACCAATTCGAAGGCACGTTCTGGTGAAAGAAATTCTTGCAAACGTGTGAGGTTTAATTCGGGATTAATATCCAGCAATCGGTCCCCTACGACATGAACCTTAGGTAAATCAACTGTTGAATGTAACGCCGGCAACTGTCGGTTGATATTAGTGATGTCCACTACATCTCCATCGACTATGGTCATATTGCCTACACCCGCTCTCGCCAAAAACTCGGCAGCAAACGAACCCACACCGCCAAGTCCGACTACCAAAACATTAGCGTTTTTTAAATTATTAATTCCTTCTTCTTTAAACAAAAGCACCGCTCGTTCTTGCCACTTAGCCATAGTAGTATTATTTTACAAACGAAGTTTCCTCCGTTCACTTGTTAAAGGTTATACCATTTGAAGCGGCAAAAATAAACAAATTTATAGCTTTGCCCTACTCCATTAGAGAACTGACTAACAATATTAACAGTTTAAGCTCAAATTTATTTCGATTCTTTTCCTATTTTAGCCCTGAGTAAATCGGCCATCCCACATTCGGTACCCTACCCTTGCGGAGGCTATACATAGCAAACCTAAAATTAATCCTAATGAAAAAAATTAGTATTTCTATCATGGCTCTTGTAGGCAGCTGCCTGCTTGTTAGCTTTATAAGCACGAAGCAAACCAACGACTACACTCCCTTAAGCGCAACCCAATGCGATACTAGTGTGGTCTATTACAAACAACAAGTAGAACCCTTATTGCAAGCCAACTGCGCTATTTGCCATAACCCCCAAAACAAAAAACACGCTGATGGTGTCTATTTAGATACCTATGAGAACCTAAAAGCTACGATACATGTTTTCAATAAAGGAGGTGTAGTAATTAACGAAATGGAACAGATGATTTCCAAAGGCAAAATGCCACCTAAATCGCATCCCGCACTTACCCTTGCCCAAAAAGCAGTCTTTTTAAAATGGATCCAACAAGGGATGCAAAACAACAGCTGTGACGAAACTACGGTGGTGGGCAGTGCGGAACTGACGTATGAAAACAACGTGGCTCCTATCTTGCAAAACCATTGTTATGGATGCCATAGCGGCCCCAATCCAGCCAATGGAATTAACCTAAGCGATTCCTTTACAGTGATAGCGCTTATCAAAAGTGACCTCCTTATCAAAGCCATTACGCATGCCGAAGGTGCCAAACCAATGCCTTCTCCCACAGAGAAATTATCCGATGCCGATATAGAAACCATCAAAGCTTGGGCGGCGGGAGAAATGAAATAACAACATATTAAAATGCCCTATTCAAATAAGAACAGGGCTTTTTTTTTATTTAAAAGGAAAACCACTTTATATCCCAAATACTTTAAGTCTATTGGCTGTTGTAATCGCTTGTAATTCAGCTACCGTAATCCCCTTATAAGAAGCCGCCAAAGCATATACCTCTTCCAAAGTCTCTTCTATCGTATCGGTCTCCAAAAAAAAGCGGTCCTCGGGAACCGACAAGAAAACCGATTTAAGCTCAGGATTACGCAATAAATATTTCCCAAACGACAAGTAACAACCATTAGCAATCAATTGCTGAGCCGTTTGTTCGTTTTTAGAAAAACCATGCAAGATAACCGGAACCTTAATTTGCATTCGGTTCTTAATCTCAATAAGCTCTTGGTAAGCGGCAACCAAATGCAATACTAAGGGTTTTCGAAATTGTTCGGCCAATATAATTTGGCGCTCAAATACCCTTGTCTGCAACGACATGGGAATATCAATACGCTTATCTAAACCGCATTCTCCCAAAGCCAAGCATTCGGGTAACGCTAATTTCTCAGCGATTGTAGCCAAATCACTTTCAAGACGCGACTCATCTATATACCAAGGATGAATTCCAATAGAATAATGCGGTAGGACTGAATCAAAAGCCCATGGGTATTGGTTGACCAATTCAAATGTGGCGGTAGCATTAGTAAATTTATGAGTATGTAGATTAAAATAGCCCATTAGTCCTGTTCCATTTTAATTTGGTAAACCACCATTGTATAGACTTTGAAAAAAAACAAACACATCATAAGAATTTTTTATACAAAAATAAAGGAAAACCGTTGCACTTGAATACTTAGCCTTAGCAAAGTTCTTTACCTTTGTTACAACATCATCTCAATCAACCCGTATGCTGCTGAACGCATTAAAACGCTACCTCAATAACTTCAAAGGCTTTACCCGTGAAATATGGATACTCACCATAATCACCTTCATCAATAGAGCCGGAACTATGGTGGTGCCGTTCTTATCCAAATACCTCAAAGAAGAACTTCACTTTACCTATAATCAAGTAGGATGGATTATGGTTTGCTTCGGAACTGGCTCCATGATAGGTTCTTGGTTGGGAGGCAAACTCTCAGATAAAATAGGGTTCTACCGCATCATGATCTTCAGTCTATTGAATACCGGGATTCTACTTTTCTTTCTAAATTATATTACAACGTTCACCGGACTGTGCATCGGTATGTTTGTCCTAATGATCATTGCCGATATGTTTAGACCTGCTATGTTTGTGTCTATTGGGGCTTATGCCAAACCCGAAAACCGCACCCGGGCCCTTACCCTAGTGAGGCTAGCGGTAAACTTAGGGTTCTCGGCCGGGCCCGCACTAGGCGGAATCATCATCATGAGTGGTGGCTACCGCGGATTGTTCTGGGTAGACGGTGCAACTTGCATCGTGGCTATTCTCATCTTCTGGGCACTGGTAAAAGAAAAGAAAAAAGTGGCGCTGGCCCAACCCGAAAATAAACCACTTGCTCCCCAATCCGTTTTCAAAGACAAGCCTTTTTGGGTATTCCTAACCACCTGTTGGATTACAGGAATATTATTTTTTCAATTATTCAATACGATTCCGCTATACCATGGCGAACATTTTCATTTAACAGAATTCCAAACCGGACTTTTATTAACCATGAATGGCCTCATGATTTTCTTCTTAGAAATGCCACTAGTTAGTTTTGTCGAACGCAAAAACATTAACAAAATCAAAGTGGTGCTAGCGGGGTGTTTGCTGATGTCCCTAAGCTTGTTTCTGATGCTGTTCCAAAACTGGGTAGGCATTTTAGTCATCATGATGATCTTTATGACCATAGGCGAAATGTTTAGCTTCCCCTTCTCCAATTCAGTAGCAATAAGTCGGGCCCCAAAAGGGCACGAAGGACGCTACATGGCGATCTATACCATGAGCTTTAGCTTGGCCCAAATCTTCAGTTCTAAAGTCGGCATGCTCATCGTTCAAGGGTATGGTTATAGCGCTAACTGGCTCTTTATGGGAACGCTAGGGTTAGTAGGTACCGCTTTCGGATTGTGGTCTTACCGATTGGTAAAAAAGGAAAACATCTAATC
>CANBOV010000132.1 GCA_947371275.1 Flavobacteriaceae bacterium | reverse complement strand
TTCAAATTATGAATTGATGTTGTAAAATTAACAGCATTTCATTGGGTTGTGAATGGTTTACAAAAGAAACTTTAAACATTTTATTAACCAAATTGTTAAAAATAAAAAAGCTCCAACGAAATGTTAGAGCTTTTTGGTGCGGGTAATAGGACTCGAACCTACACGCCTTGCGGCACCAGATCCTAAGTCTGGCACGTCTACCAATTTCGCCATACCCGCAAAATTGTGACTGCAAATATAGCCATATTTTTCAAATACCAAATTCCAATATCTTTTATTTTGTAAAATTTTTGGGTTTCGGTAATTATTAAAATGAAAATTGTATTTGTATATTTGACTTAATCATTTAATAAACACATGGACAATATAAAAAACTACGTTCAACAAAATAAAGAACGCTTCATTAATGAATTAATAGAGTTATTAAAAATACCATCCGTAAGTGCAGATAGTGCTTATGCTCAAGATGTCATAGACACTGCTAGCGCAGTAAAGGCAAGTTTGGAAAAAGCTGGCTGTGATTTAGTTGAACTATGCGAGACACCGGGGTATCCGATTGTATATGGAGAAAAAATAATAGATAAAACCTTGCCTACTGTTTTAGTATATGGTCATTATGATGTACAACCGCCAGACCCAATGGAATTATGGACCTCTCCTCCTTTTGAACCGGTAATCAAAACAACAGACATTCACCCTGAAGGGGCTATTTTTGCTCGAGGGGCATGTGATGACAAGGGGCAAATGTATATGCATGTAAAAGCTTTTGAATACATGATCCAAAACAATTGTTTGCCTTGTAACGTTAAGTTCATGATTGAAGGAGAAGAAGAGGTTGGTTCCAAAAGTTTAGGTTGGTTTGTTGAGAGAAACCAAGATAAATTAGCCAATGATGTTATTTTAATCTCTGACACTGGTATGATTTCCAATCAGCAACCCTCAATAACTACAGGTTTAAGAGGATTGAGTTATGTGGAAGTCGAGGTTACAGGACCAAACAGAGACCTGCATTCAGGATTGTACGGTGGAGCTGTGGCTAATCCGATTAATGTATTGACTAAAATGATTGCGTCTCTTCATGACGAAAACAATCATATTACCATACCCGGATTTTATGATAAAGTAGAAGAATTAACAGCCGCTGAACGAGCAGAGATGGCTAAAGCACCCTTTTCTTTAGCCCATTATAAAAAAGCGCTGGAAATAGAAGAAGAATATGGTGAAACAGGCTATGTAACTAATGAAAGAAACTCTATCAGACCAACATTAGATGTAAATGGTATTTGGGGAGGTTACACCGGCGAAGGAGCTAAGACTGTCATTGCAAGTAAAGCCAATGCTAAAATATCCATGCGTTTAGTCCCTAACCAAGATTGGGAAGAAATTACAGCGCTCTTTACTAAACATTTTGAAAGTATCGCTCCAAAAGCTGTAAAAGTAAAAGTAACTCCGCATCATGGAGGTCAAGGTTATGTAACCCCTATCGACAGCATTGGATATCAAGCCGCTTCCAAAGCTTACTCTGAAACATTTGGAGTACCGGCTATACCCGTTCGATCTGGAGGAAGTATACCAATTGTAGCCTTATTTGAAAAAGAATTAAAATCAAAAACCATTATGATGGGTTTTGGATTAGACAGTGATGCCATCCACTCACCAAACGAGCATTTTGGAATATTTAATTACCTAAAAGGAATTGAAACCATTCCGTTATTCTACAAATATTTTGTAGAATTAAGTAAATAATACCTATAAATAAAAAGCCCTTTTGTCTTAAATACAAAAGGGCTTTTTTTATCTTTTTATAAGATTACATATAACTGAGGATTTCTTTTTTTAAGGTGTCGTATTCACCTTGTAGAATTAATCCGTTATCTAATAACTTTTTGTAGTTCTGTAGTTTTTCGAATAATTCATCTTGAGATAATTCAGTAAGTTTTCGTTCTGCTGAAGAGGTGTTGGATGTTTCAACTTTTGGTTCTTCGTAGGCAGTATACGATTGTGTTGCCGGCATGATTTCTGCAAGATTAGTTACTTCTTCTGCTTCTATTTCCTCTGCTTCTTCAGCAATAGGGGCTTCTTGTATGGGATTAACTTCTACGGTGCTCATTGGAGTAGCTACTGGGTTTTTTAACAAGTCTAATTGTTCTTTAGCGAAAGTATATAATTTGCGAGCTTGATTTTTGGGCAAATAATCTACGGTATGCGTAAGTTCGGACTTGGTTGTAAAGGTAAAATCGGCTCCTAATATTCCTTCTTTTACAAAGCTAGCTGCTATATCATCCCAGTCATAATCCATGAACTCCATCGACAAGCCAAGGTTTTTTGGTTTGCAAAGAATAATTCTTTTATTGGTTACTACGATACTATCGGGGAATATGGTTACTGCTGGTTTTTTTTGAACGGCTATGTATCCAATCTCCTCGTTGGTCATTAATAAATTATCTAACTTTGACGTGATTTTTTCAATCGCTTTTGGGTCTTGGTCTTCGTTTAATATTTTCTTTAAATTATCTAACATGCTTTTGTTTTTTTAGGTACTGAAAACGTTCTGCAAAAGTAATGCCTAATTCTCACTTTCTAGAATTTCGTTTTGACTTTTTTTGGTCAAACTTTTGAAAACCAAATCATAGGAATCATTGATTAGTTGGCACATCATTTTGTCGGGGACATCACTATTGAAATGCACTGTATTCCAATGTACTTTACTCATGTGAAATCCGGGCTGAATGGCTTCATAGGCTGCTCGAAGTTCTTGATTGCTATCGGGATCACCTTTGAGGTTTAGTGCTGGGGTTCCGTTTTCCCATTCTTTTAAGGACGTTAGGCAAAACATTTTACCGCCTACTTTAAACACTAGGGTATCTTCATCGAAAGGGAAATGTTCTGTTACTGCTTTTTTAGACAAACAGAATTCGTACAGTTGCTGAATATTCATGATACTATTTAATTACTTTTTCCATCATTTTCTCGGGATGGGCTAATGCTGTAAATCCGAATTTCTCATATAAAAAATGAGCGTCGGAGGTGGCTAACCGCCATATTTTTACTTGTTGTAATTGAGGTGCTTTCATCATGGCTTCAATTAAAAGAGATGAATATCCATTACCACGATGCTTCACTTCTATAAAAACATCCATTACATAAGCAAAAACCACATAATCTGTGATGACTCTAGCAAAACCAATTTGTTTATTGTCTAGATAAATTCCAAAGCAAACAGAAGCGTCTATGGTGGTTTGTACCTCTTCTATGGTTCTGCCGGCAGCCCAGTAGATATCCTTTAGGAAGTTTTGGATAAAAGGGAGGTCTAATTTAGTTTTGTCTGTTGAAATTGTGATCATAGGGCATACAAAACAGGTTTGCTAGGTGAGGCATCATTTTCGAAGGAGGCTATTTGAAGATTTAAGACATAGCTCCCGTCAAGAATGGCATCGTTTACGTAGATCATTTCGGTGATGGTGCAGTCTAATCTTGCGTCGGCATTGAGGTTGTTGGTATCTGTCACCTTCCAGAAGGCTTTGTGAGCCGCTAACTTTCCGCCATCTTCTTCCCGGTCCACGCTTGGCAAATCAATTAATAAATGCTTTATCCCCTTTTCTCTACTATAATGAGCTGCATCTTCCGCTAAATAGGGAGGATTGGTATGAGAATAGTTCTTATGCTTTTTGCCGACCGAATTGGGTAATGTTCTAATGATAAGGGCTTCCGGATTAGCTTCTTTTAACAAGCCTTCTATTTGCTCTTTGGTAATGACCCTGTCCTCTCCCTGTAGTTCGGGTGCTACTGAAATCAATTCGGCCAAGAAGAAAAACTGTTTCAGGCATTGATTGATGCTATAGAACTCACGGGTTATGTGTCCGAGGCATTCGGTATGGGTCCCGTGTCCGTGTGGGTTGAAGAAGATATTATTAAAGTTGGTTGAACTCCCTGCTGCCACCTTACCTACCCAATCCCCAAAAGTAACGGGTTCGATTGTTGGCTTTTCAATATACCAAGCGATAGGATTGTCATCGGTATTGGATAACGGAATGGAGATATCAATGGGTTTTGATAAGTCAATTTCGAATTTATTGTTTATAAGTGCTTTCATATTGAGTTGAACTTTTATAGAATCTCTTCTAATCACATGCTAATGCAACACCAAATATAATTCTTTTACTAATACTGCTAAGGAGAAGCATAAACTAGTTCAGCATAAACAAATCACTTGCAATTCCGTCGCCTAAGAACTTCCCGGTTTTGGTGGTACGCAAAACGTTTTCGTCAACATATAAGAGATGGTCTTCAATGTACTTTGCTGCATGATGGTTTAGGTAGTCCAAATAGGATTTGCCAAAATCCTTCTCAATACGTTTAAGAGAAACGCCCCACATGGTTCGTAGACCGGTCATGATGTATTCATTATAGCGATCGGTTATCGTTAACGATTCGGTTTCTAGGGTTAGGTTATTTCCTTGCAGGGCTTTTAAATAAACCGTATTATTGGATACATTCCAGCTTCTATTATACCCGTCATAACTATGAGCAGATGGGCCAATACCTAGGTATTTTTTACCGAGCCAATAGCTGGAGTTGTTTTTGGAAAAATAGTTTTCCTTACCGAAGTTGGACAATTCGTAATGGATGAATCCATTTTCTTCAAGGGTATCTACTAACAACGAGAAGTGTTCTTGCGCTAGGTCTTCGTCTAGGGGCGGAATGAGTCCCTTTTGAATAAAACTATGTAGGGCAGTTTTGGGCTCCACGGTTAGGGC
>CANBOV010000131.1 GCA_947371275.1 Flavobacteriaceae bacterium | reverse complement strand
GGGTAAACCATTTTCTATTTCTCCGACAATCTTTAAAATGAGTCGCTTGTCATAATGACTCTGTTTGCCCGCGCGAGTAGCATAAACTAATTGTTCTTCTTGTTCCATATACACTGTTTTTGTGTATAGCTATTTTAGGACAAGACATCCTAAAATAACATAGCCCTAATTTTAATTTTTATTCGAAGTAGGGTTAACATCCCTTTTCTTGTTTAGTTTTCTTAAAGTAGCCTACAGTTGTAATTTACTTCTGCACACAACATATTGCCCAAGTAAAACCTACTTTAACTATCTTAAATTTTGAATAAATTACTAATTTTAATAAGTTTACTACTCGGGGTTCTTACTTCCTCTACTGCCCAGCACAATCACATAGCAGGAAAGGTTATTGACGCTTCAAGTCGTTTACCCCTCGAAGGCATTTCCGTTACACTCCTACCGCAAAGAAAAACAACGGTAACCGATGAAAACGGTAGTTTTACTTTCAATGAAAACACCACCCAAATTACGACACTACTATTAAGTGGTTTTGGATATGAGACACTGTCACTGGACGGTAAAGATTTCAAATTAGGGAGCAGCATAGCGTTAAATGGAAAGGCCGCAACGACCTTAGATGAAGTTGTCGTAAACACAGGCGCTAGCAGCAAGCAACAAAACCAAATAAGCAAACTCGATATTAAAATGCGTGGCATAACCAATTCGCAAGAAGTACTGCGCATTGTTCCTGGCTTGTTTATTGGCCAACACCAAGGGGGCGGAAAAGCAGAACAAATATTTATTAGAGGTTTTGATTGTGACCATGGAACCGACATCAGCCTAAATGTAGATGGAATGCCTATCAACATGGTTTCGCATGCCCATGGTCAAGGGTATGCCGATGCGCATTTTATCATACCTGAAACCATCGAAACAGTTGACTTTAAAAAAGGAACTTACAATGTAGAAAAAGGTAATTTCAATACCGCTGGCTATGTTGACTTTAAAACCGCGAATGCAATAGATCGCAATTTATTGAAACTGGAAGGGGGAATGTTTAATTCAGCTCGTATCGCCGCGGTAGTTAATTTGCTTGGGAAAACACTTAAAGCCAAGCAGCAGTCATGGTATATGGCCGCTGAATACAATTACTCAGATGGCTACTTTGACAATCCTCAGCATTTTAATCGGTTTAACTTTTTTACTAAGTACCACGGCAAAGTATCCAAAAATAGCTTTTTACAACTCTCGGCTTCTACGTTGTACAGCAAATGGAATGCATCTGGTCAAATTCCAGACCGAGCAGTTGACGAAGGACTAATTGGATTCTTTGGAGCCCTCGACCCTACCGAGGGTGGCCTAACAGCGCGCTCCAATTGCAATGCTCAACTGTTGAGTACGCTCAATAATCATGACTTCATAAGGAACCAATTGTTTTATACCAACTATAGCTTCGATCTCCATACCAATTTCACCTTCTTTTTGGAAGACCCTATCAATGGAGACCAAATTCGGCAAAAAGAAAATAGAAACTTGATCGGATATAATGGCAGTTATAGCCACATTGGTTATCTAGGTTCAACCAAAATCAATACCGATACTGGGATCAATGTACGATACGACACAACCAACAATTCAGCACTGTCGCATACCATCAATCGGTATACGGTAATCAACCCCATAAAATTAGGAGACATTTCTGAGTTAAATGCGGCTTTATACCTAAGCGAGACCTTTAAGTTTAACGAGAAATGGACCGTTAATGCTGGTTTACGCTTTGATCAATTTTTCAATCAATACCAAAATAAATTAGCCACAGATGCTACCTTAAATGGAATAGGAATTTACAAAGCCAAAGCCAATATACTAAGTCCTAAATTTAGCATCTACTTCCACGCTAGCAACAATACCCAATTTTATATAGCAACTGGTAGAGGCTTTCATTCTAATGATACAAGAGCAGTAGTGGTTACTAACGGAAAGCAAATTGTCCCCCCTGCTTATGGAATTGACTTCGGGACCATTATAAAACCTACTAATACACTATTGCTGCACCTAGCGGCTTGGTATATGGGTCTAAAACAAGAATTTGTCTACAGTGGTGACGGGGGAATTGTCGAAATTACAGGGGCTACAAAACGCATCGGCATTGACGGTTCAATCCGTTTCGAACCTTTAAAATCAGTGTATCTAGATCTAGATTTAAATTATGCCCATGGCAGGTATGCAAACCTTTCAAAAGGCCAAGACTATATACCACTTGCTCCAGTGTGGAGTGCAACAGGAGGAATTACCTATAAAAACAAAAACGGAATAAACGGAGGTTTGCGTTACCGATATTTGTCTGACAGACCTGCGGTCGAAGATAATTCCCTTACCGCAAAGGGTTATTTTGTTTCAGACGCCGTACTCAATTTTACCAAACCGCGCTATGAAATAGGACTTAAACTGAATAATTTATTCAATACAAAATGGAAAGAAACCCAATTTGCCACCGAAACAAGACTCCAAAATGAAACTATGCCAGTCACCGAAATTTGCTTTACTCCAGGCACTAAGTTTATGGCGCTAGTTGGGATAAGTTATTATTTCAAATAAATCCTCCTCCCCGCACACAAGCAATAACTACGGTACATTTCAAGAAGAAAGATTAATCATCATAATACATATACTCCTTCAAAGGAATATCGCATCCCATTTATAATTTAAAATATTCCAAAAACCTCGGCAGCTTACTAACTTTAAAATTATCGTAGGGTATTTACCATCCAGTTTGTTATAAAGGCAACTCTTAAAAGTAAACCCTTTCAATATGATGCCAACAGTACGTACCCTTCTGTTTTCAGCCCTGATTTCAGTATCCGCCAAAGCACAAACCGCCTACATTGCCAATGCGCAAAGTAATGCGGTCGCCGTGTTATCGTTGGCAACCAATACCGTGACATCGACCATCCCTGTTGGCAATTACCCTATCGGAGTACACACCTCCCCCGATGGAACCAAAGTGTATGTGTCTAATTATACTTCAAACTCTATCAGTGTCATTGCAACAGCATCCAATTCAGTAGTAGCTACAATTCCTGTGGGTACCGGACCTATCGGAATGGGATTGAATGCCTCGGGTACTATGCTTTATGTTACTAATGATGGTTCAGATTCCATTAGTGTAATCAATACAGCTACCAATACCGTAACCACTACCATCACAGCCAGTGATGGTCCCAGAATGATTGCTTTTAATGAAGACGGTAGCAAAGCTTATATATCCAATTGGAATGCTGGCACAGTAAGTGTCTTAGATACCGCTTCAAATACCATGACCTCTTCAATACCAGTAGGTTCCTTACCCATCAGCATGCAGCGAATTGGAAGCACGCTTTACCTAACCAATGTAAATAGTGCCTACGTAAGCGTAATTGATACCCTGACCGATTCCGTATTGACAACCATTCCCACTGCCACCTACCCTCAAGGAATTACCATGAATAACGATGGAAGTAAGTTATACCTAACCAATTCAAACGTCAATCTAGTGACCGTAATTGATACCGCAACCAACACAGTGGCCACCACAATCCCAGTCGGCAATTACCCAGAAGCCATTGATTGCTCGCCTGATGGCAGTAAAATATACGCCATCAACCGAAATGCCAATACGATAAGCGTAATTAATACGAGCTCCAACACGGTAGAATCCACCCTGTCTTCAGGAGGATTATTCCCTATTTCTTTGGGTAAATTCATTTCGCCCTACAATCCGCTTGCTGTTAATGAAATAACCCCCGCAGACAAGGATTTTAACCTATACCCTAATCCTTCCAGCGGACTGTTTGCCATCGCAATCCCAACCGATAGTGCCGCAATCACCATTTACAACACTCTTGGTCAAAAAATCATGCACCTACCAGAGTATCTCCCATTAACGGGAATCCAACTCACCACAAAAGGGATGTATATCGTCGAAGCAATAACCTCGAAAGGTACCTTTTCCAAAAAAATATTAATAAAATAACCTCGCTAGCGCGAGCGTCCCGCTCGTGTTTTCAATAAAAAAGTAATCAAAATAGTTTCCAATGGAAGCACTATTTTAAAAGCAAGAAGCAACCGACAGGCAGGAATGCTAGATAAAAGACTACTCCTCTTGGCTAATGGCAAATAAAAGGATTGCGATTTGGAATTTAACTATTGGGATTTATTATTTTTCACGAGACGAAGATGAATAAACTTGAATCCAAAATCACCTAGTAAAGACCAACGTATTCCCCTTACTTAAATTCGCATCATACCCATAACCCTCATAATTAAACCCTTTCAAGTCTTCTATCGTTTCTGCTTGGGTGTCCAGGATATACCGCACCATCATCCCTCTTGCCTTTTTGGCAAAAAAGCTAATCATCTTGAGTTTCCCGTCTTTAAAGTCTTTGAACTCCGGAGTGATTACAGGTACTTTTAAGGTCTTGACATCTACCGCACTAAAGTACTCGTTGCTTGCCAAGTTAATGAACAACTCGCCTTTATTGAGTTCGTCGTTCAAAGCTTTCGTTACCGTCTTTTTCCAAAACGCATACAAGTTCTTATTCTTGCCAATCGGTAAAGTAGTCCCCATTTCCAAACGGTAGGCTTGCATCAAGTCCAACGGTTTCAACACCCCATACAAACCCGATAGGATACGCACCTTATCTTGCAATACGGTGATTTGCTTTGGAGTCAAACTGTAAGCATCCATCCCTGCATATACATCCCCATCAAAGGCATAGATCGCTTGACGAGCATTATCAGG
>CANBOV010000130.1 GCA_947371275.1 Flavobacteriaceae bacterium | reverse complement strand
AATTAAAAGTGACCATAAATACACTTTATAAAACAAGCCAATATATAAACTGGAATATTGTTCCAAACACAATAAAACGAGAAAGTCAAATAGTAGAACATGACTTCTCAAAATAAAACTTAAAACAATAAATATTTATACTTATGGATATGCTTCAACAAATAATACAGTTAGTAATAATACTTTTTTTATTAAGCATGGTCTGCGAACGTATTGCAGATTTTCTTAAGCACTATTTATCAGAAAGTAACTTTTTTAAAATAGGAGACACTTTAACTAAATCACCTAATAATAGTGTTGCCGAAAATAAGAGAGCATACCGAATAATGAAAATTAATGTCTGTTGTGGTGTAATAACAGCTACCATTCTCAAAGCGGATTTAATTAAAATATTCAACAATATTGAAAGCCCTGGTCAAACAATAGGATGGAGTACTATTGAAGGCTATAATACCATAGATTATTGTTTTCTAATTCCAGGCATCGTATTAACAGGTTGTTTTATAAGTTTTGGCTCAAAATTTTGGCATGATTTACTAGATATATTATATGAAATTAAAAATACAAAAAGGGTTTTGTCTGACCCAGATACCTATAAAATCGATAATACAAATTCCTTATTAAAAGTATTCAATACTTATCAATCAGAATTCATTAAAGCCGCATGGCTAGATGCCAAAACAAAATATATGGCAATGTCAAGTGTAAAGGCAATTAGCATTAAATCAAATAATCTTGGCTATTATTTTGAAATAATGTTAAGCAAAAATGAATCCGATATTGAACAATACTTTCAATATTTATTGGATGACGGAACACCCTTCAATATTCCTATTAAAATAAAACTATTAGCAGTGGGAGATAAAATTATGGCACACAATATTGATTTATCAGCAAAGGTTTTTGATAGTAATAATCCCGATAATTTCGGAACTTTAGGAGTATTAGTAAAACCACAAGACGAAAAATCATCAACTAGGTATCTACTAACTTGTTGTCACACAGTTATAGAAAATTTACAAACAAATCTTCCTTATGACCCTAATGAAAATCTAATAAAAGCGGGAAGCGCAGAAAACAACTCCAATTTCAATATTGGTAATGTTGAAATAGCAGTTAGAGACCATGAAATAGACGCTGCCTTAATTAGAATTGATTCTACCGTACCAGTTTCAAATTCAGTTCCTAGAATGGGTAAACCTCAAAAAGTTAGACAACTTAGTACAAGTGACGTTGGTAATGTTGACGCATTTATTTATGGAGCTGTATCAGGTTCCAAAAATAAAAAAGCTACTCAAGGTACAATTACAAGTATCCATAATGAAATAAAAATTACTTACAGTAGCACAGATGAATTTACCATTATAAATACTATTGCAATTTCAAAAGATGGAAAAGCTATTTCAGAACCGGGTGATTCTGGAGCAGTAGTTCTAGATGCATCAAATAATGTTTTAGGCATAGTCGTAGCGGGTAGCGAAGATGTTACTTATATTTTACCTATAAACTCTTTATTAACAAAACTTAATGTTCAATTAGCTTAAATTTAAAATCATGAAAAAAAGACTATTATTTTTATTCGTGCTGACAATTTTGTTCGCAGCGAAAGGTAATTCGCAAAAAATAATTACCATCAGTACATTTAAGGAAGATGTAAAAAATCATTTTGATGATAACACTCCAATTACAGAAGATGATTTAAACACAGGATTTAAATTAATAATTAAAAATACTTCTACTATAAAAAAGGCGCAAATAAAGTCTCAGGCAAATCCAAATTTTAATGATGCAGCAATTGGAAACCAAACTACAGAGGCTGATTCATTTTCTTATAGCATCACAAATCCAGAGCGAAGTAATAATAAACTTGAAATTCAACTTATCGATAATAATAACAAAGGGAAAATAACAACTTTAATTATCAGAGACCAAAGAAAACGAGTTTCAGTTTCAACATTCAATGATCAAATAGTAAATACATTTGAAGATAAAAGCGACATTACGTTGGATGATATTAAAAATGGAATATTCGTTCAAATTGATGACGCTGCCAAAATTAGTTCCTTGAGCTTAGATGACGAACCTCTATCCCCGGAAAGTGACCCATCTTTCACTGCTGCAGGAGCCTCAACATACCTCATTTTAAATCCAGTTATAGATAAAAATGAAATCTATTTGAAACTATCTGACGCTAAGAATGTATACAAAATATTACGAATCAAAATAAAATCTACTCCTGAAGATGATAAACTATGTGTACCTAAACATCCCTCAGGATATTATTGCAATGAGACAAAAAATGCTGAAAGTGATTTTGGAGAGAATAGTAATAATTACGATGAAAATAGCATTTTGTATGTATATGATTTTAATCCCAAAGTGAGAACTTTTTATAAATTAATAAAGAAGAAATCCTCGGGATTTGACAAAACTATTGCTAATTTCAATAACGAAACTTTAACACGCAGAAAAAACATTAAATTTAAAATTGTTAACATTAACCAATTTATGTATGATGTTGCAATTGCCTCTAGCTTGGTGGAATTTGATAGCGAACCATCTGCCCTTTTCAACAGAATGTTTTTAGGAGATGATAATTTGCTCGGAAATTTGATGACTAACTATGCTAGTAAATCAATTAATGCACAAAGTTTTAAAACCCCAACTAAAACGCAAGAGCCTCTTCAAAAAAAAGTAAGCTGTTTTGTTCAAAAATACAACTGGTTGCAAAATGAAATGTTGAAGGCTTATGACCCCTGTGCTAAATTTTCTTGTTGCTATTCTATTGATTATTTAGACATTGCAAACGAATTAACAGATATAAGAACGGAAGCGCTTTCAATTCAAAGCAATCTAGAACAAAAGCAAAAGGTGATTAAAGAAAATCAAGATAAAATTGCTGAATGCAAAACCAACGAGCAAAACTTAAAAGATAACACTGACGCAATTACTCAATTAAATAAGGAAATTGCTAAAAAACCTGCAGCAGATGAACTAAAAAAATTGAATACCAATTTAAAAAAATTACAAGACCAAGCATTAAAATTACAGGAAGCAAAAAAAGTTTGCGATACGGAAAACAAAACATATCAAGAGAATATCGATACTGAAAAAAAATTAGTTGATGAATTAACGGGGATAAATGATTTCATAAAAGGGCTGCCTTCTGATGCTGACTTGAAAGCAATAATTGTTTTTTTACGAAATATGGTTGAAAGCAACAATGAAATATCCCTTGATTATATTCCATTAAACGGAAATATTCTTGATCTTAAAATTAACATTGCTTCAAAGGATGCCGTTTTTAAACGTTTCTCACTTCCAGATAAGTATGCTTATAAAGATAAACCAATTGATATTCAAATTCCAATTGTTAGTCATCCATTCATTAGTTTCAGCTCGGGATCATTTATTGCCATTAAACGTAATTTGATTAATAAGCAATATGAAGTGCAAGAGGCTACTGCGGGTTCATCAACCTATAAAATTGTTGAAAGCGGCTACACTTCACTACCGATGGGATTTGCAGCTTTAGGAAATTTTGAACGAAAATTTAGTAGAAACTTTGGAATTGGTCCATCAATTGGTGTTGGATTAACAATTGAAGATAAACCTCGATTAGCATACTTAGCAGGTGCTTCATTATTTCTAGGACAGTGGCGACAATTAACGGTAACAGCGGGGCTAGCCGCAATGCAAGTTGACAAACTAAATCGTAATTTTCAAACTGCTGTCGAAAATCAAACTACTTACACTACAAAACCGGTACTAGGATTTTATAAAGAACTTAAAACTGGTTTTTTCTTTTCATTGACCTACACTCCTTTTAAATCAAAACCTGTAAATTAAAATCTCATGAAAAATATATTCAAACTTGCTTTATTATTTACGATAGTTAGTTCTTGTACTGACGAACCTGGAGCTTTGCAAACAAATCCTCAAATTGAAAATAGTTTAAAATTAGCGGTAACTAATAATAATGTTCCTGCAGACAACTATTCCTATGCCGAAATTAAGGCGATTATAAAAACAAATAAATCAAATGATGTAATCACTTTTACCACTGATAAAGGGGTCTTTGCAAATAATACAAATACCTATACCGTTGGTATCGCAACTACAGATACCATAAAAGCGTATATTAAATACAATAAAACAGATCTAGTTAGAATAACAGCCAAAATAGCCGATAATTTCACAAAAGAAACCTTCACTTCATTTGTACCTGCCTATCCTACTAATTTAATTATTAATCCCGATGCAAGTTCAATAGCAGCCACATTTACTTCAAGCAGTATTATTACCAGCAATCTGATGCGTTTAGATGGTACGGTAACGGAAGGAATGGTAATACAATATCATGACTCTATTGCTACCCCACTCGGTGGCTCGATCGGAGTCTTTCTTAACAACACCTACTCCGATAATCAAGGACATGCTACCGTAAAATATTGGTTACAAAATAATACATATCAAGGTTTTGTTTATATAAAAGGAGTTATCGACACACCAGCAGGAAAAGTTAAAGGAGAGAGTCGTATTTACGTTCAGTAAGATTCTTGCTCATTCCTTATGTTTAATAACACCCTTTTCTCATAATTTTTATTGGTTTAATTATAGTTGTCCATGAAAGCTCATATCGAAAGATATGGGCTTTTTTTGTTATAAACCAATAAAGGCTAATTACCACAACTCCCCACTGCAACTGTAGCCTCTTTTGAAAACCCTCATACCATAGAACCGTAGTAACCCAAAATAAAAACCCGCCCTTTTTTTAGTCCCGTCTTGGAACCTTGTTTTTTTTGAGCGCTGGGTGAAGGAGAGCACTCCGAAGAGTTGAGCTCCGCTCA
>CANBOV010000129.1 GCA_947371275.1 Flavobacteriaceae bacterium | reverse complement strand
GGTGATGACATTTATGTGAACGATCAAAAAGTGACTAGTTATACCTTTAAACAAAACTACTATTGGATGATGGGAGACAACCGTCACAACTCGGAGGACAGCCGTTATTGGGGTTATGTACCTGAGGACCACATCGTAGGGAAACCTGTGTTTATATGGATGAGTTGGAACAGTGCTGGTGCGGGACTTAACAAAATTCGTTGGGAGCGTCTATTCACGACCGTTAGTGGTGATGGGCAGCCGCAATCTTACTTTAAATACTTCCTTGGATTATTAGTATTATACTTTGTGGGCGAGCATTTTTGGAAAAAGAGAAAAGCTAACAATAGTTAATTTGAAAATTTGGAGATTTGAAAATTTGAAGATTTGAAGATTTGAAATGACACGAAAGTCATAGAGTTTGTTAAAGACTTTATGACTTTTGATTTTATTATAATTTTATAGACATGAAAAAGATACTTATACATCCCTCCTATTTTCCTTCTGTTAGTCATTTTGTGGCTATTGCTCAGGCGGACTTAGTCACTTTTGAAATGGAAGATCATTTTCAAAAGCAGACTAATAGAAATCGGATGTATATTTATAGTCCGAATGGCATACAGTTGCTTAACATTCCGGTGAAGCATTCGACGGAACCCCATCAAAAGATTAAAGAAGTACGTTTGGAGACAGCCTTTGACTGGCAGAAGCAGCATTTTAAATCCTTGGAGGCGGCGTATCGCACCTCCCCTTTCTTTGAATACTTTGAGGATGATATTCGGGTTGTCTTTGAAAAGAAGCACACGTTTTTGATGGACTTAAACCTAGAGACGATGGCACTGGTTTCAAAATGTTTGGGATTGGAATTTGACTATAATGAATCCGAAGAGTACTTTCATATGGTAACCGACAAAGCAGATTACCGCGGGTTGGTTAATGGCAAAAAAGACCTTTCTATCTTTGATCCTTACACGCAAGTTTTTGGGGATAAGCATGGATACTTAAACAATCTAAGCATATTAGATTTACTCTTTAATGAGGGGCGTTATGCTCTAGACTATTTGAAAAAGCAAACCCTATAATTAGTCTATAAAAGACAAGCGGGTCATTACGGGGAAGTGGTCTGAATACTCAAACTGCGCGAAGGTCGTAAAGCTTTTTACTTTCATCTTTTTACTGGCAAAGATATAATCGATACGGGCGGGATAGTATTTGAATTTATATGTTTGCCCGAAACCATTCCCTGCTTCTTCGAAGCAATCGCTTAAATCGGCTTTTATATTGCGATAGATATAGGAGAAGGGGCTGTTATTCATATCCCCGCAGATGATCACGGGATACTTACATTCTTTTTTATGGCGCACTAAGATATCAGCTTGCTGTTCTTGTTTTTTGAACGCATAGCGGATGCGATTGAAGACCAATTCAGATTTACTTTGATTGATGGAATCGACATGTTCTTGAATCTCGTTGACATCGGGCGATATTTTGATGGACTGCAAATGAATATTGTAGACCCTAATGGTATCCAAACCTTTGCGGATATCGGCATAAATGATGTTGTTTCCGGCTTCAGGGATTTTGAAATCCCCTTGGTTGAAGATGGGAAATTTGGAGAAGATGGCTTGACCCGTTTTGATATTCTTGCCTTCCATGAAGATGGCTTTGTACTTGTACACTCGTATGTCGACTTTGGCATTCTCGGAGTATTCTTGAATACAAAGAATGTCGGGGTTTTGTTCGTTAATAAAGTGGCGAATCGTATCCCCTACATTGCGGTCTTTGATCCAGTCGAACAAATTGAATAGTCGCACGTTGTAGCTCATGACGGTAAAATCTTTCTCTTCGGTGGCCACTTCGTTGGACGAAAATTTATAGAACTTGCTGATGAAAGTGATTCCGAGTAGCAGTACTAAGCCCGATAATAACACTTGTCGTTTTAACTGCAGCAACCAGTAGATAAAAAACAAGCCATTGAAAATGATGAACAAGGGTAAAATTAAAGTCAGCACGGAGAGTAGGGGAAACATCCGCGGTGCTAAGAAGGGTAAAACATAGGCGACAAAGGTCAATACTGTAATCACAATATTGCACGCAAAAATCACTTTATTAAACCACGATAGTTTCTTCATTTACTTTTATTTCCCGGCTTTGAAGAGGAATTCTTTCTCTTCGGCGGTTAGGCTGTCATAGCCTGCTTTACTTATTTTATCAAGGATCTCGTCTATTTGTTGTTGGGTCTTATCTTTGGCAACAATTTTACTATCTCTTTTTACAGCAGGCTGTTTGGGGTTTACGTGCACTCTTTTGAAGGGCGTACTTTTCTTTTTACTGAACAAAGAAACGAAGAATTCTATCACCGAATTCACTATGCGGCTTAAATCGGTTCCGTTTTGCAATAATTTAATGTAGAGAAAACCAAAAAAGGCACCGCTTAAGTGGGCTATATGGCCGCCGGTGTTGTCCAATTGGATTTGCAATAAATCTAAAATTAGCAGTACGGCTGTGATGTGCCACAGTTTGACATTCCCGATAAGCAGCAAGCGGATGTTCATTAAGGGTTGGTAGGTCGTAGTAGCCACCAACAACGCCATAATGGCTGCGGAGGCCCCTACCATATAGGAGGATTTATGCAACACATAAAAGCTTAGTACAAAACTCAGCCCCGCGAAGATGGCACTTAACAAATAAAGGCCAAGATATTGTTTTTGGGTAAAAAAGGTTAGGAACAATCTACTGGCAAAATTGAGCACCATCATATTGAAGAACAAATGCATGGGGCCGTCGTGCAGAAAAGCGTAGGAGATTAGCGTCCATGGATTTGTTAGCACCACTTCAGGTGCAGAGGATAGCGCTATCCAGTTTGGGAAAGCAAAGTACCCCAATTTGAATTGATAGAAGACTATAGACACTAAAAAAGCACCTACATTCCAATAAATCATTTTGTTGGCGATGCCGCCAATCTTGTATTGAAATTTTAAGTCATCAATAATACTACTCATAGTTTAATTCCAACGGTTTTTGTTAAACGAGTTTTTCTTCCAGTACCACATCATTAGGAAACCTGTAATGGCTCCGCCCACATGGGCAAAGTGGGCTATTCCTGTTCCACCGGATCCAAATAGAGAGCTTCCTTTAAAGCCTAAGAACAAATCTACCGCTAATAAACCCGGTACAAAATACTTAGCTTTGATGGGAATGGGTATGAACATAATACCCAATTCGGCCATAGGAAACATAAAGGCGAAGGCCGTTAATAAGCCGTATATCGCTCCCGAGGCCCCTAATGAAGTACCATTGAATGAGAAATATAATTGTTCGATGGTTGACAAAGGTACTTGTTCGCCTAGGCCACTACTATACTTTCCTTCTTTAAGTATCGATGCTATATCGGTTGTAGAAGCATGTGCATTTTGCAATGCTTCTAGAGCTTGATGGTATTCGAAATAATTGAATCCCGTATGCAGTAGCGCCGCTCCAAGACCGCAAGAAATGTAGAAGAAGATGAACTTTTTGGCACCCCAGTAATGTTCTAACGCACTACCAAAAGACACTAGCGCAAACATATTGAAGACGATGTGCATGATGCCTGCCGAACTCCCTTGACCGTAAACGGGAGCATGCATGAACATGCTGGTAAGCGGTTGCCAAAGTCGGAAACTATGATTTTCGGGGTAATACAGTGAAAACAATTGGTAGGCCATATCGCCCACATAATTGGAGCCGATATAGAAAATAATATTGATAATTAATAACTGTTTGACAGTTTCGGTCATTCGCATCATAGACTAAATTTTTTATCCAAGTCTTCCACACTCATGGTGATGAAAGTCGGTTTTTGAAAAGGAGACGCATTCGGTTCTTTGCAGGCAAAGAGGTTGTGCACTAGATTTTCTTGTTCTTTTTCGGTTAAATAGGTTCCTGTTTTCACCGCCAAACTTCGTGCCATAGACTTGGCTATGGTGTCGTTTTGGCAAAAACTACTGTCGGGTATTCCATCTTGTAGGTCACTCAACAACTCTTCCAAAACAATTGAAATTTCGCTTTCGGTCACATTGACAGGTAAGCCCGAAATCATGACGTAATCGTCTTCCATGGATTCAAATACAAAACCGGTATTTTCTAGGGAGGATTGTAATTCCTTTAGCAATACGATTTCGTCGTTAGAAAAATAGAGTTGGAGTGGAAACAATAGTTGTTGACTCGAAGCTTGTTGGACCGTCATACTGGTCAAAAAAGCTTCGTATAGCACGCGTTCATGGGCGCGTTTTTGGTTGATGATTACCATCCCAGACTTGATAGGGCTGACGATGTATTTCTTGTGAATTTGGTAGGTGCGTTTAACTTCTTGTTCGATTTCGTTTTCTTCAAACAAGGAAGACGTCACCGCTTCGTTTTCATAGGTGTGTTCGGCTAGCTCTTGCCCGGCTTGTTTTAGTCCGACATACAAGCTCTCCCAACTGGGCTGAGCTTCAGGCTTTCTATAACTGAAAGAAGACGAAAAGTTGGAAGAAGAGGCAAATGCTTTGTTGGGTTTTTCCTCGGCAAAGGGATTGTAATTGCTATCCACTTGAACGGTGGGGTATGCTGCTTCTTTACTTTGGTACTGGTAAGGTGTATCTAAATTGGGGTCCCTGTCAAAATCTAGTACGGGCGAAACATTAAATTGGCCTAAACTGTGTTTGATTGCCGAGCGCAATATGGCGTATAGGGCATGTTCGTCATCAAATTTGATTTCCGTTTTGGTGGGATGAATGTTGATGTCGATGGTATGCGGTGGCACCTCTAGGTAAAGGAAATAACTTGGTTGGGCACCATCCTTTAGCAGGCCTTCATAGGCTGCCATTACAGCGTGGTGGAGGTAGCCGCTTTTAATGAAGCGGTCGTTTACAAAGAAGAACTG
>CANBOV010000128.1 GCA_947371275.1 Flavobacteriaceae bacterium | reverse complement strand
GACTAGGTAACGTGCTAGAAAATAATGTTTTAGTTTCATAGTTTTTATGTATTAAGATTAATACTGTTAAAACTACCAAGTACTGAAAAGGTGTTGTTACACTTTTTGCATATATTTTGTTAAATTTTCTTACACAAAAATCTAATACTAAAAAATCCCAAAAATTGGGGATTTTTAGTATTAAATATGAGTTGTAGAAATCGTAAAATTTGATTTATGAACATTAGGCTAGGAATACATTAATTGCTGCACATTACCTACATAGACAAATAAACTAGATTACAGATTAAAGTTTTGCAATGACAGCATAGATCAACCGTAAATTAATACGTAAGTATTTTTTGGTTCCCTTTTTATGGACTAACTGAAATGACTTACGACCTAGCCTAATTAAATCTTTAAGTAAAAAATGTGAGTTAGCAATTCGAAATGGTATGGCAAGGAAGTGCCTAAATCCTCTCTAACTTATATAAAGCGTTTTTAATACTACTCTAAATCGTATTTAAACAAATCTTTAGAGAAGGCCGCGTCCATTTTACTTTTGTCAAATTCTTTTTCGCTATTAGCCAAAAAAATGGTTGCCACTCCGTTTCCTATAAAGTTAGTTATGGAGCGTGCCTCACTCATGAATCGATCTACACCAAGAAGAAGTGCTAATCCTTCAACTGGAATAACTTTTACAGCAGTAAGCGTTGAAGCCAATACAATAAAACCACTACCGGTAACCCCAGCAGCTCCTTTGGAGGTAATCATTAGAACCCCTATCATGGTTGCTATTTGCGTCCAAGACAAATCGACATTATAGACTTGAGCTAAAAACAAAACAGCCATAGACAGATAAAGTGTTGTTCCATCGAGATTAAAAGAATAACCTGCTGGGACTACTAAACCAACAACCGATTTACTACAGCCCATTTTTTCTAATTTTTCCATTAATAAGGGAAGGGCGCTTTCTGAGGAAGAAGTACCCAAAACAATTAGCAATTCTTCCTTAATATACTTTATGAATTGGATAATATCTATTTTATAAAATCGAAGTATGCCACCTAGAATAATGAAAATAAATATTGCCATGGTGCAATATACTGTGATCATCAACTTGGCAAGAGGAATTAATGTAGCGATGCCAAATTTACCAATAGTAAATGCGATGCCACCAAAAGCACCAATTGGCGCAAAAAGCATTACGAGATGGAGCCCTTTGAAAACGTAAAATGAAGCGAATTCTAATTTAGCTTTTATTGGCTTACTTTGTTTGTATTTATTTAAAAACACCCCTAAAAAGATTGCTGCTATTACAACTTGTATAGTGAGGTTGCTTTTGAAAAAACCCCATAAACTGAATGAGGATGCTGCAGTGGTATAAAGGGAAATTTGATCTGTACGAACTGGTTCAAGGACTAGTTTGGCACCGGGTTGGATTACCCATGCTACTGCGATCCCAATTAAAAGAGCGATAGTAGTAATAACTTCAAAATACAAAATGGCCTTTCCTCCCACTCGACCTACTTGTTTTAGGCTCCCCATTTTACTAATACCCAATGACAGGGTTAACAAAATAATTGGGTTTATAAAAAGCTTCACGACATCAATAAAAAAGGTTCCTAAGGATTGCATTTTCACCGCATAATCGGGTGCAAAAAGTCCGAGTAGCGACCCAAAAAAAATGGCTAACAAAACCCAAGTAGATAAATTCTTTAGTATCTTTTTCATTTAGTTGTTTAATTCGAAACCACTCTTAAGTTTGATGTCAGCAGAAGAAGTCCCTATCAACAAGTCAAATCCACCAGGTTCTGATTTGTATTCTAGCTTTTCATTATAGAAAGCTAATTTAGAATTATCAATAATAAATTTTACCGATTTTGTTTCACCAACTTGGAGTTTTATTTTTTGAAAATCTTTTAGTTCCATTATGGGTCTTACCACGGACCCTACCTTATCATGTAAATATAATTGCACTACTTCTTCTCCTTCAAATTTCCCCGTATTTGAAACATTGAGTGTAACCTCAATAGTTTCGTTGGCTTTCATTTTGGTATTTGATAGTTTCAAGTTGGTGTACTCAAAAGAAGTATAGCTTAATCCAAAACCGAATGGGAATTTGGGCGAATTGGCCAAGTCAATATAGGCAGAAACATAATTTTTATCCTCTTCGTTTTTGGCTGGTCTTCCCGTATTGAAGTGGTTGTAATAAATTGGGATTTGACCTTCCTCTCTTGGAAAAGACATGGGCAATTTTGCCGAGGGATTATAATCTCCAAATAGTACATCTGCAATAGCATTACCTGCTTCTGAGCCTAACCACCAGGTATAAAGAATGGTAGGCACATTATCTGCGGTCCAATTAAAGATTAGTGGGCGACCGGCGTTGATGAGTACCACTATAGGTTTTCCTGTTTTACTCAGTTCTTTTATGAGTTCTTCCTGTACTCCAGGTAGGTGAATGTTGCTTCGGCTTTTTGCTTCACCACTCATGTTCCATTTTTCCCCGACACTAATGATTACGACATCAGCAAGGTTAGCTACATCTATCGCTTCCTGGAATCCAGCTTTGTTCTGGTCGGTTATACCACATCCTTTTGCATATAAAAGTTTGGTATTTTCACCTACTTTATTTACTAGTCCTTCCCATTGAGACACGATATAGGTACTGTCGACTTCTTTTAAATCTATTGCCCAAAACCCATGATTGGCTCTCTTTAATTTGACCATTGGACCAATAAAAGCGATGGTTTTGTTATTTTTTGAAAGTGGCAATGTCTTAGAATCATTTTTGAGCAGCACAATGCTTTTGCTTGCCATTTCTCTAGCTATTTTGAAATGTTCAGGATTGTTTAACTCTTTTTGTTCTCTTACGGGATTGGAAAAGCGGTAAGGATCGTCAAAGAGTCCCAGTTCAAATTTCTTATAGAGAATACGACTGACTGCTTCATCTATTAGTTTTAATGGCACTTTTTTTTCTAGAACTAATTGTTCTAAATTGTTTCGATACGAGTTACTTTCCATATCCATGTCGGATCCTGCCCTTATGGCTTTTAAGGCAGCTTCTTTTCCGTCTTTCGCAAAACCATGAGTAATCATTTCCCCAATGGAACCCCAATCTGAAACTACAAAACCTTTGAAATTCCACTTTTGTTTTAGGATATCTCTTTGTATGTATTTATTGGCTGTAGCAGGAATTCCATTGATATCATTAAACGAATTCATTAAAGTAGCAGCTCCTGCATCTACAGCGGCTTTGAAAGGTGGCAGATAGGTTTCCCAAAGCATTCTTTTACTGATGTCTACCGAGTTATATTCTCTGCCCCCAACAGCTGCTCCATAGGCAGCAAAATGTTTGGCACAAGCCATCACGGCATTTAGGTCACCTAATTTATTTCCTTGAAAGCCTTTTACGCGAGCAAAGGCGCATTTGGAACCCAAATAAGTGTCTTCACCAGCACCTTCCATAACCCTTCCCCATCTTGGATCCCTTGTAATGTCTACCATCGGAGCAAATGTCCAATGAATTCCTGAAGCTGCGGTTTCGGTAGCGGCAATTCTGGCCGAAAGTTCGATTGCTTTTAAATCCCAACTGGCCGTTTCAGCTATAGGAATAGGAAAAGTAGTTTTATAACCGTGTACCACATCTTGACCAAACAAGAGTGGGATTTTTAAACGAGATTGCATGGCTAATTCTTGGTATTGCCGAGTATATTTAGTACCGAGAATATTGAGCATGGAGCCAAGTAAACCTTGTTTAATTTCGTAAATTTTATTTGGATTTATGGTCATGGGGCCCGTAACCGTATTATCACCAGAATACTGATTTAGTTGCCCTATTTTTTCTTTTAGGGTCATTTTTTTTAACAACGCCTGAACTTTACTGTCAATACTTTTTTGCTGTGAAAACAACAAAGTACCCGTAAGCAATAAAACAATTGAGAGTAAAGATTTCATAGTAAAACGACTCATTTTGAACAATTAAAAAAGGGTAAATAAGTTGAATAGAGCGCAGTATTAATAAATCAATGATTGGATAGCGTAGGGTAAAATAGTCACTTCTGTTGTTTTATTTTTAATGCAGAAATTATAAATTACTTTTTTGTTCGTCTGATTTAATACTATGGTTACTATGGATCCGTCATTATTTAAAAAAGAGGTGGTTAGTAAATTACTTCTACTTGAAGTAGCGTTGATTCTTTTGGCGCCCTTTTTAATAAACTTAGAAAAGTGTCCTATAAAATAATAGGATGGTGTATATACTAACTCCCCGGTTGTGGTATTAGCATGCAGGG
Source organism: Flavobacteriaceae bacterium (assembly GCA_947371275.1). Classification (GTDB taxonomy): domain Bacteria; phylum Bacteroidota; class Bacteroidia; order Flavobacteriales; family Flavobacteriaceae; genus Flavobacterium. The sequence goes on along the minus strand of CANBOV010000128.1, from coordinate 661 downwards.
GTGCGAAGCAATAATTTTGTACATGATTGGGCCCTCCTTTTTCATCGAGTAGTATATTCCAATCAGTCCATCCCACGGTACCATTATTAAAATCGTTAATCATTGATTTACCGTAGCGCATACCGTTTGACCATAATTGAAGTTTAGCAGTGTCAAATTTCTCAATACAACCTTCTGTAAATAAAAGATTTTTATTAGGATACATTTTGTTTACTTGTGCAATATTGGACCACATTTGTTCTCCACCTGTCCAGTTTTCGTACCAATGAAACCCTATACCCCAAACATATTTATTGGCATTAGGGTCGTCAAGAATGGTTGTTACACGTTGGGTAATCAAATCCCTATTGTGATCCCAAATATTAATTTTTTTATCTCCTAGCCCTGCTTTTTTGAGAGTTGGCCCTAGATAGTTTTTAAGAAAATCACGTTCCTCTTCTGCGGTGTAAATACATGATTCCCATCGTTGCGTAGCCATAGGTTCGTTTTGCACGGTAAGCCCCCAGACGGGAATACCCTGTTTTTGGTATTCGTTGATAAACTTAACGTAATAATTAGCCCATGACTGATAATATTCGGGCAATAATTTTCCGCCATACAGCATTGATTTATTACTTTTCATAAAGGCTGGAGGAGACCAAGGGCTTGCAAATACTGTTGC
>CANBOV010000127.1 GCA_947371275.1 Flavobacteriaceae bacterium | reverse complement strand
CGGTCACAGTCGCCCCCTCCTTTACTCAAGCGGTAACTCACATACAAGGGCTCCTTCAACGCATAACTGTAATACGATTTATAAATACCTTTATTGATGATGGTATCCACTTTGACTTGGGCACCAATCGATAGGGTGCAGAGGAGGAGGAATAAGGAGAGGTATTTGATCATTAGCGTTGGTTTTGCGGGTAAAGGTAGTTAATTTGGTAATTAGGTAATGTGGTAATTCGGTAATGTGGTTTGAGTTTACTCCGCTGCGCTTCATCAGTCGTCTCATCTTAGAACGAGATTCGTGTCGCTTACTACACTGTCATGCCGACGAAGGAGGGACCACATCAACCTGAGCAAGTATAAGTGATAAGCCCAAAAGAACACAAATTGTTATCCCTGCTATGACTGCTCACTGAGACTGAGACTGCGACCGCCTCTTACTTCTTTACCCATCGCCTCTATGCTGTATCCAGGGTTATAGACTTTGGCTTCAAGGGCGGGATGTTTTTCAAAAGGGTATTGCGCCGCTGCGGGCAAGCTCAAAAGTAGCGGTAGGAGTTATAGGAGAGGTTTCATTTGAGGTGGTTTCACTAGCTATTTCTTATCTATTGGATAAAGAATACTTTTTAATTTTTCAATCGCATCTTTATGTTTTTGAGGCTGCATTTGTTGAAGATTTATCATTTTCCATCTTACTGAAGGCAAGTTAGCAATTACCTTAACATTTTCCATTTCCAGTAAGTTCCAATCCGGATTTCTGTTTTTAAAGGATAGGAGGAATTTCTTTTCATTTGCTGTCATATTTTCATTGATTTGCCTTATTAAAGTTTCTCTAGCATCTTCCAATTGTTTTAGAGGAACATCAACTTCCGCCATTTGTTTGAACTCGGTTTCGTAAATTTCGCTAATATCTTTTCTATTAGGTGCCAGCAGTTCTGACATTGGTCTTTGATGACTTATTAGAAATAGCAAGAATGTTTTTCGTAAATTATCTGTCAAACCTTCATTATCGAGTAGAAATTTCACATCAAATAAATCTCTTGGATGTTGTCTGTCTAAAGCTGCACATAATTTACCTGCATATAAATCTGGAAGCGAAGCTACTTGCATTTCTACATATCCAAATTCTCTTTCTACTTCTTCGCTTACTTCTTTTCTCTCTTCAGGAAAAACTGTACCTCTTATTACGGGTGATAATTCTACTTTTATACGAACTTCTCCTTGGCTTACAATTAATCGTAATGCCTCACTCTGTTCGTGTGCTTCTTGTACTTGACTATCCGGTATTGTTTGTGTGATTAGTTTACTAATGCGTGATAAAGCGGCCCTTATGTTTATTAATGCTGTTTCACGATCATCCATTGGAATGTATAATAAATCAATATCAACTGAAAGTCTAGGAAGTGCTCTGTAAAATAAATTGATTGCTGTACCTCCTTTTAAAGCAAAACATTTTTCGGTGTCCACTAATGGCAAAACACGAACTAAAAGCTGGACTTGTCTGCGGTATATACTGTTTGCCTCTATAGCCATGCTGGAACTGTTATTTTATACTTATTATCTAATTTTCCACCTTTTACGATCATCCTGTTTCCAGCCCCTAACGTTATGCTTTCTCGATTTATTTTATCTAACCAAACATACTTTTGGCGGTCTGCAAACCAAAAGAAAAGCCGTTTTACTTTCACATTTTGACACCATTCTAATATTTTTTGGAGATTTCGCGGCGACAATGTTGTTAGCCCCTGCATTAATTGATCGGCGTGTTCAAAAGTTATATTTTGCGCTACGTCTAACAATACTTCGAGATAGGCTCTTTCTGGCGATGATAGAACTAGTTTTCTATTGTCATTATCCCAATCTCGCTCTATTGTAAAAGGGTGAAATTGTTTGTTTAATTCAGTGTTTTTAGGAAATAAACTAGCGGTAGTATGTCTAACAAATTTCACATTCAAATCTAAGTTCACAACCCATTCAGGTAGCACATCATTTCCAAATAAATGCACTATTTTATTTTCTGATAATGATAAATAATGTGATAACCCCTGCATTTCGAGTGCTGTTAATCCGCCTACAACTAAGTCGGTTTTCAAAATGGATTGCAGGGAGTAAACTATCGATTGCCAAGTTATTTTGTTGCTATTTCTAACATAAACCCCTTTACTTATAGATTCTAGTTGATTGCTCTTTACCAAATTATCTATAGCGTGACGGGTTAAATTATTTTCTATAAGCCATTTATGAGTGGTCACTAAACCCTCGGGCATTATTTCGTATAACTCTTTTCTTCGTACTACATTTACAGCCATAATTTATAAGTTTAGCTTATTGCGGTGTTAATCGCCGTTATACAAAGATAATATAAATTACATTATTTACATATATTAATTTTAACGGCGGTAATCGCCGTTTTATAATTAAAACATAAACTTCTTATACTATTCAATAAGTTAAATTAGTCCATTTGAATTAGTGTGCTATTCATTTATTACTCTACATAGATATTAACCTTTAATTGGAGCATATTTTCGTGCATAACACTAAATAATGGTGCACGTTTTGTTACTTTCGATTCTTTTGGAATTTGGGAATTTGGTTATTTGGTTATTTGGTTATTTGGTTATTTGGAAATTTGGAAATTGGAATGTGCGTTATCGATTGGGATTTGTAATTTAACTATGCTCCATTCGTCTCGTTTTAGAACGAGACTGGTGTCGCTCACTACACTGTCATGCCGACGCAGGAGGGACCACATCAACCTGAGCAAGTATAAGTGATAAGCCCAAAAGAAAACAAATTGTTATCCCTGCTATGACTGCTCACTGCGACTGCTCACTGCGACTGCGGCTCGGGTGGAATTATTACTGTTGGAATACTTTTTATTGGACTGTTAGCCTTTTCTTTTATTCTTTTTTCTTATTGGCTCTTCAATTTTGAAGCGGTTTGTTCGCACTGCGGTATAATAGAGTGCAAGGGCGATTACTATTGCCACAAAACACCAAATGAGTTTGTTTCCATTGCGGTTGGAAAAGTCATCGTAATGGGGCTTGAAAAGTATGCAGGCACCCTCGCGGTAGCGTGGACTTTTAGCAACAGCATTTTCATAATAACCTGTTCTTGAAGTAATACCTATCCGTTCCCAGTAGGTTGCGGTATGAAAGGGTGTAGTGGGATAATCGGTTGCGACGTAGCGGTTGAACTTGGCTAGGTACTTTAGGCGCTGTTCTTGGGTGATGTTGGCACTTATGTGTTGTTCATAGTACGAACACAGCCAGAAGTGGGCGCTGTTTGAAAGTGTGTCTTTGACGTTAGGAAAGATGGGTTGGGTAAAATACGCTTCAAAGTTCAACTGAGATCCCGACCTGCCGGAGCTGTATTGTCTCGTTATTTCTTCTGCTAAGGAAGGGGCAAGATGGTAGTGCTTTACCTGGTAGTACTTGGTTTTGGGAAGTCTTTCATACTGGTTTATCGTTTCTAAGACTGTCAATTTGCCTGTTGCGGTTTCTAAGTACTGCTGTACCAGTAGGATAGGAATTACAAGGCAGAAGAATGTCACCATGTAATAACAGGCAGCTGTATTCCGCCTGCTAAAGAGCAGTAGGCTAATCCCTGGTCGTAACACTACCCCAAGTAAAACCATTGCTAGTACTGCTGGCCAGAGAAAAATCATTACCATTTCGTTGACCGTAAGCATATCATACGATTTAAGACAGTACCAGTGCACGAGTGTATATCCAAATAGTAAGCCACCAAAGCATCTTAAAAAAGGGTAGAAGAGGAGGGAATGTTTTCGTTCTAGCGACGTCATGTAGTACCTTATAGTAGTTTTAGTACAGCAAGTACGGAAAACTATTTGGGATTACAAAATGAGTGGGGATTTGGTTATTTGGGGATTTGGTGATTTGGTGATTTGGGGATTTGGTTATTTGGGGATTTGGTTATTTGGGGATTTAGCTTCGCTCCGTTCACCTCGTCTTTGGACGAGGCTCGGGTGGAATTTTAAATATTGGAATTGAATTCTTTTATTCTTTCCAACAATCCAACCATCCATTAAAATAGTACTAAAAAGTAAACTTTTATTTGGTAATTTGGTAATATGTAGTAAATTTGCAACAACAGTACACACCACGCGATAGGTCTTTTTTACCGAAGATACAGCGTCCCAGGGTGTGTCTTTTGCTTTATAGAAGTTTTATTCCTACATTTTTATCCTGTTTTTACTACATTTTTTGTAGTTTAGCAGGGTTTGTTTTTTTACCTATGTTTGAGAAAAAAGATACTACTATCGAAGAACAAATGACCCAATTACAAAAGAGGGGATTAACAATAACAAATCAAAAGCTAGCAATTCACTATTTATCTCATGTTAGTTATTATAGATTAGGAGAATATTGGTATTCAATGCAATATGACAAAGAGCTTCATCTATTTAAGGAAAATAGCAGGTTTGAAGATGCCGTTTCATTATATTGCTTTGATGGTGAACTTAAGATTTTATTATTTGACGTAATTGAAAAAATAGAGATTAGTTTGAGAACCAAATTAATTTATCATTTATCTCATGAGTTTGATCCTTGGTGGTTTCAAAATTTTGAATTATTTAGTGATAATAAAGCATTGGTTAAAACCTTAGCCAATCTTGAGGAAGAATTGGCACGAACTAAGGACGAAAGCATTAAAAATCATAATAAAAAACATAAAGATGATTTACGATTCCCACCAGCTTGGAAATCGATGGAACAAACTAGTTTTGGATCATTGTCAAAATTGTATGGAAATCTTAAACATTCGGTAAAATCGAAAGACACTATTGCAAAAGAATACGGCACTGTCAATCATACCTATTTACCAAGTTGGTTACAGGCCATAGCTCAAATTCGCAATTATTGTGCGCACCATTCAAGACTATGGAATAGAAATTTACCGGGTAGTCCAAAATTACTGGGAACACCTCCAAATGCATGGTTAGCAGACGTACCAAAGCAACATGAGTTTCAAAAGCTTTATGTAC
>CANBOV010000126.1 GCA_947371275.1 Flavobacteriaceae bacterium | reverse complement strand
GGTAGTGCCATCTGGAACAGGGGGTGTGTTTTGCGTATTGAAATTCGCCACATCTTTGCTTCAGAATCAGTCGAACAGATGTTGCAACGGAGATGATGATTGATGGAATGTTCACTAAATTATTAATTAAAATTTTAAAATTATGGCCAGATTAAAAGGCTTATTGAAATTTAAAGGTACTATGGGAGATATTACCTTTTACAAAACGCAAGATGGTTATGTGGCGCGCGAAAAAGGCGGTATAGACAAGAAGCGTATGGCGACGGATCCTGCTTTTCAAAGAACCCGTGAGAACGGTTCGGAGTTTGGGAGAGCCGGGAAGGCAACCAAGTTGCTTAGAATGGCTTTGCGCCCCTTATTGGTTAACGCTGCGGATGATCGTTTGACCAGTCGCTTGGTTAAAAAGATGGTTAAAGTAATCCAAGCAGACCAAGTCAGTGAAAGAGGCTTGCGTAACGTCATTGATGGTGAAGCGGAGTTGCTTACTGGGTTTGAATTTAACATCTATGGGAAATTTGATTCCAGTTTTTATCCGCAGTATGAGGCGAGTATTGACCGATTGAGTGGTAATCATACTTTTGAAGTACAACCTTTTGTCCCTCAAAACATGATTGCAGCTCCCGTAGGTACGACGCATTACAAGCTGGTTACGGCAGGTTTAGAAGTAGACTTTGAAGCGAACACCTATACCTTGGTGCCTTCAGCAACGGAGGTCTTGCCATGGGATAATGCTGAGACGGCGTTGATTAGCCAAACCAATACGGTAATCGTAAACAGCACGAAACCGTTGTTTTTGGTGGTAGGGGTAGAGTACTACCAAGAGATCAATGGTGCGTTTTACCCCTTGAAAAACGGTTCGTATAACTCGCTTAAGATTTTGAAAGTCGATAGCGGCGTTTAGACTGTATGGAACTAGTATTGACTAGAACTTATTTCCCCGAGGGAACAAATGGACAACTCACATGTGAAGGTAAGGCTATCTGCAAAACGATAGAATTGCCTTGGAAAGACAATGAAAAGGGAGTTTCCTGTGTTCCTGAGGGGAAATATTTTATCAGACCGCGTTACAGCGCCAAGCATGGTTCTCATTTTGAACTTTTAGACGTTCCGTCTCGAAGTTTGATTTTGATCCATCCTGCCAACAATGCGTTGGCCGAATTAAAAGGCTGTATCGCTCCGGTTACCAAACTTTCGGGTCCAGGGTTGGGATTGATGTCCCGCAAGGCGTTTGCCACCTTAAAAAACACGGTTGCTAAAGCCTTAACCCAAGCCGAAAGTGTATGTATAGTTATTAAATCTTAAAATCATTTATTATGACACTAGTTGAACGAGCGAAGGCTCCGACTCCGAAATTTTTTAGAATCTTGCGCAGTATAGGGCTAGCCCTACTAGGCATTAGTAGCACGGTCGCTGCGGCCCCCGTCTTATTACCCGCTGCGGTTGTAGGTGCGGCCGGTTATGTAGCGGTTGCAGGCAGTGTGCTCTCGGCCGTAAGCCAACTCACGGTTGACACCCCTGCAGCTGCACTGCAGTCAAAACCCACCGCTACTGCCGTTACAGAACTCACCGAACCTTTAAACAAAGCTAGAGATGGAGACTAATATTCCTTTGAAAGCGGGCACTGCCAGTGGGACTTTATTGAGTATTTTACCCAATATGCTTTCGCAGGACGTCCTGAAGACCATTGTTCTTGCGGTTGTGGGAGCGACGGTTAGTTTTATCGTATCGTATTTTTTGAAGCGCTTAACAAGTTCTAAAAGGAAGTGAGACTTCCTGAAGAGAGAAAAAGCCTGGTCCTTTGGACTGGGTTTTTTTTTGAGATTCTAATTTAGGAGTTTATTTTCTAAAATTTTTAACTTTAGACTTCCTAATATTATTATAAGCTATAAATTTTAAAATGAATAATTTCATTGTTTTTAGTATAGTATTTCTTCTTTTAAACAGGCGAATTAATATTTAACTAGTTTTATTATTTTAAATAAGTAAGTGTGGTTAAATTTTTATTTTTATCATTGAAGATTTTAAACATAATCATATGTTAATGTCAAATCAATAAATCTGTCCGATTTGATTAAATTATCATACTGTTTTTTTAAAGCATTATATTCTTTATCTTCGTTTTTTAATGTACTTCTTTGAATATGATAGTGTCTTAAAAATTCTCTAATAACAGGATTTACAGTTCGTTCTTCAATATTAGAAAAATCACTAGACTCAATAATTTCCTTAGCTTCATCCCAATGAGGTGATTTTGAAATAATATCAAAATCTCTACTCCAGTATTTTGTATAGCCTAAATTTTTCTCTTCCTCAAACACACTTCGATATACTATGTATGTTTCAGGCATATATAGAAGCTTTTTGTACTCTTCTATATTTTTCCCAAACGCTTTATGAAAAAATGATGTTTGTCCTTTTTTACTTGCTGGTGCAACAATACCTTTTGAAACATTTAAGACTGATTGTACAGCACGAATAAATTTTTTATTCCAATGCTTACCAGTATATTCTCTATGTTTTGCTTCTTCTCCAAATAAAGGGATGTATTTCATCGGAAAAGAAAAAATATCAATATTGTGTTCGTGGCAGAGGTTAATGTTTATTTCTAGTCTGTTATATAAATCCTCTGGTTTATCGTTGAAATTATATAAAATATAATTTGACAATTCTCTGATACCATATTTGGCAGCTAGTGCTACTGCATTTTCATATTGTTTTCTAATTCCGATATAGTCAAAAGCAATTCTAAGAGGTCTAATGGGAATTTCACTCATTAACCTCATAAACTCGTCGGTAACATATCTTGCATCAGTTCCTTGATTAAAATCTACATAACGAAGTTTTTTTGACTTATTTCTATATTTTTCGTTTAGTTCTTTTAGTTCGTTATAAGCCTTAATTAGATTCTCTTTTGTTGTTGTTTCAAGATTTAACAACTGACAATCGTCAAGAACATTGTATGCAAACTGTTGATTAGCTCCTTTTAATCTTTTCACTAATTCGTGAAATAATCTGAAGCTTCTTTTGGTATATGCTCTTGTGTTCGGATGATTTTGAAGATTCCTAATTGCAATTTCAAGTTGATTTGGTTCTTCCCAAGTTGCTCCTTTTTGGAAGCCCATATCTTTAATTTCCTGAATTATTTCAGCAAAATTTGGAGATGCTAATACATTATTGTCCATTAACAATAAATTTTGCTGTTCACCATAGAGATTTTTTATTTCATCAAATTTTCCCTTAGTTTCAATTTTAGGTTTATAGGTTGGTTCTAATATTGGTACTGAACAAAATGCACATTTTCTTGTGCAACCCTTGGTCATAAATGTAAAATACGCACTTTCGGTCGGATACTGATAATCAATTTCATCGAGAATCGAATAATCCAAAGGTAAATTATCAATAATAATTTTTTTTGCTTCTATAATATTTGGGTCAAGCATTCCAGGTTTGTCAAGCAAGCCTTGATGTGGTGTAATTCCTGTCGCTTCTTCCAATTCCTTATGAAGTAATGATGCCAATACTCCACCAACAAAAATCTGTGATGTATCTTTTACAAGTGGTTTTACAAAATTGATTGTTTCAACAGTTACCTTCCAATAGAACGTAAAAAGAGTTGTTACATATATTCTATCCCAAAATGGCTCGTATAATTTTTTACGAAACATCTTTGAAAATTCCTCGATTACCTCAATAATAAGTGGAGCATATTTCGCTTCATTAAGTTCTAATAGTTCTACAAAATGTTTTTTACCAGATTTTATATATTGCTTTATGAAAAATGCTTTCTGAATCCAATTAATTGAACTATCTATTTTGTTTAATTTTATTAAGCAAAGTTCAAATAATTCATCGATAACTAGGTCTCTCAAATCTCCCTTATAAAATTTTACATCATCCCCCAATAAACGGTGGTATGACGCAATTTTCATCAATCCAATCGGTGGATATTTGTTTTTATAATTGGGTTCTATTAAAAGAATTTTTCGTTTTTCGTTTGACATTATTGATTGTATTTCTCTACTATTCGTTTTTTTATTAATTCTGATAAATCAAAATCAAGACCTTCCTCAAGAATTTCAAAAATCTCTAAAACCACAGCCCTCTGTTCTTCACTTAGTTTTGAAAAAGTAGGGGGAATGTATTTACTAACTTGCAAATCTTCACCAGTAAGGTTCTTAACTGATAAGTCTTTCTCACCTACAATACTTTTAAATAAATTCTTTACATTTTCAGAATTAGATGATTTGGAATTAATTTTCTCAATTTCAATTTTGGCTTTTTTGGCTTTCTCTTCCAATTCTCGCAATCTGTTTAAATGAAAGCTTTCTGTAGCAGCATTTTCGAACGAACCTTTCTTTTCTGCGAATTCCTGTAATGTTTCCTGATATTTTTGAATTTCTTTAAGTCTGTTGTGGAGCTTAGAAGCAGTTTGCGCTAATCTATTTTCAAGATTTTCTGCTTTTAATATTTCTTTTAAATTTTTTTCAAATTGCTGATAAGTGGCGTTCTCAGTGAAATAATCGCGTCTGGCATTTGGAATAAAACCATCATTTAACGTGTGAATTTCTCCTATAAAACGCAAGTTTGTACGCTCAATGTCAAAAAATCTATTACAAGTAAATTCATTTCCAATTGAAATGTTTTTCGTTCTGATTCTTAAACCTCTTTCCAAGTAAGCTTCGTCTAAAACGACATTTGACATTTCTCTATAACCATACCAACATGTGGCTATTAATTCTTGATTGTCATTCCTTATATCGACAAAATCTACGCCAACTAAGTTCGATACATTTCCTTTTTCATCTATAAACGTATTTTTGTATCGTTTATAAAGTGTACTATAATTTATTTCAATATTGTATTCATCAAGAATCAGATTTCGGCTTTTTAAATAAGTTTTTATTTCATCGGTAAACTGAAATGAAGATGAAAATGGGACTGGTGCAACCATCGATAAATAATCTGTCACAAAATCAACATTGAGCAAATTATCATTATGAACATT
>CANBOV010000125.1 GCA_947371275.1 Flavobacteriaceae bacterium | reverse complement strand
AACGAAAATAGATATATAGAGAAAGTATTATCGGCAGCTTTGGCCAACTTCTCTTTGAAATTCAATGAAAACAATTCGATTTCCTTTAAAAACATCTATAGTATCAATTCAACCAACCTGTTGTTGGAAGGAAACACGCAAGCCGATGTTGCCGACCCACGTATTACGTTGACGGATACAAGATGGTTTACGAGTAACAAAATTTATTCGGGTACCTTGAGTGGCGAACATTATTTTACGAAGCCTAAAGTTAAAATCAACTGGACGGGTTTCTACAGTAATGTAAATCGTTCGATTCCGAACTTAAGACGTAATATGTACACGATTGCTAATCCCAACAGTACAGATCCAACTGAAACGGTTGCTTATGCCTTAATTGCCTCAAACAATGGGGGTCCAGATTATGGTGGGGGGATGTTCTTCTCTGAAAATAAGGAAACCATTAAAGGAGGTAAACTAGACCTTTCCAAAAAATTCAACTTTGGCGAAGAGTCGATAAACGAGATCAAAGTGGGTGGATTCTACCAAGTAAGAGATCGTAATTTTAGAGCGCGTCAATTACAGTACAATACCTATAATACTTTAACGACCTCATTTAACTATGATTTATTGACGTTGCCTAATGCGACGATATTTAATCAGGCGAATATGGGCGACCTAGGAAACGGACAAAATGGTTTTACCTTATACGATGCGACTAAGGTAACCGATGCCTACTTAGCAGGTTGTAAATTGAATTCGGCCTATGTGATGTTTGATAACCGTTATAAAAAGTTCCGCTTGGTATGGGGAGCTCGTATCGAAGATTATACGCAAACACTACATTCAAGATTGAACGAATCGGAACGAATAGACCAATCCAAGCATCAAACGGATTTTTTACCATCGGTGAACTTCATCTATTCAGTATCAAGCAAACAAAATATCCGTGTAAGTTTCTCTAAAACGGTAAACCGTCCGGAGTTTAGAGAGTTAGCGCCTTTTGCCTTCTATGATTTTGATGATGGGTACTTAAAACAAGGAAATCCAAATTTAAAAATTGCAAGCGTACAAAACTTTGATTTGCGTTATGAAGTATATCCTGGAAAAGGACAAATGTTTACGGTTTCTTATTTCTCCAAAAAGTTTACCAATCCTATTGAAATCATTCAACAAATTAACAATAAAACGATTACCTATGAAAATGCCAATAGTGCTAAAAACAGTGGTTTTGAGTTTGAGTTCAGAACCTTGTTGAGTTCGCTAATAGGGGGTGAAAACAGTGCGATTCTTGATGATGTTACCTTGTTCTCTAACATCGCAATCATCCGTTCTAAAGTAGACGTATCGAATGTAAGTGATGCCAATCCTGAAAAATCAAGACCGTTACAAGGACAATCTCCGTATGTATTGAATGCGGGTGCACAGTACATTAATAAAGACAACGGTTGGGCCGTTTCGATGAACGTAAACCGCGTAGGGAACCGAATTGTATTTGGATCCAGTGAGGTAGAGCCTTCACTTTGGGAAAAAGCAAGAACGTTTTTGGACCTTCAAATAGCTAAAAACTTGTATAAAAACAAAATCGAAGTGAAATTGAACGTGCAAAATATCCTAGCGCAGGATTTAGTATTCTACCAAAACAAGAAAGTGGAAAATCCGAATCTAGGGAATACGCTATCTAATTTAACCAATTTGTTATTTACTAGTGACCCTTTAAATGAAAACGGATTTAATTCGAAAGTAGATGATGTAGCTTGGAGAATTAAAAATGGTAGAACGTTTTCATTGGCCTTTACTTATAACTTCTAATAGTTAAAATAGTTCGTTTATGGCCAAGCAAGCTCCAAAAAGACGAGTAGATTTATTAATCCTCTCAGACATTCATCTGGGGACTTATGGCTGTCATAGTAACGAGTTATTAAAATATTTGAATAGCATCAAACCCAAAATGGTGGTGCTCAACGGCGACATCATCGACATGTGGCAGTTCAGCAAACGCTATTGGCCCAAATCCCATATGAAGGTCATTACTAAGATCATGAATTGGGTCAAAAAGGGAACGAAGGTCTATTACATCACAGGGAATCATGACGAAATGCTGCGCAAGTTTGCCGGCAATAAAATAGGTTCGCTAGTCATTGAAAACAAGCTGGTCTTGGAACTAGACGGGCAGAAGGTATGGATATTCCATGGAGACGTATTTGATGTCACCATGCAACATTCCAAATGGCTCGCACGTCTAGGGTCACACGGCTACGACTTCTTAATTCTGCTGAATGCCTTCTGCAACTGGGTGTCGGTCAAAATGGGGAGGGGCAAAATCTCCTTATCCAAAACCATCAAGAACAGTGTGAAGAAAGCCGTTAAGTTCATCAATGATTTTGAAAAGACGGCAGCGGATATTGCCATTTCCAAAGAATACGATTATGTCATCTGCGGGCACATCCATCATCCCGAAATCAAGACCATAGAAACCGAAGAGGGCGAAGTGATCTACATGAACTCGGGCGACTGGATCGAGAACCTCACGGCGCTAGAATACTACCGCCAAGAGTGGACCTTGTTCCGCTACAATGAAGCCGATTTTGCTGGAAGTGAAGCAGAGGAAGAAGATGAATTGGCCAACTTAGACAACAGTCAGCTCTTCTCCAAAATGCTCGATGGTTTTATGGAGACCACCAAAACCGATATAAAATTCAAGAAATGAAAAAGATACTAATAGCTTCTTTATTTTCGATGGTAGTGTTTACTACTACCTACAGTCAAACGACGACTACGGGTTTGGTGGTATTGGATGGCACCATGAGCTTTCGTTTGGATAAAAACAACACAACGTCAACGGTTACCCTTACGCTAAAGGGACCTGCTGACCGTTGGTTTGCCATAGGGTTTAATTCGCTCATTATGGACACTAACGTCGATTGTGTGATGATGACGGGGGATAACCAACTCACCGATTCTTATATCCCCGATGCCTTGCACCATGCTCCTGTAGCGGATGAAACGGAGGATTGGACTTTAGTGACCAATACAGTGGTTGCCGGTATCCGAACGATTACAGCAACCAGAGCCTTTACAACGGGTGATGCCCTTGATTATGATTTTGGTACTCCTACCACTGCTTTGAATTTTATATGGGCCTATTCTTATTATCCTATTTATGATTTATATGACCCTGTAAACTCAGGGCACGGTTCTGATAATTATGGTGCGGTAAGTGTCAATTTTACGACTTTGGGGACGATACAAAACACCACCTCTTATGAGGTAACGGCCTATCCTAATCCGGTAAAGGACGTACTCCATCTTTCTTTTAGTTCCAATACGGCACAAAAGGCCAGTGTACTGCTTTTTAATGAACTATACCAAGTGGTGTATAAACAAGAGGTAACTAATCTGACGACCGAATGCAGTATCCCCACAGCAACGCTTCCGAAAGGGGTTTATTATGTGGCTATAAAAATGGACCACTTCCAATCTTTTAAGAAGATTATTATTGGCAACTAAAAGCAACTTACGAATTTAACTAGGAAGCTAAATGAAAATACTCTACGCGGTTCAAGGAACGGGTAACGGACATATCACCAGAGCCATAGAAATCATCCCGCATCTGCAGGCCAGAGGCGAGGTAGATATATTGGTCAGCGGCATCCAATCGGATATCGTTTTGCCTTTTCCCGTTAAATATAAATTGAATGGCTTGTCTTTTATCTTTGGTAAAAAAGGCGGCATCAACTTCTGGAAGACCTTTTTGAAAATGAAATCGGGCAAACTCTTCAAAGACATCAAGAGTCTCAAAGTGAAGGACTATGATTTGGTAATCAGTGATTTCGAACCCGTATCAGTATGGGCGGCGCTTAAAGCTAAAACGCTTTGCATAGGGTTAAGTAATCAAGTAGCCACCTTGCATCCCTTGGCACCCCGACCTAAAAATGATGATTTAATGGGCCGATTGGTATTGCAAAACTATGCACCCACCTTAGTCAATTATGGCTTTCATTTCAAGCGGTTGGGAGATACCATATTTACACCCATCATCCGCCAAGAAGTGCGCATCATCACGCCTACGAATGACGGACATTACACCGTGTATTTACCGTCCTATGATGATGTAGCCATCATTAACCGCCTTAAAAAGATACCTGAAGTACAATGGCAAGTATTTTCAAAACACAGTAAAAAAGCCTATACCTTATTTAATGTACAGGTTTCCCCTATAGACAGTCAGAAGTTTTTGGACAGCATCGCTTCTTCGGCGGGTGTGTTGACCAATGCCGGTTTTGGAACTACTAGTGAAGCTCTTTTCTTGAAAAAGAAGTTACTGGTGATCCCGATGAAAAAGCAATACGAACAGCATTGTAATGCTGCCATGCTGAAAGAGATGGGTGTACCCGTAGTGAAGAAATTGAATAAAAAGAGTGTAGGAGCCCTCATCGACTGGGTAGAGAGTACGGCCATAGTGCCTGTGAACTACCCCGATAACGCCAAGGAGATAGTTGATTTAATCATCGATACCCACGCACCATCGTCAGTTACTAAAAAGCGTAAACCCAAAAAATAAGGTAGACCCATGAGCATTAAAAATACCGAATCCGCGGCATTTAAACTTACCCGAAGTGATTTTGGAGAAGACTTCTTATGGGGTGTTTCAACGTCTGCTTTACAAATTGAGGGAGGCCATGATAAAGATGGTAAAGGCCCTTCGATCTGGGAGGAGTTTGCCGCCAAAAAGAATAAAATAGCCAACAATGATTCGCCCAATACCGCGGCCGATTTTTACACCCACTATAAAGAAGACATTGCCCTATTGAAAGAAATGGGGGTGCCCAATTTCCGTCTTTCCATCGCCTGGTCGCGTCTCCTTCCCGAAGGGACGGGCAAGGTCAATCAAGCGGGCTTGGATTTTTATCATAAGGTATTGGACACTTGTATCGAACAAGGTATCGAACCTTTTGTAACGCTCTACCATTGGGACTTACCCTTGGCCTTAGAACAACAAGGTGGCTGGACCAACCGGCAGATTATCGAATGGTTTAAAGAATATGTAACCG
>CANBOV010000124.1 GCA_947371275.1 Flavobacteriaceae bacterium | reverse complement strand
ATCAAATACAAAGAGTACGAAAACTGTACCTTCCACCACTGTGATTTCACCGAATGTACGTTTCAAAGCGTATTTTTCATTGATTGCACTTTCTTTGATTGTAATTTTAAAGATACCAAAATTAATTACCTTTCCCTACGGGGGGTGCAATTTAACCGCTGTGATTTTACCGCAGTTAATTTTGCCATGACCGACCAAGTCATCTTCGAATTCCACTTCAAAGACTGCCTACTCGATTACGCCAAATTCTATGCCCTCAAACTAAAGAAAATGCAATTCATCAATTGCAGCATGATCGCCGTAGATTTTATGGGCAGTGACTTAACAGAGGCTTTGTTTGATAATTGTAACCTAAGAAGAGCGGTGTTCATAAACACCATAGCCCACAAAGCCGATTTCTATACCAGTTACGATTATACCATAGACCCCGAGAAAAACAAACTCAAAAAGGCCATATTCTCGAGTGACGGACTCAAAGGCTTACTCGAAAAATACGATATCATCGTTAAAGCATAGGCACAAAAAAAAAGGATGTTGAAAACCAACATCCTTTTTTATATTTATGTGCTTAGACTAGTTGTTTGTCCAAGAAGTCACTGTAGCAGGATCTGTAGTATAATCTGTCCATGTTCCAGCAGTAGCAGTCCACTCAATGTAGTCTGTTTGTACTAATGGAGCACCAGAAGATATAGCGATATTACCTGATAAATTACCAAACGTATTCATCACATAGTGGTAACCTAAATCACCCATATTGAATGCCATATCAAAATGATAACCTCCTTGTGTATTAGTATTCCAATCAAAACTTACATTAAAGTTTCCAAGACTAGGATCATTTCCTATTGCCGAAGCGTTAATAGTATAATCCCATGACCCTGCAGTACCATCCATTAATTCCCAACCAGCAATAGTAAATACCTGTTGCCCTTGAGCATTAGTTCCTACATAATTAAAATTGTATTGCGTACCATTATCACCATAAGAATAAACTATAGTATACTCTCCTTCGGTCCATGTACCTGAAGTTGTACCCGTTTTTCCATGTGGATTTTGCATGAAAGCAGCTGGCATAGCCATATAACCACTCATTTCTGAAATCATTGCGTATGCTTCAGGCTTTGCGTTTTGCATTCCAGCAGGAACAATTTTAGCAACATCAATGGCTGATACTTTTGGCGTAAATGTTTTACTGCCGCTGCTGTCTTTACTACAACTAACAGTCGCAATTGCCAAGCACAAAACAGAGAATCTGATAAGTAAATTTTTCATAATTTTTTTGTTTGTTTTTTAAAGTTAAGACCACAAATAAAATAATTATTTTTTTACAATCCAATAAACAATTGTTATTTTTTAGTACTTTAATCTCTAAATTACAATTACTTAACACTAAAAATTGACAATTCCATAATTTATTAAGAAATTATGCTGCCGTCCTGCATCGTTATGGTGCGTTGGGTTCGGGAGGCAAAATCAGTGTCGTGCGTCACAATCAACAAGGTCTGCTTATGTTCCTGAGTAAGCTGGCTAAAAATATCAAAAACCAAATCACTATTCTTTTTGTCCAAGTTCCCAGTAGGCTCATCCCCCATTATAACCAAGGGATTATTAATAAGTGCCCGAGCGATTGCCACTCGCTGCTTTTGTCCACCGCTCAATTGGTTCGGCATCTTTAAGGCTTGCTCTGCCATATCCAACGTTCTCAAATGCTCCATGGCATGGTGTTCTATTTCGGCTTCGGAAAGTTTGCCCAACTTCAAGCCGGGTAACATCACATTTCTCAAGACATTGTATTCCGAAAGCAAATAATGAAACTGAAACACAAACCCAATCTTCTCATTCCTGATTTGTGCCAACTCCCTATCTGTCTTTCCCGTAATCAAAGCGTCTTCCAAATACAATTGCCCCTCATAATCCGTATCCATAGTGGATAACAAATACAACAAAGTCGACTTCCCACAACCCGATTTACCGACTATGGAAACAAACTCCCCATGATTGATACGCATGTCTATCTCCTTCAACACCTGAAACTTAACAGGGTCGTAGAAATACTTAGTCAATTTCTTAGTCTCTAAAACTATATCACTCATTTCAAACTATAAAATCATTCGTGCCTTCGTGGCCAAAACCATTCAACCCAATCTATCAAAAATCATTCGTGCCTTCGTGGCCAAAACCATTCAACCCAATCTATCAAAAATCATTCGTGCCTTCGTGGCTAAAACCATTCAACCCAATCTATCAAAAATCATTCGTGCCTTCGTGGCTAAACTATTTCCCCCTAATAATCTCAACAGGATCGATCTTACTGGCTTTTAAAGCCGGAAACAAGCCCGCAATAAAAGTAGTAAGTAACGCAAAGGTGATCCCAATAAAATAAAACAAGGGATTATAATTAATTGGATAGGTCTTCACCGTAGGCAAAGCCGCCGTGTTAAACGGAATCACATCTACAATACTCGATAAGGTATAGCCAAACAATAAGCCAAATAAACCGCCGGCCAACCCAATAATCATCGATAAGGAAATAAAAATCCACTTCACATCACTACCCGAAAAGCCCGTAGCCTTCAAGATCGCTATACTATCCATTTTCTCAAAAATCATCATGTTCAAAATATTATAAATCCCAAACCCAGCAACTATCAATAAAACAATTCCCACCGCATAGGAAATCAGACTTCTAATCGAACTCCCGGTTTCAAATTGGGAATTAGTGGTCTGGTAGTCAATGGTGTCTAAACCAAATTTCTCCTTAAACTCCTTAGCCAAAGCCGGTGCTGTTTTGATATCATAAGTCTTAACCTGTATGTCAGTAATGTAATTGGTAGGCTCTCCCAGCAACTTCTGAGCCGTAACCAGCGAAGTATAACTCATGGTATTATCAATATCAGCAATTCCGATTTGCGAGATTCCTACGATTTTTAAAGAAGCCAAATTTCCCTTGGAGGTTGTCACTTTAATAATATCTCCCTTTTCTAAGAGCATCTTATCCGCCAAGCCCTTCCCAATAATGATACTGTTGTTTTGCAACAAATCAGGTACCGTGCCCTCAATTATATAGTCGCTAATTTTAAATAATTTTTCCTCGGCCAACACATCAATTCCATTTACCATACCCGCAATTTCAATAGTACCCGAATTAAAAAAGACGGGTGCCGTAACCTTGGGAGCAACGTCAATAATCCGTGGGTCTAGTTTTAGAGTGTGGATAACCGACTTGCAATTATAAATCGCTTTACCCCGATCCTTGGGCTTTACGGACGAAATGAAATTGGTGTTGTTTTGATACTTTTTTGAAAACGAAATAGGCTGTTGTTCAGAGGGTTTGATTTCGTTATATAAACGAACGTGTGGAGTCCGATTTAACATCAATCCGTCCAACAAATCGTTCATGCCGTTCATAAAACTCACCAACGTAATAAACATCGCAATCCCAAAAGTAACCCCCACAGCAGCTACAACCGTTTGTTTCAATCGGGCCCTAAGCAAATGAAAAGCAATGTTCAAGATGAGTTTAAAATTCATTACTTAGGCTTATATATCGTTTCAGTAGCATTCAGTCCTCCCACTATTTCCACATGCTGATAATCACTCAAGCCAATAGTCACTTTGCGCTTTTCGTCATCATTTACCAAGACATAGGTGTTGTCGACCAAATAGGACTTCGGAATCGTCAATACCTTCTTTTTAGTGCGTATAATAATATTGGCCTCCGCCGTTAAATTGGGATACAATTGTTTAGGCGGTGCAGTAAAATGGGCCTCTATCTTAAAGGTTCTCGAACGCTCATCCATAATCGGGTAAATCTTATCAACCGTTGCGTCAAACACCTTCCCTTTGTAACTGTCCATTGTAACTTCCATCACCTGACCGATTTTAACCTTCACCATATCATTCTCATCAACATCCAAGGCCAATAAATACGAATTCTTTTCCCCTATAATTGCCAAAGGAGTCTGCGTGGTAATCAACGTACCTTCTTTCACTAAGACATCAAACAACTCCCCCGAAAATGCACTTTTAACCGTAAAATCACTTTGGGCCTTTTCATTGATTTTCAAATTGATGTTACTTCGGCTTTGCTCGTTTTTCAATTGGGCTCTTAACTGCGACAATTGCTTCAAAGTGGCTTCGTAATTGGATTTAGAATTTTTGTAAGCCAACACGACACGCTCATAATCCACCTCCGAAATGACATTATACTGCTTAATATTCTTGTTGCGGTTGTAAACCGACTCATCCAGAGCCAATTTGTCTTTAGCAGCCTGTACTTTGGTTTCCAGTTCTCCAATCTTATCTTGTATGTAATGATTACTCTCCTGACTCAATTGGTAGGCTAAGCGCGCATTCTCCGTATTCAAGGCCGCTTTCTCGCTTTCAATCTGAAATAAGGATTCCCCTTTAACGATTGCTTGCCCTGCCGTAACGGCTATTTGCTGCAACACCCCATTAACGGTAGAATAAACAGTATACTGATTTTCAGATTTGACAACCCCTGAAGCATAGACACTTTCAGTGACAGTGCCCAAAGTAGGTTGCAACTCCCCCTTGTCTTTTTTGGAACAAGAAACTAAGAATAGTACTGGGAGCAAACGGAATATGGTAACTAATTTCATTAAGTAGGCTTTAATCTAATTTTGACACTCAAATTTACGACATCTATGCTAGCTATTGTCCAACAATTATCATAAAATAAAAAAGAAGAGGGATCGGATTTATAATCCGTGACTATTTTCAAAATAAAAAAGACCTTCCATAAGGAAGGCCTTCTCTAAAGTGGTATTTAAATAAAAAGCTTTTAATACACAAAAATAGCGCGCTCACTCATCATCTCATTCACTTCATCCGCTATACCTTCCAGTAGTTCGTCATTGGTATGATTCATCAATACTTTATCAATCATAGCCACTATGGTTTCCATATCGCTCTCTACCAATCCACGTGTCGTGATGGCCGGAGTTCCTACTCGGATACCCGAAGTCACAAAAGGCGATTTATCATCAAATGGAACCATGTTTTTATTCACTGTAATTTCCGCTTTGCCTAAGGCAATCTCAGCATCTTTACCCGAAATGTTTTTGTTGCGCAAATCAATCAACATCATATGATTATCAGTACCTCCCGAAATCAAATGATACCCTCT
>CANBOV010000123.1 GCA_947371275.1 Flavobacteriaceae bacterium | reverse complement strand
TCCTAATAATCCATTAACTAATGATTATGTGAAAAATTATTTAGATTGGGGTGCAGGTCCTAGAGCTTCTCAAAACCTTATTTTAGCCGCTAAGGCAAACGCTGCTTTTAATGGCAAATTCTCTCCGGATATTGAGGATGTTAAGGCCGTTGCGGTAGGGATTCTACGTCACAGAATTATTAAAAATTACAAAGCCGATGCCGAAGGTATTACTGAGGAAATGATCATCGATAAGTTGTTGTAATCTTAAATAAAATCATCTAAAAACTCCTAATTAGTTCGCTGATTAGGAGTTTTTTGTATGAAATACTCTCGAAATCGATTTCGTAGCGCTTTTAAAATTATCGATTTGATAATATTTTCTGCTTTAAATATGTTTTTGATAATAATTGTATAGCAAAAATCATCATTTTGTAAATTATTAAACTCAATAAAGATATTTCACTTAAAATTTTTTAATGGAACTTCGTTTTTGTAAATTTGTTCCGCAAACAAATTAACCTAATTTATTATGGCTTTTGATATTGAAATGATTAAAAAAGTGTATGATAACATGGCTTCTAGAGTTGATAAGGCTCGTGAGCTTGTTGGTCGTCCATTAACACTTTCTGAAAAGATTTTATATTCACATTTATGGGAAGGAACGCCAACTGCTGCCTTCTCTCGTGGAAAAGATTATGTAGATTTTGCTCCTGATAGAGTAGCGTGCCAAGATGCAACCGCTCAGATGGCTTTATTGCAATTTATGCATGCGGGTAAAAAAACAGTAGCAGTTCCTACAACCGTACATTGTGATCACTTGATTCAAGCGAAAGTAGGTGCTAAAACGGATTTAGCAGTTGCTAATTCACAATCTAAAGAAGTATTCGATTTCCTTTCTTCGGTTTCTAACAAATATGGTATCGGTTTCTGGAAACCAGGAGCTGGTATTATTCACCAAGTAGTTTTAGAAAATTATGCCTTCCCTGGAGGTATGATGATTGGTACCGATTCACACACTGTGAATGCAGGTGGATTAGGTATGTTAGCTATTGGTGTAGGTGGTGCTGATGCGGTTGATGTAATGTCTGGTATGGCTTGGGAATTAAAATTCCCTAAACTTATTGGAGTAAAGTTAACAGGTAAATTAAACGGATGGACGGCTCCTAAAGACGTTATTCTTAGAGTAGCGGATATTCTTACTGTAAAAGGAGGAACGGGTGCTATTGTAGAATATTTTGGAGAAGGTGCTATCAATATGTCGTGTACAGGTAAAGGTACCATTTGTAATATGGGAGCTGAAATTGGAGCAACGACTTCAACTTTTGGTTATGACGACTCTATGAGACGTTATTTAGCTTCCACAGGTCGTCAAGATGTAGTAGATGCTGCGGATAAAGTAGCAAGCTATTTGACTGGTGATGCTGAAGTATATGCAGATCCAAACCAATATTTTGATCAAGTTATTGAAATCAACCTATCAGAATTAGAACCATACATCAATGGACCTTTCACTCCAGACAGAGGAACTCCAGTATCAAAAATGAAAGAAGAGGCTGCTAAAAACGGTTGGCCTTTAAAAGTTGAATGGGGATTAATTGGTTCTTGTACCAACTCCTCTTACGAAGATATGGCGCGTGCTGCTTCTATTGTTGAGCAAGCCGTGGCTCACGGAATTACTCCAAAAGCAGAATTCGGTATCAATCCAGGTTCTGAGCAAGTGCGTTACACTATCGAAAGAGACGGTATTATCGCTACTTTTGAAAAAATGGGAACTAAAGTATTTACTAATGCTTGTGGACCTTGTATCGGACAATGGGATAGAGAAGGAGCAGACAAAGGGGAGAAAAACACTATCGTGCACTCGTTCAATAGAAACTTCTCGAAACGTGCAGATGGAAATCCAAATACACACGCTTTTGTAACTTCTCCTGAAATGGTTGCTGCTTTGGCAATCTCGGGTGATTTGTCTTTCAACCCGCTTACTGATACTTTATTAAATGATAAAGGCGAAGCAGTGAAATTTACTCCTCCAACAGGGGACGAATTGCCTAACAAAGGTTTCGCTGTAGAAGATGCAGGATTCCAAGCGCCAGCTGAAGATGGAAGTGGTGTACAAGTAGCTGTTTCTGAAACATCAGAACGTTTGCAATTGTTAGCGCCTTTCGATGCTTGGGATGGTCAAAACTATACAGGAGTTAAATTGTTAATCAAAGCTTTCGGAAAATGTACTACAGACCATATCTCTATGGCAGGTCCATGGTTGCGTTTCCGTGGTCATTTAGATAATATTTCTAACAATATGTTAATTGGTGCTGTGAATGCTTTCAACCAAGAAGCAAACAAAGTGAAAAACCAATTGACAGGCGAATACGGAGCAGTTCCAGCTGTACAAAGAGCGTATAAAGCTGCAGGAGTACCATCAATAGTAGTGGGTGACCAAAACTATGGTGAAGGTTCTTCTCGTGAGCACGCTGCTATGGAGCCTCGTTTCTTAGGTGTAAAAGCAGTTTTAGTAAAATCTTTTGCACGTATCCACGAAACCAATTTGAAAAAACAAGGGATGTTAGCCTTAACTTTTGCTAACGAATCCGATTATGATAAAATACAAGAAGACGATACCTTCAACTTTGTTGACTTGACGAGTTTCGCTCCTGGCAAACCGTTATCTATTGAAATCACTCACAACGATGGTTCAGTAGAAACTATTTTGGCAAATCATACTTATAATGATAGTCAAATTGGTTGGTTCAAAGCAGGTTCGGCATTAAACTTAATTGCAGCCGCAGGTAACGCCTAAAAGGTTAGTAATACATTTTTGCAAATGTAAACTCCTAGTGTAAGCTAGGAGTTTTTTTTTAGTTGAAAGTTTAGGTTGTAGTTTTTTAATTGAAAGTTTTTAGGTTCTAGGCTTAAAGTTAAAAGTGGAGTTGTAATTTATATAAAATAAAATCTAGAAACTACTTGAAGATTGTAAATACGATCATTAATTCCTCTTAGAGGCAATATGTTTTGCGATAGTAATTAATGTTTCGAACTTGTTAAATTTAAATTATAATATCACTACAAGCAATATGGTGTCTTTGATGTTAATAATTTATGGGATAAAATAATATTGCAATATAAATTTGATTCCATTTCTCACATATTTTTGTCTGAACAGATAAAATCTATGCACTAACTAACCACAATGGTTACCTACAACCTATAGCCACCAACAAAAACCTACAACCTAAAAACTAAACAACCTAAAAATGAGCCAACCCAACGACGATTTTAAAAGAGAATTAGGATTATTAGACGGAACCATGTTAGTGGTAGGGTCGATGATAGGTTCAGGGATTTTTATTGTAAGTGCCGACATTGTGCGTCAAGTGGGTTCCGCAGGATGGCTGACCTTGATATGGGTATTGACTGGAATGATAACCGTAATTGCGGCCGTAAGTTATGGCGAGCTAAGTGCGATGTTTCCCAATGCCGGAGGGCAATATGTGTATTTAAAAGAAGCCTACAACAAGCTTATTGCATTTTTATACGGTTGGAGCTTCTTTGCAGTAATTCAAACAGGGACTATAGCTGCCGTAGGAGTCGCTTTCTCTAAATTTGCCGCTTATTTATACGAGCCCTTGTCCGATGAAAATATATTGTTTTCTCTAGGAGCATTCAATCTCAATGCCGCCCAGATAGTATCGATTATTACCATTATATTTTTGACTTATCTCAATAGCCGAGGGGTAAAGGACAGTAAGATGCTTCAAACCGTTTTGACCATTATAAAAATTCTATCGCTATTAGGACTGATCATCTTTGGATTTACACTCGCCGCTAAAGCCGATATTTGGAATGCCAATTGGAACAATGCCTTTGAATTAAAATCTTATAATAAAGATACCCACGAGTGGATGTCAGTAGCCGGTAAAGGCTTGATAGCCGCTATATCTGCCGCAATGGTAGGTTCTGTGTTTTCAAGCGACGCTTGGAATGGAGTGACCTTTATTGCTGGCGAAATTAAAAATCCAAAACGCAATGTAGGATTGAGTTTGTTTTTGGGGACTTTTATCGTCAGTGCCATATACGTAATGGCCAATATGATGTATTTAGCCGTAATCCCATTACAAGATATTGCCTTCGCAAAGTCGGATAGAGTAGGAGTAGTCGCTTCCCAAAACATCTTTGGCGATAGCGGAACTATCATTATTGCAGTAATGATCATGATTTCCACCTTTGCCTGTAATAATGGGTTGATTATGGCTGGAGCCAGAGTCTATTATACCATGGCTAAAGACGGATTGTTTTTCAAACAAGCAGCAGTATTGAATCACGCCAGTGTACCCTCATGGGCATTATGGGCACAATGTGTATGGGCCTCAGCACTATGTTTAACCGGAAAGTATGGCGACTTACTCGATTTTGTAGTAATCATCGTTTTGATTTTCTATATACTAACCATCTACGGAATATTTATCCTCCGCAAAAAAAGACCCGATGCCGAACGTCCCTATAAAGCATTCGGCTATCCCATACTTCCTGCCTTATATCTTATCGTTGCCACAGCCCTAAGTATAGGTTTACTCTTAACCAAATTCTCTACCTGCGGATGGGGAGTGTTGATTATGTTATTAGGAATCCCAGTATATTATTTCACAAAACCAGATTGATTTTTAGGAGAAAGTTAAAGGTTTATAAGGTTAAAGGTTGTAGGGTTAAAAGTTGAAGGTTTAAAAGGTTAAAAGTTGTAGGTTCTTTACTCGTTATAGCATTGGAATTTGGGATTTGAATATTGGAATTTCTTACCATATTTGGAATTTGAATATTGGAATTTCTATTCCACCAAATACAATATACAAAAATCACTTCCTGTAAACTTCAACAAGTCCCGACGCCCATTCTACTTTTTCATAGTAAAAGTTAACTGCTGTTAAAGTACCTTTCTTTTTAATTTGGCAAGTGCCAATAACGGTTGCTTGATTAATGATAATGGTGAGCGGTTGACCATTGACAATTTCATCTTTTTTAAAAGCATCATACACCTTTTCGGCAACCTCGTCTTTAATTGCCATTTTAGAATTAAAAGTGCTAATGATGGTGGTGCCACTATTACTTTTCATAATCAGTTCCATGCCGTTATGACCGTGTTTGTAAATTGTAGGAGTTGGTTTTTCTTGTGAAAAGCCAAGCTGCCAAAGCAATA